>CAISPW010000030.1 GCA_903887465.1 uncultured Oscillochloris sp. | reverse complement strand
GGGGCGATGCCGATCTCGTGCGCAAAGGCGCGGATCGCGGCACTACTCCGATAGTCCCTGGTCGTAATGAAACGCTGCCAGTCTTCTGGGGCGATCAAGAAATCGGCGGCAAAGCGATTCGCCTCCTGCTCCTTCTCATTGCTGGCCCGATCACCTTCCAGAAAGACCTCACGCTTGCCATGCAGCAGAATATGCCCAGCCTCGTGGAAGAAGGTGAACCAGAGGTGATCATCCGTCTTATAGCGCAGGCTGAGTTGGATGAGCGCACGTGTTGGCGAGAGCCATCGGGTCGCTCCACTGACGTGGGTATGGGGAAGCTCCGGCACAAAGGCCACGGCCACACCCACGGCCGCACACCATGTGACTAACGGGGGCTGAAAATCCTCGACTGCCTCTATGGTCAACGTGCGAACACGCGAGAGTACCGCACGAAACGCCACCTCATCGAATGGCGCACAGACGACCTTCTGCGCGTCCAGTTCGCCGCGCCGCAGCCATGCCGAGATAGCCAGAGGGTCGCTTTCGAAGGCGGGCGACTTGCGATAATCGACAACCATCCCTTCCCACTGGTTCGGCGAGGCAATGCTGAAGAATCGCAGCACTTCACGAAGCTGCGCGATAGGCTCCGGATAGCGTTGGATCCAGCCTAATTTAATCATGGCCTTCACTGGCACCTGCGTGAGCCAGTCCACAAACGCCGCCAGACTGGCCGCTTCATCCCGGCGAGCCAGTGACTCGCGATACTGCTGCTCGCGCTCTAGCCAGAATCGCGCTGGCACATCGAGTACAAGCTCAAGTTGGAGCGCCGTCTCCGCAGTGATCGGTGCCTTACCTTGGATAATCTCATTGATCAATTTCTTCGATCGCCCGGTACGCTCCGCCAGATCGGCCTGGGTCATCTCGCGCTCTTCGAGCAACTCTTCGAGCGTGTCGCCAGGTGGTGAAACGATGTCGGGCTGATACTGGTTGATACTTTGCTTACCCATGATAATCCCCCACCCGTATGACGCGCACAACGGTGACCTTCGTCCAATCCAGACTCCCATCCGCCTTCTGGGGCAGCGGGTCATTGGCGGGCTGAATGATCAACCGATCAGGATGTTTCAGATCGAGGGCGAACCAGCCGTCCAGATTTTCGTGGAGGGGATGCAGTCGGCCCGGCAGCCGTCTCATATCATCGAGGGTTGCTGCGACACGCAAATCATCCAAGCGTTGGCGAATACGCTTCGCGTTGTGCGGGCCATACGTGGTGATAAGCCGCTTGGAATCGTTAAAATCCCGGGCATCGCGGTCGTTGAGGAAGAGAATGTCCACGCTTCTGCCGATATCGTTAACCTAGTTGGTTAACACTATTGTATCACAGAAGATGCCACTTGTATGTTACGATCTCGTTATTTCTCACAAAACCGAGATGAGATCTGAGGCGTAGCGAAGACGAAAATCGAATCGTCCTTGTGCGAAAAAGACGTAACCGCGACAGTCCTGCTACGTCAGCCACCTGGGCTCGTGAGACACGTGGGCTATCCAGGATAGCCTGGGTCTCGCTGATAACCATAGGCGCTACGTACCTCGATATTGATTCTGTAGCGCGGTGTGCATCGTCGCCACCTCGCCATCGCTGAGGAACGAACGGAAGTGGATAACCTCGTGCCAGAACGTCGAGACATCCCCCGAGGGCGAGAGTCGTAGCTCGCTCGTCGGAGAGGACGTGCGGGATACGGTAGAACTGAACGGGCCGAGTTGCTGCGCGTTGAAGGTGACATATACCTGCTGCACGGTGTTATCCACGGAGGTCTCTCTCACCCGTGCGGTGACGACGGCGACGACCGTGAGTCCCCGCGCCGCAAACGAGTTGAACCATCCCGGGGTTGTCCCAACATTCGTGCCCTGTAGCGCACTAAGCGATAGCAGGTACGTGCGGGTTCTGCCCTCATGCGGCCTCTCCCTCCACGATGGACAAACGGGTGGAGAGGTCGAGGTGGAATGAGCCGTAGGGGTTGACGTAGCCGTAGATGAGCGGCGTCAGCCCGCGATAATCCTCGGTAGTCAGTCGTGCCCGCCAGGCTGTGTCACGCAGCACATCCTGGATCATCAGCGTGTTCACGTAGACCATGCTGATCTGGAGTAGGTGCAAGGCCAGCATCGCGATTTCCTGATCATCGCGCCGATTGCGCGACAGCTCACCGGCTCGCCCGTAGAAGATGAAGCTGTTGGCGCTGTTCCAGTTCTCCACCACGTTGAGCCCCTCGTGGATCTCCCGGCGCAGTGACTCATCGTGGAGATAGCGACACAGAACGATGGTCTTGATCACCCGGCCCAGCTCGGCGAGCGCTTGGTAGGCCGGATGCCCGGCGTTGCGCGTGAAGCGCGCGAGGATTGCCTCAGCGTCTGCCGTGCCGTCCCGGATGGCCACGGCATACTTCACCAGCTCGTCGTACTGCTGCGCGATCAGCTCCCACCGGATTGCCCGCGTCAGAACGGGCTGGAGGCCAGGGTAGCGCTCCGCGTGCGCTGGCGTCGGCAGATACAACCGCTGGCTATGGATGGGCTTGAGCCGGGGAAGCAGCGCGACGCCGAGTAAATGGCACATGCCAAAGGCGATCTCGCTCTGGCCGTGGCTGTCCACGTACGGCTGCTCGACCTGCATCGTGGTCGCATGGCGGATCACTCCCGTGATCGAGGCCGCCACCTCCGAGGACGAGCACGCCTTCAATTGGGAGTAGATGCAGGTCGCCTTCTTCTCGACATGCCAATAGATCACCACGCCCCGTCCACCATAGCGGGTGTGCCACTCGGTGAGCAGATTCTGATCCCACGCGCCAAACTTCTTGGAGTCGGACGCACACGTCGTCGTCGCCTCACCCCAGATCGCGGGCTGGCGCACCGCGAAGATGGCGTTGGCAACGGTCTGAATGGCGGCCCGCAGATGGTCGCAGGTGATGAAACGTCGGCGCACGTAGAGCAGGTCTTTGTAGCTCACCTCCGGGTTCCCGGCGCTGACCCGCCGCAAGCCCGTGTTGGTGCCCAGCCCGAACAGGCAGAGCAAGAGGCGGTGTTGCCGCACCTCGGGGGGTAGGTGTTCGCGCACGGTGAGGCTGGAGAAACAGTCGGTGCAGCGGGTGCGGAGGGCCGTCTCCTTGAGCATATCCAGCAGACTGGTGGTTGGCCAGTGTTCGCCAATCACGCCCTTGAGTTGTCCCAGGTGAAACGGCTCCGGCTGCGCGCTGAGCGGTGTTACGCCGATCCAGCCCTTGCCCCGGCGCGTACGGATCGTCACCAGCGGGTTCGTCGGGAGGCCGTCGTGCAGGCGGGTGAGGGCATCTTCCATCGTCTGGCGCAGGGGGTCAAGGAATGCGTGCGCGTCGAGGGGGAGATCCAAGCTGGCGTAGGCGGTCGCTCGCTGCGCCGCAAAGTCCTGGGGTACGTCTTCGTCTGGGTTGCGGTAGCGCCGGGCGCCCTCAACCCAGATCGCCTTGCAGCGCACCTGCTCCCGCACGCGTTGCAGGACACAGACTTCGTAGGGGACGCGCCGGATACGCTGTCCCTCCTGGGCATTAGTACACTTTTCCCTAGCGTTTTATCGCACGGTACTCAGTTTGTAGGGGCAATCCCTACAGGGTGGACTACCACACCCCCGATCCCCTGCCGAAAGGCTACAGGGATTGCTTTTCGGATAATATTCAGGCTTCCGTTCACATCGGCATTGATAATCCGCTTGCCGTCTGCTGCCTGAAACAATCCACGCCTGATGCGTTTT
>CAISPW010000029.1 GCA_903887465.1 uncultured Oscillochloris sp. | reverse complement strand
TGCGCCCCAGACCTCGCTTTTTGTTGGTTTTTGGCGGCGAAGCCGCCAAAAACCAACAAAAAAAGATCTTTCGGGGGTGGCTTTGCCACCCCCAAACCCCCGCCGGAGGCGACTTTGCTCATGCCCTGATGAACATCTTTTGCCGTATTGCCTTTTTTTGCATATTCTGATACTGTAGATGTGACGGACTATCGTCTCACTCCCCCCGACAGTGCACCCGCAGGCCACCCACTTCACCCCACCATTGCGCGAACCGCTCGGGTGCCTCATCGGGCCTTCGCCCAGGAGGTGTGCGATGCGTGATGCCCCGTCTCCGCGCTGTGCGAACTGCGGCACGCCGCTCGATCCGCCCGAAACCGGCGATCTCGGCGTCACCTGCCCGGTCTGCCAGCTCTTCAACACCTTGGCCCCCCCCCTCCCCGAACCAGTAATCAGCATCGACGTACTCGAAGCGCGGCTCAGCGACCTGGTCGCCCAAGCCCGCGCGAGCGGACTCCCACTCGACGCAATCGTCCATACGCTGCGCGATGAACTGGAGTTCGCCGCCGAACTGGCGAGCGGCGGGCGGGATCTGTGCGTCCAGATCATCGATCTTGGCCCCCGTGCGGATCTGCCCCTGCGACAATCGAGCCGGGAAGTCAGTATGATGCTGCGCGGTCGCACCGCCGGGGGGTGACATCATGACCCGGTGACACAAAGGAGTTTGTAATTTCTCAGAACACCCGCACAGCGCTCGTGCGCGGTTTCCGGTCGCTCATCGCACACCTGCGCCCATCCCCCGACCAGAATCCGCTTGCCGAACCTACCTTTGCCCCACTGCGCGGCGATCTGCTGAGCGCCGCGCAGCTTGACGCCCACGCCTACACCCTGGCGGACGACCATCGCACCGCCGCCGTGCGACCTAGCGGCGGCGACCCGCTACGCGCCGCACTTGAGCGCGACGGGCGGCAGATCGCGACCGCCCACCAGCGCCTCGGCGAAGATCTCCGACGACACGAGCTGATCAGCCCGGCCGCCGAGTGGCTGATCGATAACTTCCACGTCGTCAACGAGCAGATCCGCGCCATCCGCCACGACTTGCCGCCGGGCTACTACCGCCAGCTCCCTAAGCTGCGGGACGGCCCGCTGGCCGGGCTGCCCCGCGTCTACGCCGTCGCCCTGGAGCTGATCGGGCATACCGATGGCCGCGTGGACGCCGAAACGCTGCTGCGCTTCCTCAACGCCTACCAGTCGGTCACACCGCTGCGCATGGGCGAGCTGTGGGCCGTCCCGATCATGCTGCGGATCGGGCTGGTGAAGAACCTCAGCCGACTGGCGGCCCAGGTGCTGCAGGTGCGCGAGCTGCGCCACGAGGCGGACACCTGGGCCGAGCGGTTGCTCGGCGCGCCGGGCGAGGATGTCGATGAGGCCAGCGTGCTGCGCGCCCTCACCCGCCGCCACCCGGCCCTGCCCGTCACCCTCGCCGCCCAACTCCTGCGCCGCCTGCGCGCCCACGAGGGCGAACACGACATCGGTCGGTTGGTGACCTGGCTGGAGACCCAGCCGGTCACCCCACACGAAACGGTCGAGTCGCTCGTCCACGAGGAACACCAGCGCCAGGCCGCCAACCAGGTCTCGGTCGGCAACACCATCGGCAGCATGCGCGCCCTGAGCGCCCTCGACTGGCCCGACTGGTTTGAGCAGGTGAGCCAGATCGAGCTGCTGCTGCACCGTGACCCGGCGGGAGCCTACGGGCGCAGCACCTTCGCCACCCGCGACCGCTATCGGCACGCCGTCGAGGATCTGGCGCACCGGGCGCGGCTGAGCGAGGATGAGGTGGCCCGGCGGCTGATCGCCCGCGCCGCCGCTGCGCCCGGCAACGATCTGCGGCGACGGCATATCGGCTACTACCTAGAAAATCAGGGCCGCCCTGCGTTCGAGGCCGATCTGGGCTACCGCCCGACGCCCGCCGAGCGCATCCGCCGCACGGCCCAGGATCACCCGACACCGCTGTATCTGGGCGCGATCAGCCTGGCCACAGCGGCCACCGTGGCCGCCGGATTGCGGCTGGCGGGGTTCGCAGGGGCGAAGCAGCGGCAGCCCAAGGTGCAGGGGGCGAGGTTCGCAGGGGCGAAGCAGCGGCAGCCCAAGGTGCAGGGAGCGGGGTTCGCAGGGGCGAAGCAGCGGCAGCCCAAGGTGCAGGGAGCGGGGTTCGCAGGGGCGAAGCAGCGCCAGCCGCTGAATGCGGGCCAGCCCAAGGTGCAGGGGGCGGGGTTCGCAGGGGCGAAGCAGCGGCAGCCCAAGGTGCAGGGAGCCGCTGCTTCGCCCCTACTTGGTATCGCCCTGGCCCTGATCCCCGCCAGCGCCCTGGCGGCCGAACTGGTGAACCGCGTCGTTACCCGGCTGCTGCCGCCGCGTGTGCTGCCGCGCCTGGATCTGGCCGAGGGCGTCCCCGCCGAACTGACGACGGTGGTGGTGGTGCCTACACTGCTGCTGACCCCGGACAGCGTCGGTCGGCTGCTCGACGGGTTGGAGGTGATTGCCCTGGCCAACCCGGACCAGAACCTGCACTTCGCCCTGCTGACCGACTTCGCCGACGCGCCTGAGGAACACATGCCCGAGGACGCCTCGCTGCTGGAGGCGTCCGCCGAGCGCATGCGCCAACTCGCTGAGCGCCACGGCCCCGAGCGCTTCCTGCTGCTGCACCGCCGCCGGATCTGGAACACGCGGCAGGGCCGCTGGATGGGCTGGGAGCGCAAGCGCGGTAAGCTGGATGAGTTCAACGCCCTGCTGGCTGGCGACCGCGAGACCTCCTACGTGGCCATGGTCGGCGACATGCGCGTGCTGGATCGGGTGCGCTATGTGATCACCCTCGACGCCGACACGCAGCTGCCGCGCGATGTTGGCCACGCCATGATCGGCACGCTGGCCCACCCGCTCAACCAGGCCCGGATCGACCCGCAGACCGGCTGCGTGGTGGAGGGCTACGGCATTTTGCAGCCGCGTGTCGGCATCGACCTGCCCAGCGCCACGGCCAGCCGCTTTGCGCGGGCCTTCGCCGGGAATGTCGGCGTCGATCCCTACACCACGGCGGTCTCGGATGCCTACATGGATCTGTTCGGCGAGGGCATCTACGCCGGCAAGGGTATCTACGACCCGGTGGCCCTGCGGGAGTCTCTAGACGGGCGCTTCCCCGAGAATACCCTGCTCAGCCACGACCTGATCGAGGGTCTCTACGCCCGCGCCGGGCTGCTCACCGACGTGCAGGTGGTGGATAGCTACCCGACCACTTACGCCGCATGGGCCGCACGCCAGCATCGCTGGGTGCGCGGCGACTGGCAGATCGCGGCGTGGCTGCTGCTGCGCACGCCGGGCCGCGATGGCTGGCGGCCAAATGTGCTGCCGCTGATCGCCCGCTACAAGATCTACGATAATCTGCGGCGGAGCCTGACCCCCCCGGCGACCGTCGCCCTGCTGGTGGCGGGCTGGCGCTGGCTGCCCGGCAACCCGGCGGTGTGGACGGGCCTGGCCCTGGCGCATCTGGCCGCGCCCATGGCCTTCGACCTCGCCGCCGCCGCCCTCGCTGCCGCCCGCGACCCCGGCAACCTGGATGCGCTGCGGGCCAGGGGGCGCGATCTCCAACTGAGTGCGCAGCGCCTAGTGCTCAATACGGCCTTGCTGCCCGACCAGGCCGTCCTCAACATCGACGCGATTGTCCGCACGCTGACCCGCACGCTGCTTACGCGGCGTAATCTGCTGGAGTGGGAGACAGCCGCCCAGTCTCAGGATCGCTTGCAGCGCTCGCATACACCGATGCTGCGCCGGGGCACGCCGCTGGTCGCCATCGGCGCGGCCCTGGCCGTCCTGCCATGCCGACATCAGGCCGGTGCCCTGGCCGCCCTGCCGGTGCTGTCCGCCTGGCTGGCCGCGCCGGGCCTCGCGGCCTGGCTTGATCAGCCACACATCGACGCGCCGCTCCCGCTTAGCGCCGAGGATCAGCAACTGCTGCGGCAACTGGCCCGAGCCACCTGGGCCTACTTCGAGCGCTTCGTGCGCGCCGAGGCCAACTTCCTGGCCCCCGATAATATTCAGGAGACGCCGCAGCCGGTGATCGCCGACCGCACCTCGCCGACGAACATTGGCCTGCAACTGCTGGCCGACCTGGCCGCCCACGACTTCGGCTACATCGGGGCGCTGGAACTGGCCGCACGCAGCGAGCGGGCGCTGGCGACGCTGGGGCGGCTGGCCCGCCACGAGGGCCACCTGCTGAACTGGTACGACACGCAGACTCTGGCTCCCCTGCCGCCGGCCTATGTCTCGACGGTGGACAGCGGCAACCTGGCCGGTGCCCTGCTCACCCTGCGCCAAGGCTACCTCGCCCTAATCGACACACCGCTGATCGGCCCGCAGGCGCTGGCCGGGCTGGCCGATACCCTCGCCATGCTGGAGGCACAACTGGCCGAGTCGGCGGGCGCGCGCCGGGCCGTCGCCGCCCTGCGCGCACTGATCCATGCCGCGCCGGAGACCGTGGACGGCTACCGTGAGCTGATGGGCGAGGTGCTGGAGTGGGTAGCGGATGTTCATCTCGGCGGGCCATCTGCCGAGTGGGCCGCACGGCTCGGCGCCCAGGCCCACGGCTTCCTGGACGACCTCGATACCCTGGTACCTGCGGCACAGCACCACGAGTATCCGCCGTCCTTGGGCGAACTGGCCGATGCCGGTAGCCCAGACGCCGCCGAGTTGCTGGCCCGCCACGAGCGCATCGCCGCGATCTGCACCGCGCAGGTCGAGGCGATGGAGTTTGGCTTCCTCTACGACGACCGGCGTCACCTCTTCTCCATCGGCTACAACGTGGCGGATGCCCGACGCGACGGCTCCTTCTACGACCTGCTGGCCTCCGAGTCGCGGCTCGGCAGCTTCCTGGCCATCGCCCGCGATGACGTGCCGCAGAAGCACTGGTTCCGCCTGGGGCGCAGCCTCACGGCGGTGGGCATGCACACGACCCTGCTCTCGTGGAGCGGCACCATGTTCGAGTACCTGATGCCGCTGCTGCTGATGCGCCGCTACCCCGAGACCCTGCTCGACGCAACCTACACCGCCGCCGTCGCCCGCCAGATCGCCTACGGCAAGGAGCGCGGCGTGCCCTGGGGCATTTCGGAGTCGGCCTATAACGCCCGCGACCTGGCGATGAACTACCAGTACCACGCCTTCGGTGTGCCCGGCCTGGGGCTGAAGAGCGGCCTCGATGACGACCTGGTGATCGCGCCCTACGCGACAATGCTGGCCCTGTCGGTGCGCCCGACCGAGGCGCTGGCCAACCTGCGCGCCCTGATCGCCGACGATATGCTCGGAGCCTACGGGCTGTACGAGGCCGCCGACTACACCCCGAGCCGGCTGCCGCCCAGTCAGCGCCGGGTGATCGTCCGCTCGTTTATGGCCCACCACCAGGGCATGAGCCTGCTGGCTCTGGCCAATACCCTGCACCGCGACGTGATGCAGCGGCGCTTCCACGCCGAGCCCCTCGTCCAATCGGCTGAGATGTTGCTCCAGGAGCGGGTGCCACAGGCCCGGCCAAGCCAGACCGTCCGCGCAACGGCCCGCGCCCCGCAGATTGCCTTCGCCGCGCCCCCGCTGCCGCGCCAGTTCGCCACGCCCTTCACCGCCGTCCCCTACACGCACCTGCTCTCGAACGGACGCTATAGCGTGATGCTCACCACCGCTGGCAGTGGCGGCAGTTTCTTCGACGACCTGGCCGTCACCCGCTGGCGCTCCGATGTCACCCGCGACAACTGGGGCAGCTATATCTACATCCGCGACGCACGCAGCGGCGCGGTCTGGTCCAGCGCCTACCAGCCGACCCGCCACCGGCCCCTGAGCTACCAGGTGACCTACGGGCTCGACAAGGCCGAGTTCCGCCAGCGCGTGGCCGGGATCGACACCTGGATGGAGGTCGTGGTTTCGCCCGAAGATAACGCCGAGCTACGCCGGGTCACGCTGACGAACCTGACTGCCGCGCCGCGCGAGCTGGAGCTGACCAGCTACAGCGAGGTGGTGCTGGCCCCGCCCGCCGCCGATGAGGCCCACCCGGCCTTCGCGAACCTGTTTGTCGAGACCGAGTTCAGCCCGGAACACGACGCGCTGCTGGCCTCGCGCCGCCCGCGCACCCCCGACGCCTCCCGCCCGTGGGTCGTTCACAGCGTCAGTGTGCGCGGCCACGCCCTCGGCGCGACCCAGCACGAGAGCGACCGGGCGGCCTTCATCGGGCGCGGGCGCGATGTGGCCGACCCGCAGGCGCTCCACACGCCGCTCGGCGGACACACCGGCGCCGTCCTCGACCCATCCCTCAGCCTGCGGCGGCGCGTGCGGATCGCGCCCGGCGCCAGCGCCCAGATCACCTTCGTCACCGGCGTGGCCGAGAGCCGCAGCGAGGCCCTGGCCCTGTCCGACCGCCTGCGTGACCCGGCCGCCGCCGCGCGGGCCTTCGAGTTGGCCTGGACCCAGAGCCAAGTGGAACTGCGTGACCTGGACATTGACGCCAGCCAGGCCCACCGCTACCAGCGCCTGGCCAGCGCCGCCCTCTACCTCGACGTGCGGCGACGTGCCCTGCCCGAAACGATGACGGCGAATACCAAGGGCCAGCCCAGCCTGTGGGCCTACGGCATCTCGGGCGACTTCCCCATGCTGCTGGTGCGCGCCGGTGCGGGCGACGAGCTGACCCTGGTGGCCGAACTGCTGCGCGCCCACGAGTACTGGCGACTCAAGCGGCTGACGGTGGATCTGGTGATCCTCAACGAGGACAGCGGCGGCTACGCCCAGGGCCGCCAGGATCAGTTGCTCAGCCTCGTGCGCAGCAGCCGCGCCGGCGCCCTGCTCAACCAGCGCGGCGGTGTCTTCATCCTGCGCGGCGACCTGGTGCCCGAGGCCGACCGGGTGCTGCTGGAGACGGTGGCCTGCGCCCTGCTGGCCACACGCCGGGGCGACCTGGCCCAGCACCTGCGCCGCCGCGAGGCTGATGTCGGCCAGGCCCCCGCCGAGCCCCTGCGCTCCAGCCTCCCCGACGCGCCGCTGCCGCCGGTCGAGCTGATCGCGCCCTCGCCCTACGGCGGATTCACGCCCGACGGGCGTGAGTATGTGATTGACCTCGCCCCCGACCGGCCCACACCTGCGCCTTGGACAAATGTGGTGGCCAATGCCGACTTCGGCTTTATCGTCACCGAGAGCGGCGGCGGCTACACCTGGGCCGCCAACAGCCGCGAGAATCGACTCACGCCTTGGTCGAACGACCCGGTGCGCGACCCAGTCGGCGAGGCGATCTACCTGCGCGATGAGACCAGCGGCGCGTTCTGGTCGCCCACCCCGCGCCCTGCCGGCGCGGGCCACGTGCGTGTGCGCCACGGCTTCGGCTATAGCGTGTTCGAGCGCCAGCGCGGCGATATCGCGAGCCACCTAACCCTCTCCGTCCCCAACGATGACCCGGTAAAAATCTTCCGCCTGCGGCTGCGCAACCACGGCGATCAGCCCACGCGGATCAGCGCGACGCTCTACGTCGAGTGGGTGCTGGGCGTCTTCCGCGCCCAGATGGCACCCTATATCGTCACCGCCTACGACGAGGATGCCGCCGCACTGCTGGCCCGCAACGCCTACAATGTCGAGTTCGGCGGGCGGGTGGCCTTCCTCGCCGCCAGCGAGCGCCAGGTGAGCTACACCGGCGACCGCACCGAGTTCATCGGGCGCAACGGCGACCTCGGGCGGCCGGCGGGCATGGCCGCACGCCACCTCTCCAACCACATTGGCGTCGGGCGCGACCCCTGCGGCGCGATCCGCTGCGCGGTCGATCTGGCTCCCGGCGAGGAGCGCGAGCTGGTCTTTTTGCTCGGCCAGGCTGCCGATGCCACCGAGGCCCTCCGGCTGGTGGCGTGCTATCGCGAGCCGGCTGAGGCCGCCCGTGCGCAGCACGCCGCAATCGCCAGTTGGCGCACGCTGCTCGGGGCAACCCAGGTACTCACGCCCGACCCGGCCCTCGATCTGCTGCTCAACGGCTGGCTGCTCTACCAAACCCTGGCATGCCGGGTCTGGGCGCGCTCGGCCTTCTACCAGTCGGGCGGTGCCTATGGCTTCCGCGATCAGCTCCAAGATGTGATGGCCCTGGTTCAGGCGGCGCCGGAGTTGGCCCGTGCCCAGATCTTGCGCGCCGCCGCCCGCCAGTTTAGCGCGGGCGACGTGCAGCATTGGTGGCATCCGCCCACCGGGCGCGGCGTCCGCACCCGATTCTCCGATGACTACCTCTGGCTGCCCTACGTCGCCCTGCACTACCTGGAGAACACCGGCGATACGGCGCTGCTGGACGTGGCAACGCCGTTCTTAGAGGGCCGCCCGCTGCGGCCCGACGAGGCCGAGTACTACGATCTGCCCACGGTCTCAGCGCAGAGCGGCACGCTGTACGAACACTGCGTGCGGGCAATCGACTACGGCCTGGGGCGTATGGGATCGCACGGCCTGCCGCTGATGGGTGCCGGCGACTGGAACGACGGCATGAACCTGGTGGGCACGGGCGGCAGCGGCGAGAGCGTCTGGGTCGGCTGGTTCCTGATCACTATGCTGACGCCCTTCGCGGCGCTGGCCGAACGCCGGGGCGATGGTGGGCGCGCCGCACGCTACCGGGCCGAGAGCGAGCGACTGCGCGCGGCAATTGAGTCTAGCGCCTGGGACGGCGACTGGTACCTGCGCGCCTTCTACGACGACGGCACGCCGCTCGGGTCGCAGGCCAGCGCGGAGTGCCGGATCGACTCGCTCACCCAGTCCTGGGCGGTGATCGCCGGCGCGGGCGACCCGGCCCGCGCGCGGGCGGGCATGGCAGCTGTGGACGCACAACTCGTGGATCACGAGGCCGGGCTGATCCGACTCTTCACCCCGGCCTTCGACCAGAGCGACCACAACCCCGGCTATATCAAGGGCTACGTGCCGGGCGTGCGCGAGAACGGCGGCCAGTACACCCACGCCGCGATCTGGACGATCTGGGCCTGGACGTTGCTCGGCGAGGGCAAACGTGCGGCCGATCTGCTGCGGCTGATCAGCCCGGTACGCCACGCCGCTGAGGATAATGATCGCTACATGGTCGAACCCTACGTTATCGCCGCAGATGTCTACACCGCCACCGGTCACGCGGGCCGTGGCGGCTGGACGTGGTACACCGGCTCGGCCAGTTGGCTCTACCGCCTGGGCGTCGAGCAACTGCTCGGCCTGCGCCGCCAGGGCGATACCCTGAGCGTGAACCCGTGCCTGCCGCCGGAGTGGCCGGGCTACACCGCAACCTACCGAGTCGGCGCGACAACCTACCGGATCACGGTCGAGCGCGGGGTTGGCGCAGGCGCGCTGTTCCTCGACGGCGAGGAGCGGTGCCCTGGCCAGATCCCGCTCGACGGCATGGCCGGCGAGCACACGGTACGCATCGTGATCCCGGATCCAGGGATCTAAACTGGCACTACCGCAAACGTCACGCTGTCAGGCTGAGCGCCCGGCCTACGACGGCCGCCTGCGCGGCCTGTCTGAGGCCGCTTCAGCGGCCGTTGTAGACCTCGCCGGGGGCTGAAGCCCCCGGCGAACGTTGCCGCGACCGCGTGACATTTGCGGTAGTGCTTCTTAGGGTTGTTGCGTGGAGTCGAGGCTTTAGCCCGGCGGCTGTGGCAGCAGCCCGCCGAGCTTCGCCAGCAGGTTATGCAGGTTTGCCGGCTTGGTGAGGTAGACATTCGCCCCCGCCGCCATGCAGCGCTCGCGGTCGCCCAGCATTGCCAGCGCCGTAAGTACAAGAACTGGCATCCCGGCGCTGGCCGGGTTCGCCCGGATGCGCCGGATCACCTCCAGCCCGCCCATCCCCGGCATCTGGATGTCGAGGATCACCGCGTCTGGCTGCTGCGCGGCGACTAGGGCCAATGCCTCCTCGCCCGTCTGCGCGGTCAGCACCTGGTATCCGTAGCTCGTGAGCAGATCTGTGTACAGGTTCCGCGACGGCTCGTGGTCGTCGGCTAGCACCACCCGAGGCGGCGTCACCCAAATGGGGAGGGCGGCCACCTCTGGCGCGGCGACCACCGCCGGCGCGCAGTTCTCGGCCGCCGACCAAGGCAGGCTGACGATGAAGCGACTGCCCTGGCCCAGAACGCTCACCAATCGAATGTTGCCGCCATGCAACTCCGCCAAGCGCTGCACCAACGCCAGCCCTAGCCCCACCCCCCCGTACTGCCGCGCAAGGCGCGCATCCGCCTGGATGAATGGCTCGAAGATCCGCTCCTGATCCTCCAGCGCGATGCCGATCCCGCTGTCCCACACACTGAACTGGATGTGATCTCGGGCGACGTTGGTGGTCACCTCGAGCGCGACCGACCCGCCCGCCGGGGTGAACTTTACCGCGTTGTTGAGCAGGTTGACCAAGATCTGCATAAGCCGCCGCGCGTCGGCGTGTAGCCCGACAAGCCCCGGCGCGATCAAGCGGCTGATCTGGAGATCCTTCGCCTGGGCGGCATCTTCGACCATCAGCAGGGCCATCTGACAGATGACGGCGATGTCGACCGACTCGCGATCGAGCAACTCCTGGCCCACCGCGATCCGGGCCAAGTCGAGAATATCCGAGAGCAGCGCAAGCAGATGCCGCCCACTTTGCGAGATCGTGACCAGCGCCCTACGCTGCGCCCCCGTGAGCGGGCCGTAGAGATCCTCATTCAGCGCCTCGGCGAGACTCAAAACGACGCTCAACGGCGTGCGCAGCTCGTGGCTCATCATCGCCAGAAACTCGTCTTTGAGCCGTAGGGCGCGCTCCAGATCGAGGTTCGTGCGGCGTAGCCGCTCCTCGCTCGCTCGTAGCTCCGCCGTCCGCTCATCGACGCGCCGCTCAAGTGTGGCATTCAGCTCGCGGACGCTCGCCTCCGCCGCGACCCGCGTGCTGATGTCGCTCAACACGGTGCGGCGCGTGACCGCCGCGTTGTGCCCCCCCGGCACCACCGACGTCTCCATCCGCGCCCAGAACGGAGCCTCGTTCTGCCGCAGCATGCGCAGCTCACACACCTGCGACCCGCCCATCGACGCGAGCGTGCGGTGGTAGCGGTAGTAGATAGTTTGATCTTCGGGGAACACAAACTGAGACATCGGGCGCTGGAGCAGAGCGCTGCGCGGCACGCCCAGCACCGTTGCGGCGGTGAGGTTCGCCTCCTGGATCACGCCATCGGAACTCAAGGTAACGTAGCTGACCGGGGCTAGGTCGTACAGATCAAAATAGCGCGCGTGCGAGATCGCCAGATCCTCCTGAATACGGCGTAGCTCATCATTTTGCATCCCCAGCTCGATCTGATGCACGTGCAACTCGTGGATCAGCCGCTCACGCTCCTCGGGTGACTGTGTCATGGTCGGCTCCGCGCCCATAGCATCAAGCATGGGTGTGATCTGCGCCCCCCCCCTGGGGGGGGGGGGGGGGGTGGGGAGTCATCAGAAATTGCCATTTCATGGACCCTTATAGCAATCCTCTTGGAGTTGTTGCGTGGAGTCGAGGCTTTAGCCGGATAGGGCCGCCTAAAGGCTCGACTCCTTTTCATAGCCTATGTAGGATTGCTCTAGCTCAGCCGCGCGCGGCTGAATCCGCTACAACAAGCGTCGCAAACGCTACCATGCTGCGCCCCCAGATCATTCTCCGGCGGGCACCGGAGGGGCTTCCTCCGTCAGCGCATACTCGGTCGGCGTATGAAAGAGCATAAGCAGACACGGCTCAGACTCCAGATCGAACAGCTCGACCGACATACACACCGGACAGCGTTTGCCAGAGGTATGCCAGATCTCCAACTCCATGTTCTGCACCTCCCCGTGCGCAGACAGGTGCGCGAGCATCCGATGCCAGTCGGCCGGGGCGACAAAGATACCCGGCTCGTGGATACTCCGCCCCAGCATCAACTGCCGACTTACGCCCGACAGCATCTCCCAGCGCGCATTCACATCGAGGATGATCCCGTCGCTGCGGCGGCTCACCACCAGCCCATCGGGGATGGCCCGAAAGACATTCGCAAACTTCGTCTCGCTCTGGCGCAGCGTCGCCTCAACCTGCTTGCGCTGGGTGATATCGATGAAGGTGAGTACGGCACCCTCGATCACCTGCTCCAGCGTGCGGTAGGGCCGAATACGCATCAGATACCACGCGCCCGCCCGGGTTTGCACCTCGGCCTCCTTCGGCACCAGCGTATCCAGTACCTCCCGCACCGCATCCACCAGGTGTACGTCGCCCACCAGGTTAGAGGCAATATCGCTCACCGGCCGGCCCACATCAGGCGTGATCAGGTTGATCACCGAGGTGATCATCGGGGTGAACCGCGCAATCCGCATGCCCATATCCACAAAGAGCGTGCCCACCCCGGTGCCGGCCAGCAGATTGTTCATGTCGTTATTGGCCCGCGAGAGCTCCACAACCTTATGCTGCATCTCGGCGTTCACCGTGATCAACTCCTCGTTGACCGACTGCAGCTCCTCCTTGGATGTCTCCAGCTCCTCGTTGGTCGATTGCAACTCCTCGTTGAGCGACTGCAACTCCTCGTTGGCCGACATAAGCTCTTCGTTGGCGGTCTCCATCTCCTCCAGAGTGGTCTGGATGTACGCCTCTTTGGACTGCAGCTCGTGCTCAAGGCTCGTGACCCGCGTGTCCTGATCGGAGATCTGCGCCCCGGCCCCCGCGACGGCCTGCGCCTGCGGCAGATCGCTCGACTCTACCGCCTCCAGCACGACCATGAACATATCAGGCTGCACCATCCCACTCGGAGGCATGATCACGGGGCGCACCGTCAGATTGACCGTGGTGAAATCCCCGTTGGTGCGTACCCGCAGCCCATGGTAGCTCACGACCTCGCGCTGGGCGACCGCCCGGTGCAGGGCAGTGAACAGCTCACGCCGCAGCCCCTCGCGAGCCATCGCCAGGATCTGCATCCCCGCATCGCCGGGGGCGGGCTGCAGATAGGTGCCACTCCAGCCGATGATATGTAAGATCTCACCACTCCCGTTGATCAGGATGCCGACCGGATTGTAGTGCGCCAGCAATGCCTGCTCGGCCAGCCCGCGCAGGTTGATCGCGCCCGTATCCTGGCCGACCCCGCGCCGCAGTCGGGACGACGTGCCACCATCGGGCACCACAGGGACGAAGTCGCTCAACTGCATATGTACGGTGCCGGGGGCGTCCTCCTGGCACAGATAGAGCTTGGCCTTGCGATCCAGCGAGGCGAACAGGTTGCTGAACTCCCCGACCGTCTCGGAGGTACCCAGGAAGAGCACGCCGGTCGGGTTCAATGCATAATGGAACAGCGGGATGAGTTTGCGTTGCAGATCCGCATTCAGATAGATCAGCAAGTTGCGGCAGCTGATCATGTCGAGCTTCGAGAAGGGCGGATCTTTGATCACATCCTGCACCGAGAAGATCAGCAGGTCACGGATGGTCTTATGGATGCGATAGCTTTCGCCATCGGGGGAGAGGACAAAAAAGCGCGCCAGCCGCTCGGGCGCAATATCGGCAGCGATACTCGCCGGAAAGATCCCGCTGCGAGCATGCTCAATCGCCCGCGTGTCAATATCGGTCGCAAAAATCTGCACCTTCACCGGCTGCCGCAGAGCCTCCAGATACTCCTGAATCTGCATGGCCAGCGAGTAAGCTTCCTCGCCAGTCGAGCAACCGCAAACCCAGACCCGCACCACCTGATCTTCCACGTGCGCGGCAAAAATACGTGGAATCACCTGGGACTCCAGAATGGCAAACGCCTCCGGGTCACGAAAGAAGCTGGTCACGCCAATCAGCAGATCACGAAAGAGCGCATCGACCTCGTTCATCTGCTGCTGGAGATACGCGAGGTATTCGTCGGCGCGCTCGATCTGATTCAGAGCCATGCGTCGCTCAATCCGGCGGATGAGCGTGCGCTCCTTGTACTGCGAAAAGTCGTGGCCGGTCTGAGCCCGTAGCACGACACAGATCTTCTTGAGTGTATCCATCGTACTCAGCAGAGGCGGAGGGGTAAGGTATTGCCGAATACCAAAGCTATGGGCCACATAGGTAGCAAGCTGGGCCGGCATCGCCGCCGGTGCCAGCACATAGTCAACCATACCGGTGGCGATGGCGCTGCGCGGCATACCATCGTAATCGGTACTCTCGGGCGTCTGGGCCATAACCATGCCGCCCTCGCCCTTGACCGCGCGCAGCCCCAGGGTTCCGTCGCTGCCAGTGCCCGAGAGCACGATGCAGATCGCCCGCTCGCGCAAATCTTGGGCCAGTGAGCGAAAGAAAAAGTCGATCGGCAGGCGCAGGCCACGCGGCTCGGCCTGCGCGATCAGCTGCAGCGTACCGTTCAGCAGGGCCATGTTGCGGTTGGGCGGGATGATATAGGCACAGTTGGGCTGCACGACCATGCCATCGGTAACTTCAAAAACTTGCATGGGGGTGTAGCGCCGGATCAGGTCGCTCAGGATGCTCTTGTGGTCGGGGGCCAGGTGCTGCACCAGCACAAAAGCGATATTGGGCGCGGGGGTGGCGGGCATCGCCGAGAAGAACGCTTCGAAGGCCGCCAGCCCGCCAGCCGACGCGCCGATGCCGACAATCGGAAAGCGATCATCCGGGATCAGCACCGGGTCGTCGGCGCTGTCGTCTGACGCTTCCGGGGCTAGCGGCGGTATATCATCCGCAGGAGATGCGGGTGAGTTGGCAAGATCAGCCATTGCGAGAGCCTTTCGTCCGTATGATCGGCACGGTGACGTGGGCGGCCACCGGCGCACGGCAGGCGCTTGCCCGCGCCACGAGGGGTTCGTGGCCACGATCACCGACGTAGGAGATAGCTGCACAAGCGATGCCAAACGATCTGGATTAATCTCCCATTATACCACTCCACACATAGAGTACAATCCTCTTGGCGCGTGAAGCGCAAGGCGGTTGCAGCGGCTGGGGGCTGCGCCCCAGACCGCACTTTTTGTGGATGTTTGACGGCTTCGCCGCCAAACATCCACAAAAAAAGATGGTATCGCAATCCTACATAGGTTGTGAAAAGGAGTCGCGCCTTTAGGCGGCCCTATTTGCGCGGCTTTAGCCTATCGAACAAACATACTATGTGTTCGGTCATATTCTTGCATTGCGCATCCTAGCGCGGTATACTACGTATTAGAGATACCTATATGTCATGGGCCTCGCCCCCAACCGCACTCCCGCTCCAGCGCGAGCGGGGCCGAAGGGCGAGGGTGGAACTGGAGATAGATTACGATACGCGCGGTAGAGACATCGCCTCCCGTATCGTGCGGCTGAGGCATATTGGCGTGAAGACCATGAGGACACGATGACTGATTCACCGGCAGAACACCCGCCAATACCACCCGACACCGACAAAGACCCGATTCTTGGCCAGACAACCGGCAAGATACTGGTGTTTCACCACACTCACGGATTCATTCGCACGGTTGACTTCGGCTCAATCTTCGTCCACATTTCAAACATTGAGGAGCGCGGCACACAACTAGAGGCAGGGCAGCATGTCCGCGCGCGTATCCGCGAGGGGGCGCGCGGTCGCTACGCCGATCAGGTGCAGCTGATCCGTGAGAACCCAGCGGCGGCGCGCACCACCCGGCCCGACGCCACCCGACCCACAGACCCAGCGCCAACCACACCGCTACAGCAATACGAAGTCGTACTCGCCGTGGCCATGCGCCTCGGTGAGCAGGAGACGGAGCCGCTAACCCACATCCGCCGGCTGATCAAGCACCTCGGCCCCGCTACGGTGTGGGATCTCGTCGCGGAGGCGGAGCAGATCGAGGCGCAGGGCGGCATGCTCATCCCAAATGGGACGCGCCGCCGGACGTTCGGTGGCGTGTTCTTCGCCCTGGCCAGAACCCGACTCACCCCAGAAGATTGTGCGCAGATCTTCCCGCCAAAGTATTGGCACGTGCTGCGGGCGCAGCGCAGCGCCGCAAAACCAACACCCACGCTCCCAGCGCCGCCCCCAATCGTCACATGCACATGGGCGCTACGTGGGCCGCTCATCGACGAGGCAAAAATAGGCCAAGGAAGGGCAACATCGGTGAAAGTAACGCTCATTGGCCGACCAGAGTCGGTGGTCGAACGGGGGAACACCGTGGTCCTGGTTCTCACCTACCTCGGCCCGCTGCCGGCCATGCCCAAGGGCGTCCCAGTACCGTCAGTGGTGCCGAAGACCATCTACACCGTCTATGTCGGAGCCAAACAGTGGCGCGGGGTGGCTGAGGCAATCCAAAACCCCGAGGATAGCCTGATCATCGAGGGGGCGCAAGCCTGGGACGACGAACACCGGGCAATCGCGGTCTACACCACGAAGATCGTGACGAAGCTCCAGCAGCGCGCCAAACGACCGGCACCGCCGACCGAGCCGACACCGCCGAAATAGGCACTACCGCAAAAGGCACGCTGCCAGCCCAAGCGCCCGGCCCGTAAACGGGCGGGCGGTGCCGGACAGCGTGCCTTTTGCGATAGTGTCTAAGACCATATAGCAATCCTATAAGAGTTGTCGCATGGAGTCGAGGCTTTAGCCGGAGCGCGCCGCCTAAAGGCTCGACTCCTCTTCACAACCTATGTAGGATTGCTATAGGATTCAGAGGGAGATGAGATCTGCGATGCTCTCCCCCAGCGCGGCGGGGTCGAGCAGGATCACGGTACCCTCGCCGTCGCGCATGATCCCACGGATGAAGGCCGCGCCGCCAGTCAGGTCAACGATGTGCGCGGCGGGGATGGGGTGGACATCCTCCACCTCATCGACCAGCAGGCCGAGGGTTGGCACGTCGCCGAGGACGATCACCAAGATGCTGCAGTCGAGCGTGTAGGCGGATCGGTCGCCGATCAGGACGTGGCCGTCGAGTACCGGCAGAAAACTGCCGCGCAAGTTGAGCATGCCCGCCAGAGTCGGCGGCGCACCGGCGATGTCGGTCAGGTCGGGCAGGCGCACCACCTGGCTCACCGACTCCAGCGGCAGCGCGTAGCGCTGCCGACCGATGCGCAGGGTCACGACGAGTTCGGACAGGGCGGATGTGACCGGGATCATAGGAGCCTCGCGCAGCTTAGACCAGTCGGCTGATGATATCGAGGAGCGCCTGCTGGTCAAAGGCGCGCTTGATGATGTAGGCATCGGCTCCAGCCGCCACACCCCGCTCACGGTCGCCCGCACCGTCAAGCGACGTGACCAGCACCACCGGCAGGTGGCGCAGTTTCGTGTCGCCGCGCACCTGGCGGGTCAGGTCGAAGCCATTGAGCCGGGGCATGTCGATATCGCTGAGCAGCAGATCGCAGCCGTTGCTGTCGGTCATCGCCCGCAGCAGATCAAGCGCCTCCTGGCCGTCGGTGGCCAGCCGAACCCGGTAGCCTGCCGACTCCAGGATGTTCTTCTCCAACGTGCGCGTGGTGATCGAGTCATCGACGACCAGCACGGTGGGAATCCGATGTTCCTCCACCGTCGTGGGAGCAGGCAGCGGGGCGCGGCGGCTACCGGCGGCGGCCCGCACCAGATCGACGACATCCAGGATCGGCACCACCTGACCATCGGCGAGGATCGTCGCCCCCGAGACGTAGCGGACGCGCACCAGGGGCGCGGGCAGGTGGTGGATGACCAGCTCTTGCTCGCCGAGCAGAGCGTCGATCTGGCATGCCACCTGGCGCTCGCCACTGCCCAGGATGAGCGCGAGGCCACCCGAATTTGCCGAGATCTGGGTGCCGCCGAGCAGATCGGCCAGCGCCACCAAGGGCAAAGGCCGATCATCGAGTCGCAGCACCGGTCGGCCCTCCAGACGCCGGATCTGCGCGGGGGTGATGGCGACAATGCGCTGGATGGCGTCGAGAGGCAGCACGTACACAGCGGCGGCCGCGCGCAGCAGCAGCCCGTGTGAGCGGGCCAGCGAGATCGGCACGCTGATCACGAAGTCGCTGCCCACGCCGGGGCGGCTCCGCACCGACACGCGCCCGCTCATACGCTCGACCAGCGTGCGGACAACATCGAGGCCGACGCCGCGCCCCGACAGCTCGCTGACCGTGTGGCGGGTCGAGAAGCCGGGCAAGAAGATCATGTCGAGCAGATCCGCCTCGTTCGCCTGCTCGGTGTCGATGATCATACCAGCCGCTCCGGCGCGGGCGCGCACCGCCGCCAGATCCACCCCGACGCCGTCGTCGCTGAGCTGGATGTTAAGGTGGTCGCCGCTCACCTCGGCACAGATCGTCACGCTGCCAACCTCGGGCTTACCGGCGGCGATGCGCTGATCGGGCAGCTCAATCCCGTGATCGACCGCGTTGCGCAGCAGATGCAGCAGCGCCTCGCGCAATTGGTCGAGAACCTGGCGGTCGGCCTCAGCGCCGCCATCATCCACGATCAGCTCGATACGCTTACCGGCAGCGCGGGCCATCTCGCGGAGCTGGAGGCGCAGGGGCGGGAAGAGCGTGGCCAGGGGCTGCATGCGGGTGCGCCGCACCTGGTCGTGGAGCCGGTCGGTGACGGCGGCGAGACGGGCGTGATCCTCGGTGGCCTGCCGGGCAAACCGGGCCACCGTCGCGCTCAGGTCGCTGAGCAAATCGTTGGCCTGCTCCAGCGCCTCGACCAGCTCGCGGGGCTGCCCGCCGATGGCAGATGCGCTGGGGGTGGATCGCATCTCGGCATCGAGGTGGTGAACAATAGGCTGCTGGGAGGAAGGGGCCGCGCGGAGCCGCGCGATCCGTGGGCCGATCCGCCGCCATGTTCGCCGCCAACGGGCCGGCAATTCGGCCAGTTCAGCGGCCTCGCGGGCGGCCTCGCGGGCGCGCAGCGTGCAGGTCATCAGCTCGCCCGCCTCGTTGAGCAGGCTGTCGAGCATGCGCGTGGGCAGGCGCACGGTGGCCGACTCCTCGCTAGGGCGAGTCGGAAAGGAGGGGGCCGCACGCGGCTCGGGCACCACGCTGGCAGGCGCGGGTACGCTACCGAGGGCGCGGGTGAGCGTCTCCAGCAGCGGCTCGTACGGCGCGAGATCGGGCGGCTCACCGGCCTCGTGGTGAGCCATAAGGACGCCAATCGCGTCGAGCCCGGCGTAGATCGGGTCGCACACCGTCGGACTCAGCTCAAGCTGACCATCGCGCGCGGCGGCAAACACATCTTCAATGCGGTGAGCGATCCGCTCGACATCCAGCAGCCCGGCGGCGCGGGCACCGCCCTTGAGGCTGTGGGCCTCGCGGAAGAGCTGATCCAGCAGCTCCTTCCGCTGGGGGTGAAGCGGATCGCGCTCCAGCTCAAGCAGAATTTCGCCCGCCGCCTGGCGGTGCTCGGCCTGCTCGGCACGGAAGGCGGCGAGTACCTGAAGCATAATTTCGGTGTCGGTGAGCATAGATAGCCTCTATTCCTGGCGAGATGCCGAGGGCCGCAGGCTCCCAAAAAGGAACCCTTTTCGCGTTCCGGGCCGCCCCGCCGAGGGGAACTACAACGGGCGTAATAGGCTATAGGGGCGAGGCTTGGGGAGGGCCAAACCCTCCCCAAACCTCGCGCAGAGCTCATAGCCGATAGGCCGCGATGGTGCGCTGGAGCGACTGGGCCAGGGTATGCAGATCCTGGGCGGCGCGCTCGGCCTGGCGGGTGCTGGCCAGCGCCTGGGTGGTGGCCTGCTGAATATTGCCCATCGCTTGGCCAATCTGCTCCATGCCCGCCGTCTGCTGCTGCGCGGCGGCGGCCATCTGCACGTTGGCCTGGGCACCGCCCTCGACCTCGGCGGCAATGCGGTGGATCACCTGGCCGGCCTGCCCGGCCAAACGCGCACCGGTCTCGACGCCCTTGGTACCCTCCTCGGTCACCAGAACTGCAGCGTTGGTCGCCTTCTGGATCTCCGAGAGGATCTCGCGCACCTGCTGGGTGGCCCCCTTCGAGCGCTCGGCCAGGTCGCGCACGTGCTGGGCGACTACGGCGAAGCTGCGGCCCTGCTCGCCAGCACGGGCGGCCTCGATAGCGGCATTCAGCGCCAGAAGATTGCTCTGGTCGGCCAACTCGCTCACGGTCGTGATGATCATGCCGATCGCCTGGGTCTGCTCCGCGAGGGCCAGGATGGTCTCGGCGATGCTCTCAACGCGGGAGCGGATCTGGCTCATGCCGGTGACCGTCTCCTCGACCGAGGTGGTACCCTCGCGGGCCACATTCAGGGCGGCCTGGCTATCGTGGGCGACCTGAGCAGCCTGCTGGGCGGTCTGGAGGGCGATGGCCTTGACTTCATCAATGGTGGTGGTGGTCTGGGTGAGGGCGGCCGACTGCTCGGCGGCAGAGGCGGCTTGCTGGGTGGTGGCGGAAAGGATCTCAGCCGCCGCCGCTGCGATGTTTGCGGCCGCCTGCTGGGTCTGCGTGGTGATCTGGTGCAGACCCTCGACCATCTTGTTCAGATCGATGCCGATCCGGCGCATCTCAACATCGCCCTGCTCATCGACACGCGAGGTGAGGTCGCCAGCGGCGATACGCGCGATAAAGTCACTGTAGTGGGCCACAACCCGCTGGATCTCGACGCGGGTCTCACGCTCGGCCTGGTTGCGCTGGATCTCCAGCTTGTGCGCCTGCTCCTCGGTAGCCTTACTCGACCGCAGGTTTTCGGTCATCTGGTTGAAGCTCGTGGCCAGGGTGCCCAGCTCATCGCGGCTGAGCAGCGAGACCTGCTGGCCCATGTCGCCGCCGGCAACTGCGGCGGTGGCGCGGGTGAGCACACCAATGTTGCGGACAATCGCGGTTGAGATGATCAGGCCGAAGACGGCGGCGGAGATGATCGCCAGCGCGGTGCTGCCGATCACCAGCGTGCGCGAGCCCTCATAGGTGGTCTGCACGATGCGCAGGGACTCGGAACTCTGGGTGTCGACAATATCCCGCAGCGCAGTCGTACTCACCACCAGGTTCTGAAATTCATCCTGGATGGTGTTAAATGCAACTTCCTTTTCCGTCGCGCTGGCACCGACATCCACGATTATCAGCGCGTTGTGGGTCTGGCTCACAAAGTCAGTCCACTGGCTGACAATTGTGTCGTAGGTCTGCTGCTCTTTCTGGTCGGCAATCAGCGGCTCATAGCTGCGGAACAGCACGGCCATATCCTTTTCCTGCAAGGCCAGATCCTCACGCACACGGGTTTGCTCTTGCGGCGTAATCGCAATCAAGTGCGATCCCTGGAGCCCTCGATAGCGGTTCACAATCCGGCGCATATCAGAAGACATGTTCAGGGTAGGGATACTGTTCTCACCCACAAATGTGGCCCGCGTGTTCATCTCATTCATCTGAAAGAGTGCAAAGACACCCAGCGCCAACAGGAGCACCAGGCTCAGTCCAAGTGCCGCCAGGAGCTTCATGCGAATGGAGAGGTTCATGGTTTTCGCTTTCTACAGCCGACAATGCGGCACGGGAGGGTGTTCCTCCCATGAGTCTGCAATGCGCGTCGGCTAGATGGAAGGGTGGGTAGATGGGTGGATGCGTGGGGTGGATGGGTGGAAGAGTCAGCCCTAAGACAAAGCGTACCCGAGCCGTCAGCGCCTGTGAGGCTCGTAGTAGTGGCGTTAGCCGCGTGCCAAGCTGCCCGGTAGGCTAATGCGGCCCACACAACAAACGGTCACGCGGAAATCGCCCGACCTGAAACACGCCAGCGGCGTAGCTGCCATGCCTTCACACAGACTCTTGTTAGGGAAGCGGGATTTTTTAATCGTCCCGGCGCGGGCAACTTGGCACCCTGAGATCAGCGCGGATCTTCCAGGAGGCCGGGATCATTAAAATGTTCCGCTTCCCCTAATGGATCACCTGGGCGATGGAGGCGCACAGCTCGTAGGGCGCATCATCCTTGAACAGGTAATCGTCGGCACCAAGATCGATGGCGCGCTGCACGCTACTCACGTTATCGCGGTGGGTGAGCATAACCACCGGGATTTCGGAGGTACTGCGGTCACGTTTAAGGCGTCCGAGAACCTGGAATCCGTCGAGGGAGGGCAGGTCGATGTCGAGCAGGATGAGGCGGGGCGGATCGGCGCATGCGGTGCGCCACCCGGCGGCCCCATCAGCGACGATATCGACGCTGTAGCCCTCGCGCTCAAGCATCAGACGGAAGCGCATCGCCTGACTCTGGCTGTCTTCGATCAACAAAATATCACTCATACGAGTCTCCGGACACTATGCGCACTGCAGCGACCATCGCGGAGATGGCGCGCGCACTTCGAACACTGCGTCACTCAGCACCCTCGGCGTTCACGGCGAGGCGCGGGTCGGCCAACAGCACGTCGCCATCAAGGTGCAGGCTGAGGGTGGAGTCGACACCGCGCACCCAGGGCTGCCCACGCCCGGCCGTTGCCGACGGGGTAGGGGCGAGGGTTTCCGCCTGGTGGCTTACGGCGATAACGCTATCGACGATCAGGCCAGCGGTGAGGTCGCCGACGCCGATCACCAGCAGCAGGCTGCCGGGCACGGGCGGGGCCGCCGGGATCTCAAGCAGGGGGCGCAGATCGAGGGCGACCACGAGCCGACCCCGGACGTTGGCCAGGCCCGCGACAAAGGGCGGCGTGGCAGGCAGCGGCGTGATCGGCGGGAGCGCCAGCACCTCGCGCACAGACGGGGCCGACAGGCTGTAGCTGCATCCTCCCAGCAAAAAGGAGATCGTCGACGTGCCAGCCTCGGTCTCAGTGGCCACATCCTGACGGGAGAGGGCGCGGGCGCGATCCTCAAGCACAGATCGTGAGGCCGGGTCGCTGCGGAGCATATCAAGTTGCATCGGCGCCTCCTCGCTCATATCGATTACTTTGTCGAGCGCCGAACCCGACGCTGTTACTCTATCACTCGGGTGGCACCGCGCTAAAGCATGCGCGGGCGGGCAAGCTGACGTTGCCAGAACCCTGCCACAGATTACCAACTCGGCCAGCCCTGATCGTGGGTGTGGTATTCTTCAGACCATGACGACGATCTCGCTCCCCTACGACCGCCAGTTGGTTCCTGGCGCGACCATCGACGACCTCGACCTCGATCTGGTCGCACGGACGATTGTGGCGGCCATCGACCTGAGCCGCGACCCTGGGCCGCGTGATCCAATGGTATACCTGAACCGTTACGGCGGGATGGCCCTTGATGGCGACACCCGCCGCCCCACCGTGGCCGGAATCCTCGCCTATGGCCGAGAGCCCGACCGCTGGGTGCCGGGGAGTGGCATCGATATCGCCGCATTCGCCACCGACCAGGTTATACCAACCCGCTCACGGGTACGCCAGATCCGTGGCCCCATCTTCCAGGTGATCGACGACGCCGTGGCCCAACTCCGCGAACTCTGCACGATCAGCCGGATCGAGGGTGCCCGCCTGGTGAATGAACTCGACACCCCGTCAATCGTCCTGCGCGAGCTGACCACCAACGCCGTCGTCCACCGCGACCTGAGCGAGTACGGATCACAGGTGCGTATCCTGGTCTATCCTACAGTGATCGAGTGGTCGTCGCCGGGTGGCCTGAGTTCCACCATCACCATCGAGACGCTGCTCACCGCCCAGTTCTCGCGCAACCCCACCCTGGCCCAGTTCCTGTTCCACGCCGGCTACATCGAGCGATTCGGCATGGGCCTCGACACGGTGATCGACGCCCTCCGCCTTGTCCACCTGGGCGACCCCGAATTCTACGATGACCGCCACTCCTTTCGGGTGCGCGTGCGCCGCGCGGTGAGCTTCCAGCCTACGGCACCCGACCTGCGCGCCCCCGAGGGCCGGGCAGCGGTCATCCTCGACCTCTTCACCCGCCGTCAGGTCTGGCGCCAACACGAAATCCTAGAGAGCATCAATATCCCCCGCAGCACACTCCAGCGCGACCTCGCCAGCTTGGTTGCCGGGGGACAGTTGGTAGTGCAAGGTGCGACAAAAAATCGCGTCTACCTCCTCCCGCCAGAGAAGAAGCGCACCCCAAACCCGTGATTTGCCTCAACTTGCCTCACATGAGGCAAGTTGAGGCAAATCAAACCGAAAACTGGTGCAAATAAATGGCACATTGGTGCAAATAACTTATTGATTTGGGCATTGTGGGCAGCTAGGATAGATGCACGCGCCGGCGGATTGCGCCGGCCCAAACCTCGCCCCGCCGTGCGCCCTGCCGCGCCGGCGCAGCCTGGAGCGCGCAGATGCTGCCCACCGTCACTATATCCCGGCGCTCGCCCATGCTCGACATGGGTGACGTGCGCCCACTGCCCTACGACATCGCCGCCGAGCGCGCCACCCTCGGAGCGCTCCTGCTCGACCGCGACGCGATCATCGTCGTGGCCCCGATCATCAGCCCCGACCACTTCTACCTAGAGAAGCACGCCCACGTCTACGCGGCCATGCTGGCCTGCTACCAGCGCCGCGAGCCGCCCGACCTCACCACCGTCGCCGCCGAGCTGCGTCGCCAAGAGCGCCTCGACGGGGTGGGCGGGCTGACAGCCCTCGGCGACATGGCCGCCGAGGTGCCCACCGCCGTCCACGTGGAATACTACGCCCGCGCGGTGGAGCAGACAGCGGTGCGCCGCCGCCTGATCGAGGCCGGCGCGCAGATCACGGCCATCGGTTACGACGAGCGCATGGAGGTAGACGAGGCACTCGGGCAGGCTGAGGCAACCGTGCTGGCGGTAGCGGCCCGGCCTTCCGGGCAGACCTTCATCCCGATTGCGCGCCTCGCCGACGACCTCTTCGCCCAGATCACCGCCGCCCAGGAGCGCATGGGCGAGTTGCACGGACTCACCACTGGCATCCCCGACCTCGACGAGCTGACCGGCGGCCTCCAGCCTTCCGACCTGATCATCATCGCGGCCCGCCCAGGCGTGGGCAAGTCGAGCCTGGCCATGACGGTGGCCCTGAACGCCGCCATAGACGCCGCCGCCACCGTGGGCATCTTCAGCCTGGAGATGAGTCGCGACCAGTTGATGCAGCGCCTTGTGGCGATGCGCACCGGGATCTCGACCAAGCGCCTGCGCACCGGTGCCATGCGCGCCGATGAACTGCCTCAGGTGATGGAGACCCTCGGCTTCCTCAGCGATCGGGCGATCTTCATCGAGGATACGCCCGCCCTCACCATCACCGACTTGCGCAACCGCGCCCGCCGACTGCACGCCCGCGCAGGGCTCAGCCTTGTGGTGGTAGACTATCTCCAGCTGGTGCGGGCGGCCCACGCCGAGGGCCGAGTGCAAGAAGTGGGCGAGATCGCTCGCGGACTCAAGCTGCTCGCCCGCGAACTCAACGTCCCAGTCATCGCCCTCTCCCAGCTCTCACGGGCGGTGGAGAGCCGAGCCAACCACGTGCCGATGCTCTCTGACCTCCGCGAGTCCGGCGAGCTTGAACAGGCCGCCGATATTGTGATGTTCATCTACCGCGAGGAGCTGTACACCGCGACTGGCCAGCGCGGGGCAGCACAGTTGCATATCTCCAAACACCGCAACGGTCCGCTTGGCGTCATCCCCCTGGCCTTCGACGCGACCACAACCCGCTTCGCCCCGGCCACGCCAGCTAGGGCAGCAACGTACGCCTAACGAGGAACCTCCCTATGGCTGCTCTGAACCCCGACCCCGAGCCTCCACCGCTCTGGGCGCTGCGCACCGAGATCCCCACCTTCGTGGCCGACCACTGCGAGGACGCCTGCGACCTCGCAGTGTGGCGAGCCATCCGCTGGCTGATCTCTCGCGCTGACCGCGAACTCCTGGGCATCGACGCCCGCACCATCGCCTCCCACGCCAAAATCGACGTAAAGACCGCCCTGCGCAGCATCCACGGCGACCGATCCTCCAGCAAGGCGAAACGCCAACCACGCCGCCCAAAGCGTGGGCTTGTGGGACTCGGCCTGCTAGAAATCGCCGAGTACCAGAGCGTGGGCAAGATTAATCCACGCCCGGTCTACCGCATCCCCAGCTGGATCGAGGATCAGAATACGCGCTACATCTGCGAGATGCTCACCCGCCAGGGCGTGACGCCGCAGCCCCCCGCTCCACCCCCCAAGCAGGCACCGCCACCTCCCACCCCTGATCTACATGTGGCACCGCCACCCGCCACCCCTGATCTACATGTGGCACCGCCACCTCCCACCCCTGATCCGTATACGGGCCAGGAGGAGAAAGAGGTGCGGTTCAGCGGCTTGTATATCAACCACCCCGACGACTGGATCCCGCGCGTCGCGACCCTTGATGCGCAAACGGCCCGCGAGATCATGGCGTGTTGGACGGAGGAGAATACCGACGGAACCCCCGA
>CAISPW010000028.1 GCA_903887465.1 uncultured Oscillochloris sp. | reverse complement strand
TTAGGCTTGCGCATTAGGATCGTGCCCTCAGTGGCTCACTCTCAGTACCCTGTGCGCTTATCTCCGCCGCCATATCGGCCTTGCGAGGTGCCCTCCTATGAAGCACAGAAACACGCCTTTTGTCACCCGGATCCGCGCCATTCTGATTGTCGCCATCCTGGGTGTCTCGCTTTTGAGCAGCTATGCGGTCACGCGGGCAACGACAGCTACACCACCGATTCTGCTCATCGTCAATAGCGCCGCCGTTAACCCTTTTGGCAACTACCTCGCCGAGATCCTGCGTGCCGAGGGGTTGAATAGCTTTGAGACGGTGCAACTCAGCAGTGTAACGGCGACGATCCTGGCCGATCATAAGCTGGCCGTGTTGGCCGAGACATCGCTGAGTGACTCCCAGGCCACGTTGCTGCGCACATATGTGAGCGGCGGTGGTCGGCTGTTGGCGATGCGCCCTGATGCACAGCTCAACGATCTCTTCGGGCTGGGCAGTGGGGTTGGCTCGATCAGCGATCCCTACCTCAAGATCAACTCCAGCGGTGCCGGACTTGGCCTGACCAGTGCAACCATGCAAATCCACGGCACTGCCGATTACTACGGCACCCTGGCCGGGACAACGTTGGTTGCCCAACTCTATAGCAGCGCCACTAGCCCGACCAGCTACCCAGCGGTCGTCAGCGTGGCTTATGGCAGCGGGCAGACCGCTGCCTTCACCTATGATCTGGCCCGCAGCGTGGTCTACACCCGCCAGGGCAACCCGGCCAATGCGGATGTCGATGTTGATGGCAACGGAATCTTTACTACTATCGATTTGTTCCAAAGCAGCAGCGGCGGCGCAACTTGGGTGAACCGCGATAAGATTGCGATCCCCCAGGCCGACGAGCAGCAGAGGCTCTTCGCCCGCCTGGTGCAGAATCTTCTGAGTACGGCCCAGCCGATGCCCCAGCTCTGGTACTTCCCTGGTAGCGCGAAGACGATGCTCGTCATCACCGCCGATGCTCACGCCAATCTGAGTAGCATGTACCAAGCCGAGATCAACAGCCTTAGCGTGCGTGGGGCGACTGCAACCTTTTATCTTTCGATCGCCGCTGATCCAACAGATGCAGAAATCCAGGCATGGGGTGCACAAGGGCAGCGGTTTGGAATCCACCCCTATCCATTTCACCCAGATTCATACGCCCCCTTCAATGTCACAAACCTTAGTGAAGGATACAACGTTGCCGAGCTCTGGTGGGGTTTTAATGTGCCCCGCTCGAAAACAGTGCGTAATCATTATGTGAGTTGGAAAGGCTGGATCGATGCTGCAGACATTGCTGCCGAGCACGGCTATGCGCTCGACACAAACTTCTATCATGTGGGGAAGTGGATCCAGAAACCTGACGGAACATGGCCTTATGGCTATATCACCGGCAGCGGGCAGGCGATGCACTTTGCACGGTCTGACGGCACGATCATCCCTGTCTTCCAGCAGTTGACCGAACTTGTTGATGAGCAGCTTGTATCTGGTGCCGGCGGAAGCCCAAATAACCTAAGTACGAGTCAGGCGATCACAATCTCGCGCCAGATGATCGACGCTAGCCAGGCCGGCGATTATGCCGCCCTGATGACTCAGTTTCATGTGGATTACTATTCGGGCGACGCACAAGCCTGGGCTGAAGGGACAGTTGATTATGCGAACAGCCACGGGGTGCCGGTGTGGAACGCCGACCGATGGCTCCAGTTCGTCGAGACCCGCTACGGT
>CAISPW010000027.1 GCA_903887465.1 uncultured Oscillochloris sp. | reverse complement strand
TCCGCGACCGGAGCTAGGGTGCTGCTTCGCCCCTACGATTCCATCATGCATGATGGAGAAAGATCCCATGATCGACAACCGTCGTGAGCAGGTCGGCTGGTACTTCTACGACTGGGCCAACTCCGCCTTCTCCAGCACAGTGGTGACGGTCTTCCTGGGACCGTACCTGGAGTCGGTCGCGACAAAAGCCGCTGACGCCAATGGCCTCGTGTACCCCCTCGGCATCCCGGTGGCCTCCGGATCGTTCTTCCCCTACATCGTGTCGCTCTCGGTGCTGCTCCAGGTTCTCTTCCTGCCCATCCTGGGGGCCATCGCCGACTACTCGCAGATCAAGAAGCCGCTGCTGGGTGCCTTCGCCTACATCGGAGCCTTCGCCACCAGCGGGCTGTACTTTCTGGAGGGCGACAACTACCTGCTCGGCGGCGGGCTATTCCTGGTGGCCAACTTGGCCTTCGGAGCCTCAATGGTTTTCTACAACGCCTACCTGACCGACATCGCCAGCCCGGATCGGCGCGACGCGGTCTCGTCACAGGGCTGGGCGCTGGGCTACCTGGGCGGCGGGCTGCTGCTGGTGCTGAACCTCGTGCTTTTCCTAAACGCCAAGTCCTTTGGGCTAAGCGATGGAATGGCGGTGCGGATCTGCCTGGCCTCGGCGGGCGTCTGGTGGGCAATTTTTACGATCATCCCGATGCTGACCCTGCGGGTGCGCGCACCGGCCAAGGCATTGCCAGAGGGCGAGCGATTTCTGACGGTGGGATTTCATCAACTCCGCCACACCTTCAGCCAGATGCGCCACTACCCGCAGACGCTCACCTTCCTGGCGGCCTACCTGCTCTACAACGATGGGATCCAGGCGGTGATCGCCCTGGCCTCGGTCTTTGGCGCAAAGGAGCTGAAGATCGCGCAGTCCTACCTGATCCTCACCATCCTGATGGTGCAGTTCGTGGCCTTCGTGGGTGCCCTGCTCTTCGGCTGGATGGCCAAGCGGGTGGGTACCAAGCGATCAATTATGATCAGCCTGATGATCTGGGTGGGCGCGGTGATCTTTGGCTATTTCATGCCAGCCAACAACGTGCCGCTCTTCTTCGTACTCGGGGCGACCATCGCCGTGGTGCTGGGCGGCAGCCAAGCGCTCAGCCGCTCGGTCTTCTCGCTGATGATCCCGGCGGGACAGGAGTCCGAGTACTTCAGCCTCTACGAGGTGAGCGAGCGCGGCACCAGTTGGCTGGCCCCGCTGCTCTTCGGCCTAGCCCTCCAGTTCACCGGCAGCTACCGCGTCGCCATTGTCTCGCTGATGATCTTCTTCATCGCGGGGCTGGCCCTCCTTACCCGCGTCAATATCCGCCGGGCGGCACTGGAGGCCGGGAACGAGGCACCGGTACACGGGTAGCGCTTGCCCGCTACCGGCGCGGACGGCGCGGCATGCGCTCGCGGCGGGATGCCCGCTGGCCCCGGCGCACCATGATCTGCCAGCCGGTCTCGGTGTCCATCTGGCGGGTGATCTGCTGGTCGCTCACCCGGTTGGCCTGCGCGTCGTTCAGCGAAGCGATACTGCGCTCTAGCTCCTCCTCCTCCGGCGAGACCTCGACGAAACCCTGCCAGAAGCGCCAGATCAGCGCCGCCAGCAGGATCATCAGCAGCGCCGCAATGGCGAAGAGCAGATAGGCGGTAATCATTGGGTCCCTTTGACTAGGCGAAGAATTAGCTGCCACCCCGTCGCCTGTTGGAATGCCATCTGCGCCGCGTCGATCCCCGCCGCATCAAGGTGGTCGTTATACCGAACCTCAACCACCTGGCGCTGGGCGTAGATCGACGCGGGCAGCCGCAGCTTGGTCTCGTCGGGCACCGCCGCACGGAGCTTCTCTTCCAGCAGCGTGTGCTGGGCGTGGGGGCGCACCCGTAGCGCCCACCCCGTGCGCCGCACCACCTCCTCCAGCAGCGCGGCGTGGCGCGGGAAGTCGATCTGCGGCAGCGGGAATCGTACGATGATGAATCCGTTGGCGGGGTCAAGATCAATCTTCAGGACAACTCCCGCCAGCACCTCTTCGGCAATCGCGAGTGCGCCCGTCCGATCACTGCGTTCCGCCTTCGCGGCCCCTATAACGAACTGATACCCGCGCTTGCTCGGCGTGGATGCCGTCTGTGGGGCCACCGGCGAATTCGCCGTATGTACCGGCGGGACGGCGGGAACCAGGACGGCCTGAAATCCCGTGCGCTCCTCAATTGTGGCCAGCGCAGCCTGCAGCGCCTCGTCCGCTGGAGTGCCCTGATAGGTCACCTTCACGCGGCGCTCTCGCGGGAGCATGATGGGGACGCCTTTGATGTCCAAGATCGGCCGCAGGTGGAACTGGACAATGTTGAGCAGCGCGGTATGATCCGTCTCCCCGCCGATTTCCACGCCCACGGGCAACTCCGCACGCAGCGCCGCCAACTGGGGGCCATAGCGCGCCTCAGCCGTCAGCGGAAAACGAAAGCGCAACGTGACGCTTCCGGTATCAGAGTCAATACTGCGCCGGTACAGATCTTTGGCCCCCCGCAGGTGCCAGTCAATCCGCTGCTGGATGGCGTGCGTATCCGGGCGCGGCTGAGTCACAGACTCCTCAAGCGCGTCCTCCCAGCGGGCCGTTAGCCGCACCGACCAGCGGGCATCCTGAAGCGGATGCGTGGCGGGCACGAGGGTAAACACGCGCGGGTGCGCCACGATCAGCCGGGCGACGAGCAGCCGCCACGAGAGATCATCGGCCGTGTGGCCAACCGCCAACACTAGCGTGTCGAGGTCGTAGGGCTGCGCGGGGTTCATCGCCGATGCGACGGCGCGGGCGGAGATATGACTGCGGTAGGTGTGGCTCTGGAGCATCCAGTCGTCGATCACCCGCTGCTGGGCGTCGCTGGTCGAGGATGCAGGGACATCCCAGTGGCCCACCCACGCCACCACATCGCGGACGGTCACACGTTGATGGACCGGCTGACGGCTTGGCCCGACGCCGGTGAGGATCCCCGCCGCCACGCGCTGGCAGAACCATGGCGCGACGGCCCCGCCATTGATGCGGGCGAGGATGAGGCTCCCCGCCTCCACGCGGGGGATCGCCACTGGCGCGCTCTGGCGCAACGTCGCGGGCGGCATCAACCGGTAGAACCCCGTGAGCGCGATCATCGGATGAAAATGCAGAACGCCTGTGGCCAGCACATCCCGCATGGCCTGGATCTCCTCAGGCGTACCCTCGACCCCATACCAGCGCCGTGCGACCTCGCGGGCCTCCAGCACCACCGGCTCGACCGGACGGCCCTCCGCCTCCCAAATGACCCTGGCCAGCACCTCAGCGCTATCGGGAGCCTGTTGGTTGGTGCGCTGCGGCAGCGCGGGCGGGGCGTCGGCGCGGGCCTCGGCATGGGAATCCGCCCGCCTGGTCGTCGGCAGATGCAGCATCTCTCCAGTTGGCGGGAGTACCACCGACATTCCGCTGGCGCGCAAGCCATCGGCCAAGCTGTTGCGTGCGCCCCCATCGCCATGAACCAGCGCGACGAGGCGCGGGCGAATCTGCTGGGCGAACCCGATCAGCTCGGCATGATCGGCGTGGCCAGAGAGATAGTAGGTCATCACGTGAGCGACCACCGTGACGGTCTGCTCACCCAGGACCACCGCGTTCCGCAGACCGGCGGCGACCTGCTGGAGCGCCCGGCCCGGAGCCTCTTCGTCCTGGTAGCCCGTAAGCGCAATCGTCGCCTCCGGCCGTGGGAGCAGGCGCTCGGCATACCAGCGACTCGGCCCGCCGGTCAGCATCCCCGAGCTGGCAATAATACAGCTAGGCTGCCCATGGAGGATTCCCTTGCGCTGGGATGGCTCGACCATATGGATCCTGTCGGTAAAAAACACCGGCTGGCCGCGCACAATCCGCTGGCGCACTGCGGGGCTGAGGAAGGTCGGGATGGTGTGGTAGGCCGTGCACACGCGGCGCACCAGGCCGTCTACCCACACGGTGAAGTGCGGGATATCCCGTCGCCGCTGGGCCTCTTGAAGAATGAGGATCACCTCCTGGGCACGGCCCAAGGCGAAGGCCGGGATCAAGACGTGGCCGCCGCGCTGGATGGCCGCCGCCACCTCGGCGGCCAGGCGCTGCTCCTCCATCCTCCGCTGCGCGTGCTCGCGCCCGCCGTAGGTAGACTCTAAGATCAGGATGTCGGGTTCGCTGACGAGGGGCACCTGCGCGCCCTGGATCGTGCGCTGCGGGGCCACGCTGATATCGCCGGAGATCACCACCCGCCCCTCGGGATGCTCAAGGCCCACGCTCACGGCCCCGGCGATGTGGCCCGCTAGGCGCAGCGAGATCCGCAGGCCCGGGATCTCGGGGATCGGGAGCCGGTCATCGATCGGCAGGGGCCGCAGACGCCGCAGCATCTGCGCGACCGCCTCGCTATCGTACAGTGGCAACTCCAGTTCCTCTGCGGCGCGCTTCTCCATCACCGTGATCGCATCGGCCAGCATGATCGTCATCAACTGGATGCTGGCCGAGGTGGTATAGATCGGCGCACTCGGGTACATGCGGTGCAGGATCGGCAGCGCGCCGATATGATCGGCGTGAGCGTGCGTGACGACAATCGCCGCAACGGGCTTCCCCTCCAAGGGCGAGAAATTCGGTAGCCGCTCCTCCGCGACCCCGCTCATACGCACGCCCGCATCGACGACCAGCCACGAGTCAGCGAACCGTAGGGCGACGCAGCTTGCGCCAACTTCTGACGCCCCACCGAGAAAGATAAGGTCAAGTGCCATAGGTGTCCTGCTCAATGGAAAACTGCCAACACATCCCAAGCAATACCGCTTCCGTTGTCTGGCTGAGTGTCCGAATTTCTTGAGCCATTATACGTGGTCGGCATGGACGGGGCACCCACGGTTGCCGACGTGATCTGGTGGACCACCCATGGCCCGCATGCGACCACCCAAGCGGACATGAATCCGCCGTTGCTTGCGCATGCCGTCACGACGTGGGGCAGGCGGGGACGCGATGAGGCGAGGATGCGCTAGCATCGCCTCGTCGCATCCTCGCCTCATCGCCAAACGGTAAAGCTGAAACCTGGCACCTGAAACCTTGTCCTACCGCAAAAGGCACGCGATCCGACACCGCCCGCCGGGGGGCTGAAGCC
>CAISPW010000026.1 GCA_903887465.1 uncultured Oscillochloris sp. | reverse complement strand
TGGTCGCTGATGCCCGGCTATCGGCTATCGGCTATTTTCACATAAGACGTTCATGCGCGGGGCACACACCGCCGCGATGAACATGGTCGCTGATGCCCGGCTATCGGCTATCGGCTATCGGCTATCGGCTATTTTCACATAAGACGTTCATGCGCGGGGCGCACACCGCCGCGATGAACATGGTCGCTGATGCCCGGCTATCGGCTATCGGCTATCGGCTATCGGCTATTTTCACATCAGTAACGCTATTGTCTATTGGTCTGTGGCATCCAGACCCGCGCCACCGGGCTCGGCTGCCGCCAGGAGCAGCGGGGCGGGTTCGTCGATCACCAGGCAGGGTAAGTGGACGGTGAAGGTACTGCCACGGCCCTCGTCACTCGCCACGTGGATGTGCCCCCCGTGCTGCTCAACAATCTGGCGCGCGCTCGCCAGCCCGAGCCCAGTGCCACGGATGCGCCCGGTCACATTGGCCCCACGGTAGAACCGCTCGAAGATCCGGGGCAGATCTGCGGCGGGGATGCCCAGCCCCACATCCTGCACGCTTACCACGCCCCACCTCCCGGCCGCGTCTGTTACGCGGGTGATCTCCACGCTGATCGGCCCGCCCTCTGGGCTGTAGGCAATCGCGTTGCTGAACAGGTTCTGGAACACCCGCGCAAGACGCCGCCGATCCCCGTGGCATAGGATGGCGAAACCTGACACTGCAAGGCTGATCTGGTGATGGACGCTGACCGCTTGCGTGGTGCGCGCCACGTCCTGGATCAGCGCCACCAGATCCAGCGACTGAAGATTCAGGGCGAGCATCTGCCCGGCGTGGAGACGCGCGATGTCGAGCAACTCTTCCAACTGCCCGTCCATCTGGCCGACCATATCGCGGATCATGGCCAGTTTGCCGATGAGCCGCTGTCCCGGCTCGCCAAGACCCTGCGCCAGTTTGGTCATGAGCTGCGCCTGGCCGAGGATGACCGTCAGCGGATTGCGCAGGTCGTGGGAGACCATCGACAGCAGTTCATCGCGCGTATGCACCGCCGACTCGGCTTCAAGATGGGCGCGGCGCTCAGACTCGTAAAGCCAGGCGCGCTTCAGCGCCTGCGCGCACTCATGGGCGATCAGCTGCAGGTAGACCCGATCCTCTGCGGTGAAGGTTCGCGGCACACTAAAGCTGATGCCCAGCGCCCCGATCATGCGCTGCTGGATGCTGAGCGGGAGGGTGGCACCCGCACACATCTCCGGCTGGATTTCGTACACAATCGGGTAGCGCACGGCGATCTCGGCGGGGCTTTCCACCCATACGGGAGATCCGCTACGGATCACATCTGCCAGCGGATTTGGCGTACCCACCGGCATCTGCCGTATGCGCTCGCTCGCCTCGGCGGAGTAGCCCTTTGTCCCCAGCAGTTCCAGAATCTGGCCATCCTCCGACAGCACGACGACGGAGCCACCCTGTGCGGCAAACATCTCGTGGACGTTCTCAAAAATAGCGGTCGCAACCTGCGCGGGCGTGAGCGCCTTGGCGAGCGCAGTGGTGCATGCCAACAGTTGCGCCTGCTCCAGATCGGCGCGCTTGCGCCGGGTGATATCGATCGAGGAGCCGACATTTCCGATCAGACTACCCTGGGGATCGTAGATTGGCGAGCCAGTAACCAGAACATCTAGGCGGCTGCCGTCGCGACGATACACCGGAAACTCGCCAGACCAGGAGTTGCCGTCACGCAGCGCCGCCAGAATCTCTGCGGCCTGGTCGCGATCTGGCCCGCCCACCATCAACTCAAGCACATTGCGGCCCTGCGTCTCGGCGCTCGTCCAGCCATACAGCTCCTCGGCGCTACGGTTCCAGTAGAGGATGATCCCGTCGGGGTCGGTCGCGATCACCGCATGTTGCACCGCGTCGAGTACCTGCACAAGGAATTCAATCTGTACCGCGTGTTCCTTACGCTGGGTGATATCTTCAGTGATCCTGGCAGCCCGATACAGTGTCCCTGCCGCATCCCAAATCGGGAAGCCCCGGTCGCGCAGCCAGCGCACGCTGCCGTCAGGGCGAACAATCCGAAACTCCTCGTCGTAGGAGGTTCCCGCATCGATACGCTCGAAAAAGGCGCTGGCGACCCGCACGCGGTCGTCGGGGTGGATCGCCTCGATCCACTCCATAGCGTTGGCGTAGAGCGCGGCGCAACTGCGCCCCATAATCTGCTCGTAGGCCGGGTTGATGTACAGCAGCTTGTGTTCGGCCGGGTCGGAGATCCAAAAGATGTCGCTCACCGCTGCGGCGAACTGGCGGAAGCGCTCCTCGCTCGTGCGCAGGGCCGCCTCGATCTGCTTCTGGGCCGTGATGTCGCTGAAGCTAATGGCCAGCCCATCGTCCAGCCGGATGACCATGTTGCGATACCATGCGTTGATCCCGTCGGTGTCGTAGTGCTGCTCGAATGTCTGCGGCTCACCGTCTGTGGCAACCTGACAATAGCGCTCCAGCAGGCCATTCGTCACGACACCGGGAAGGATCTCGGTCATTCTCCGGCCCTGGATCAGCGCCAGGGGCTGGCGGATCAGACGCTCGGCGACCGGGTTCAGATACACACAGGTAAAGTCAACAATGGTGCCGTCCGCACCCCGGAGGTTGCGCACAATCGTGATGCCATCGAGCGAACGCTCATGCACCATGCGAAAGCGCTCCTCGCTGGCCCGCAGGGCCATCTCGGCCCGGCGGTAGTCGGTCATGTCGCGGATAACGCCGAGGTAGCCAACTCGCTGGCCCAGCGCGCTGGTCAGCACGCTGATCGACACCGCGATGCTCAACACGGTGCCCCGCTGATGGATGGTGCGCAGTTCGCCGCGCCAGACCCCACCCCGCTCCATCGTCTGGCGCAGTGCCTGCGCATCGACCGGTTCGATCCACTGGTAGCGGATAATATCGATGATCGGACGATTGCGAACCGCATCGGCGGCGACGCCATAGAGTCGCTCGGCACCCGGCCCCCAGTAGGTGATGCGCTGGTCCATATCGATCGCGACGACCGCGTCATTCAGGTTCGCCAGGATGGTCGCGTGGAACGTCAGTTGATTTGTCGCCTGGTGCAGCGCCGCCTGGGTGGCGGTGAGTGCGGTGAAGGGCGCACGCTGATCGAGGGCGTGGACGGCACATTCAACCGCGATCACCGACCCGGTGCGCGTACAGACCGGGTAGTAGCTGGCGAGCCAGCGGCAGGGGCGGCCGTCCGGCAGCGCCCCGCGCACGTCCACATCGAGAATGGGTTCACCCGACGTTAGGACGTGGCGGAGCAGCGGGGCAATAATCGGCGCGAGCGTGGGCAAAACGATGGAGAGCGGCTGCCCCAGATAATCGGCGGAGGGAAGGCCGAAGAGCATGGCGAGCGTCGCATCCATAGAAAGAAAGCGCAGCTCGTGATCGAATGCACCACGTCCCACTGGGGCCGCGCGAACAGGATCTCGTAGAACCTGCCATTCGAAGGGGTGGCCTTCCAACAAGGTCGTCTCCTATAGCGTTGCGACACTCCCTCAGCGTGACGTGATACGGGAGCGGAGAACCAGGGCATCGCGGCGGAGGGTGATGCAGAGCGGGGCGTGGCGCAGGATGCGGGCGAGATGCACACCTATAACGAAAAGTGTATCATCTAAAAATGTAACAGATCTGATATGCACTGTCAATGCATGTCAGGAGGGACATGTCAACCTCAGTCACTAGGCGGGCGCGCACCTGACGACGATGACGCGGCCCTGCGGAGCGCCGCCGCCGCGCCCCTACCGTGGGGTGCGGTAGGGGCCAAGGTAGCGCTGCACCATAGGCATATCGAAGTCGCGCAGGAGGGTGGTGCGGGCGCCCTCGGCGGTGGCGGCGAGGGCGTGGCCAAGCTGGCGGCAGATCGCATCGGCGAGAAACTGCGGCAGAGGCTCCTGCACGCTGGTGATCTGGAGGGCACCACGGAAGGTGGCCAGCACCGCGCCGAGGGGCTCGCGGGCGATCAGGGGGGCGGGCAGTTCCAGCCGGTAGGCTGGGCCGAGAGCGTCGGGCCGGTAGTAGAGTACGTAGATCTGACCGTAAGCGTGCTCGATGGCCGTGCGGGTAGCCCGGAAGTCGCCCGCCGCCGGGCTGCGGTAGCCGGTAAGCAGATGCGTGCGGTCCTTGCGGATCAGCGGCACCGGGAGGGCGTACTCGCCTGCGTTCAGCACACTCGTCCAGAGCGTGCGGTCGGTGATCGTGCCGCTGAGGTGCGGGGCCAGGGCCAGCACATCGTCGGCGGCGGTGGCCGATTTGGGATGGGCCACCACCCGCCGGCATTCCAGCACCAGCCGCCAGTCATCATCGCGGAAGAAATCGGCGATCAGGGCGTCGAAGCTGGCCCACCAGGCCGGGGCCACGCCACCGTGGTGATCCTGGGCGTAGCGCACCAGCAGCCGGTTGATCTCGATCAGCACCGAGTAGAACGAGCCATCGAGCACGAACAGGCCGCTGGTGGTGGCCCGAATGCGCCGAGCCAACAGCCGCAACTCCATCACACAGCGCAGCCCGCCCAGGATACCCTCTAGCTCCTCGACCGGTGGCATCAGTTGCACCAGCACATCCTGGTCGGTCAGGGTGGCCTCCTCCACCGCCGCCGCCGCGATGGCCGCGAAGGTCGCCCCGGCGGTCGGCACCGTGGCGTGGGCACCGTCCACCGCACAGAGCCGCCGCGCCCTGCCGTCGGGTGCCGGCCTAATCCGCCGATCCAGGGCGGCGCGCAGCCGGTCGTGTTCGTCTTCTAGCTGGCGCAGGGTGCCCCGGCAGGCGTCGGCGCAGGCCGTGATCGCGGCCAGCACCGCCGCCGGCAGGGCCGCCGTGCCCAAATTTTTATACTCCTCGTCAGCCATCATGTGAGTGTCGAACGCGACATAATGAGGAGGGGAATGCGTACGCATTCCCCTCCTCAATTATGCTACTTTGCTAATTTTTCCTCAAGCTCGTGCATCGCCGTCACCAGCAGATCCTGACGGATGGCGGCGGTCATATCACCGCGAGTACGCTCTAGCACCGCGCGCAGGGCGTCGGTCGTGCGACGCAGGCCGCCGGTCACGGCGTCGGGGAAATCGACCGTCACCAACTCGCTGTAGACATCGTCGATCACCCGCAGCATGGCCTCGCCACGGGCCGTCTCACCACGGCGCAGGCCGTCGAGGATCGCCCGGCGCAGTTCGCTGGCGGCCTCGGCGAGGCCGTTGAGGTAGGCCGCCGGCTCCACACCGATTTCCGCAGCAGCGGGCGGCTCGCGCCCGGCGAGGAAGGCCAGCACCAGGTGGGCCTCGGCGAACTCCTTCAGCGCGTCCTGGCTGTAGCCGGCGTGACGAATCTCCGGGCTGTCGGCGGTGGCCGCGCGCAGCCGCGTAGCCACCGCCGCCGCCTCACCGAGCAGGCGCTCGGCCTCGGCAAACTCGGCCCGGTGCGCCGCCCGGATGCTGTTGGCGCAACTGCGGATCAGCGCCCGCGACGCCCCGATGGCCTGCTCACGGGCGGCGTGGCTGGCCTCGATCTGGCTCACGCATGCGGCCACGAGATCTCCGATGCTCATGTGTTCTCCTAAGCTACTATGGCCATATTATACATGCTTGTCTGCCAAATCTTCAGGGCCACGTCAACGTCACCTCCCGGTGGGGGTGTGGGCGCGGCTTGTTGGTTTTTAGCGGTGAAGCCGCCGAAAATCAACAAAAAAGCACGATCTGGGGCACAGCCCCAGCGTCTTGGCTACATCCCCGCCAGAGATCATCAGCCCGCCGCGCCGCTTGCACCGATGCGGTATGATAGGCCCGGCGCAGCCCACACACGACATTTCAGACGTATGATGCAGGTTTGCGGAGCGGCGAACGACCAACGACGACGGGATGCCAGCGCGGCCGTTGGTCGTTTCTCGTTTCTCGTTTCTCGTGGCAGTATGCTGATGTGAGCGCATGGAGAGTCCCCAGGAGCATAAGGAAAAAGAATGACCACCCCCAGCCGGAGCCTCACGGCCCGCCCCGAGTGGCGCGCCCTCGCAGAACACTACAAGACGGTCGGTAAGTCGCATCTGCGCGATCTGTTCGCGGCGGACCCTGGGCGCGGCGAGCGGCTCACCGCCGAGGCCGCCGGCCTCTTCCTCGACTACTCGAAGCACCGCGTCACCGACGAGACCCTCGGCCTGTTGGTACGGCTGGCCGAGGCGTGCGACCTGGCGGGGCGCACCGAGGCCATGTTCAGCGGCGAGAAGATCAACATCACCGAGGGCCGCGCCGTACTCCACACCGCCCTGCGCGCTCCGCGTGATGCGGCCATCTTCGTCGATGGCCACAATGTCGTCCCCGATGTCCACGCGGTACTCGACCGCATGGCCGATTTCAGCGACCGCGTGCGCGCGGGCGTGTGGCTGGGCCACACCGGCCAGCGCATCCGCGCCGTGGTCAACATCGGCATCGGCGGCTCCGACCTCGGCCCGATGATGGCCTACCGCGCCCTGCGTCACTACAGCCAGCGCGACATCGCTTTCCGCTTCGTCTCAAATGTGGACGGCACGGATTTTGTCGAGACGGTGCGCGACCTCGACCCGGCCAGTACGCTCTTCATCGTGGCCTCGAAGACCTTCACCACCCTGGAGACGATGACCAACGCGCGCAGCGCGCGGGCATGGCTGCTGGCCGCCCTCGGCGACAGTGCCGCTGTGGCCAAGCATTTCGTCGCCGTCTCTACCAACACCGTCGAGGTGACCAAGTTTGGGATTGACACCGCCAACATGTTCGGATTCTGGGACTGGGTGGGCGGGCGCTACTCGATGCTCTCGGCTATCGGCCTCTCCAGTATGATTGCCCTTGGGCCGGAGGGCTTCCGCCAGATGCTGGCCGGTGCCCGCGCCATGGACGAGCACTTCCGCAGCGCACCCCTGGCCCAGAACCTGCCCGCGCTCATGGGCCTGTTGAGCGTCTGGTACAGCAGCTTCTTCGACGCCGATACCGTGGCGGTGCTGCCCTACGACCAGTACCTCAGCCGCTTCCCCGGCTACCTCCAGCAGCTCACGATGGAGAGCAACGGCAAGCGAGTGACCCTGAGCGGTGCCGAGGTAGACTATCAGACCGGGGCGATCTACTGGGGCAAGCCGGGCACCAACGGCCAGCACTCGTTCTACCAACTGATCCACCAGGGCACCAAGCTCTTCCCCTGCGACCTGATCGGCTTCTGCCGCAGCCTGAACCCGCTGGGCGATCACCACGACCTGCTGATGGCCAATATGTTCGCCCAGAGCGAGGCGCTGGCCTTCGGCAAGACCGCCGATGAGGTGGCCTCCGATGGTACGGCGGCATGGCTGGTGCCCCACCGCACCTTCCCCGGCAACCACCCGACCAGCACCATCCTGGCCGACACCCTGACCCCGGCGGTACTCGGTGCCCTGGTGGCCCTCTACGAGCATAGCGTCTTCACCCAGGGTGTGATCTGGGATATTGGCTCGTTCGACCAGTGGGGCGTGGAGCTGGGCAAGGTGCTGGCCGGTCGGATCGTGTCCGCGCTGCGCGCCGAGGGCGATCCCGAGCTGCACCACGATAGCTCGACCAACGCGCTGATCCAGCGCTACCGCGCCAGGAAAGGGTGAGGGTATGGGAGCGGCTTCGTCGCTCCCATACCCTCTTGCAGAGCGGGGCCGGGAGCGCGCAACCCGCGTTCCCGGCCTCACTACGATTTTGCGTAGAGCAGCCCCATGCTCGCCAGGAGCAGGGCGGCTCCTGCTAGGCCGAGGGGGGCCAGCCGCTCGCCGAGGAAGATCACGGCCAGGGTCGTCGAGCCGAGTGGCTCAAGCAGCACGAGAATGGTGGACACCGTGGCCGGGGTGTTGCTCAGGCCGCGCAGGTAGAGCACATAGCCCACAGCGGTGGGCACCAGCCCCAGGTAGAGCAGGATAGCCCATCCCATCGGCGGGTAGGCCAGATAGAGGCCACCGGACAAGGCCAGGGGGGCCAAGAGCAGCGCGCCAAGGCTGAAGGCCAGGGCAATCGGCTGAAGCGGGTGGTAGCGCGGGGCCACGGCCCGCCCGGTCAGGGTCACGAGGCTGTAGCAGAATCCTGCACCCAGGGCCAGGGCCGCGCCGGTCAGCAGGGTGGCCGGGTCGCCCGCGTGCGGCACCCCGCCCACCAGCAGGCCCGTGCCCACCACCGCGCCGGCCATGGCCAGCAGCGCCGCCCGGCCTAGACGTTCGCCCAGGAAGATGCGGGCCAGCAGGGCGGTCATAATCGGCGCGCTGCAGATGTTGATCATCACCGCCGCCGCCACCCCTAGCCGGGGGATGGCCGCGAAGTAGCAGACCTGGTAGGCTGCGAAGGCCACGCCCATCAGTGCGATCACCCCCAGGTCGGCCCGGCGCACCCGCAGGAAGCCCGGCCCCACCAGCGCCCGACCTACCACCAGCAGGGCCGGTGCCGAGATCAGCAGGCGCAGAAACCCCACCCCCAGCGGGTCGACCGGGGCCAGTTGGTAGAGCAGGCTCACCGCCACCCCGATTGTGCCCCAGATCAGCGCCGCCGTCGCGATCAGCCCCATCCCCGCGCGGGTGTCGTCCGCCGACGCGATCTCAACTGTCGCCACTCTATGCCTCCCTATCTCCGATTGTGTTTGGAACACGAAGTATCTACGCGATCCAAATGCGGTCGCGTCATTCACGATCCAGACGCATAATCACCTTCCCGCCGGAGAGCCGCTCGATCTGGGCCAGGGCCGCCACCGGGATGCCGAGAGCCTCCAGGCCCGCCCGCCCGCCCTGGAACAGCTTCTCCACCAGGAACCCGGCCACCACCAGCTCCGCCCCCGCCTCGGCGACGATCTCGGCCAGAGCCAGGGCTGTGCGTCCGTTCGCCAGGAAGTCGTCCACCAGGGCCACCCGCGCCCCGGCCGGCAGGTAGCGTTGCGCGATCACCAGCCGCGCTGAGCCGCCTTTGGTCGGCGAGGGCACCAGCCGTGACAGGGCTGGCGGCTCCACCTCCGGCGAGTACTTCTTCGCGTAGACCATCGGCAGCCCGGTGGCCATGGCCACCGCCAGGGCCGGCGCGATCCCGCTGGCCTCGGCTGTCAGCAGCAGGTTGGGTCGGAAGTGCATCAGCCGATCCGCCAGGGCTACGCCCATGAGGCGCATAAGATCTGGCTCGATCCGGTGGTTCAGAAAGTGGTCGATCTTCAGGATGCGGTCGTCCACTACCGTCGCCTCGGCAATAATCCGTGCAACCAGGGGCGCGAAAGGCATAACGATCAGGTCTCGGTTGTCCTGGGGGTCAGTCATAGCTGCACGCTCCTCAACGCAAACAAATGGGCAAAAAAAAGGACTCGCCCACGGATTCTTGCGCGATCTCCCGCGCGCGTTTCCGCATGCCCATCGGCTGCGGGACGCGCTTTTCTGTTCGCTGATCCTGTTGCGCGCTGCATGAACGCATCGCTCAGGCCCGGCGCAGCCGATCTCCCACCGCATACGGCAGGTAGACCAGCACAAACGCCGCTGCCGCGATCAGTTCCAGCGCGATGATATACCACGGCCACGGCCCGAGGGCGTCGATCAAGGTCGGGAACTCCGGCTTGCGCGCGATGAACATATAGTTCCCGCCGGTGAGCCAGTTCGCTAGGCCGACAACGGCCATCAGCAGATTAGTGATCAGGAAGGCCCTCGGCAACGAGCGCCAGGTTGGCCGGAAGCCCCACGCCGCTGCGGCGAAGACCAGCGCCAGGTAGATGCTGCCGTGTGAGGTGAAGAAGATCCAGTAGCGGAAGTGCGGGAAGCTGTAGCCTGCCGTCGGCAGATCCGGCGTGATCAGCGCCTGGGTGGCCCCGGCGAAGCCCCAGAAGTAGAGTACCTCGAAGATCCGCGCGCTGCGCATCGCCAGCATCAGCGCCGCCACCGGCACCGAGAGCGTACAGAGCTGGAGCGGCAGCGAGTAGGCGGGCGACCAGATGCCGTTCACCAGTTGCCATACGTCCCACCCCAGCCAGTTGACCAGGCAGAAGGCCGCCAGCGCCCAGCGCAACCTCTCGCGGGCGGGCGGAGCCAGCCGCCGGGCCAGCATGGCCACCGCCACACTGGTGATGATCACGGCGGCGATGGCCAGCAGATGCTGGGCCGAAAAGAGCACAAAGGGCGGGCCGACTGGGTTCAGACCGAAGTATTGCGCGCACATCGCTGGCCATCCTGCACTTCCTCGCGACGCCGTAAGCCCCCAAACAGTGAGGGGTGAGCGCCTAAGCGCTCACCCCTCAGGTATCACAGACGCTCCATTGTGCCGTCGGGTAGCCAACGAATACGTACGCCGCCCACATCCGTCCAGGGCTCATCCTCAACGTCCTCCTCCTCAGGGACGAGGACTGGGCCACGGTTGCGCGACCAGAGCATCAGTTCATTGATGGTGTACCAGCCGGACTGGTAGCGCACTTGGTCGGTCGGGTTCAGCCAGAAGCGGATCTGGCCGTCCATCCACTGCCAGCGCTCAAGTGAGCGCCATTCTTTTCCCTGGTCGTTCAGCGCGATCTTCAAGTCCTCAAGCATCCGCAGCAGCTCGGGGAGGGTGTGCCGATTGCTGTAGCGCAACTCCAGCAGGCGCTGGTTGACGGCGTCGCGCAAGCGCTCCAGATCTGAGACGCTCATGCCCTCGATATCAATCTCGGTCACAACGGGATCCTTTCTGTGGATATCGGTCAGCCGTACGCCGGGGCGCTTGCGAGGTCGTTATGCGACGATGGTGGCTATTCCGCGCCGATACCCAATCCAGAGCGGAGAACGTGGGTGGCGTACATCCCGTACTGCGGTGTACCTGAAAGAATGAACGGATCACCCGCACGCATATCATACCGCAGCTTTGTTACATCAACCTGTTAAGCGCGTGACACTTCTGTCACGGCTGGGGCGGAATGGGGATGGCGGGATACCTTAATTCCACTTTTCGCCCTCAAACCTTAACATTTTCAAGCTCAGCCCGCAGGATGGGCCGGCCCTTGGCCTCCCAACGGCGGTGGTAGTGTGACTTGAGCATGTCGGCGAGCGCGACCTCGCGCTCGGCGGGGTCGCGCAGGCGCAGGCCGGGGGCGGCGGGCAGCAGACGCAGCAACTCGGCGTAGAGATCCTCCTGGTCGGTTATGAAGCTCAGGGTGCCGCCGGGGGCCAGGGCGCGCTGCATATGGACGAGCAAGGCCGGGGAGACGAGGCGCTGCTTGCGCTGACAGTTGCGCAGCAGCGGGGCCGGGAAGTGGACGTAGGCCGCCCGTAGCGCTCCGGCGGGGATGCGCCCGTAGACCAGCAGCATGTCGCTTTGCAGGAAGCGCAGGTTGGGCAACCCGCGTGCCGCAGCCAGTTCCACGGCGCGGTAGAGTGGCTTGAGGGAGATGTCTACCCCCAGGTAGTTGGCCGCAGGGCGGGCGGCGGCCAGGGCGCAGGTCAGTTCGCCCGTGGCGCAGCCGATGTCGATCTCCAGGGGCCGACCGTCGCCAAAAAGGCCCGGCGAGCTGATCGGCGGGAAGGCGTCGGGGCTGGCATAAACCTCGTGGCCCGGCCAGATCCGCAGGTAGCGCGCGCCCACCTCGGGCGGGGGCGGCGACACCTGGAGCCGGGCAGGATAGCGTCCACGTCCCATCAGATCACCTTTGTGCTGCGGAGAATATGTATCTAAGTGTAGCATGATCGCGGCGCTGGAGGGTTTCTTCTCGGGAGCCTGCGCAGGGCTGATGCAACGTCGCTGGGGCTGCGCCCCAGACCTCGCTTTTGGTTGGTTTTTGGCGGCTTCGCCGCCAAAAACCAACCAAAAAAAAGATCGTTCGGGGGTGGCGTTGCCACCCCCAAACCCCCGCCGGAGGCGACGTTGCAACAGCCCTGGGAGCCTGCGGCCCCCAAACCCCCGCCAGTGATGGCGACGGAGGCAACTCTAACGGGCGTACTATCGGCTACCGGCTACCGGCTATCGGCTATTTTCACGTTAGGGTATAATGCAGCGCAGCCCGCCGATCCCGCAATCTAGACCCGAAGGTGCGCCCTGTGCCTCAGACTCTCGCGCCCCTCACCATGCTTACGCCCGTGGTCATCGCCGCCGGGATCATGCTTGCGCTGCTCGGTATTCGCCGGATGCTGCGCCGCTCACCGCGCATGCGCGGGCTTAGTCTGATCTATCTGTCCGCCACTACGTTGCTTGGCGCGGCCTTGTTGCTCGACGGCGAGGGGTTGCTGCCTCTGGGCTGGCCGCACGATCTGCTGATCACCACGCTGATGGTGACATGGGGCTACGTCGCTTTCGACCTGCTCGAAGATCTGCTGATCGAGCGCGCCCTGATGCGCCGGGGAGTGCCAGTGCCGCGCCTGGCCCGCGACATCTTGCGCGGGCTAGCCCTGATCGCCCTGATGATGGCCAGCGTCAACCAGATCTTCGGCGTGCCGTTTAACTCGCTGGTGATCTCGTCCACCGTCGCCTCGGCGGTGATCGGCCTGGCCCTCCAGGATCTGCTCAGGAATGTGGTCGCCGGGATCGCCCTCCAGGTCGAGCAGCCCTTCGCCCCCGGCGACTGGCTGCTCTTCGATGATCAGACCGCCAGGGTGCTGGAGATGAGCTGGCGGGCCACGCGCATGGTGACGACGGATAATACCCACATTGTCGTACCGAATGCCACTCTGGCCCAGGCCCAGATTGCCAACTACACGCTGATCTCGCCCATCCAGGCGCTGCATGTGCAGATCGCCCTCGCCCCCGACCACCCGCCGAACCAGGTCAAGCAGGTGCTGGCCGCCGCCGCGCGCGCCGCCGAGGGCGTACTCGGCGACCCGCCGCCTAACATCCGCCTGATCGCCTACGGTGAGTACAGCCTGACCTACGATATTAAGTTCTGGATGCGCGGGTTTGACCGCTATATCGAAACGCGCGACGCGGTGATGACCAGCACCTGGTACTATGTGCGGCGGGCCGGATTCCGCCTGCCGACGCCGCCGCGCGAGTTGTATATGCACCCGGACGATCCGCGCCAGCGCGCCGATGACGCGGCCCGCGAGCACGAGCAGGCATCCGACGCACTCGCCGCCGTTGAGCTGTTTAGCCTGCTGAGCCCTGAAGAACTGACGACCTTGGCCCGGCTCGCGATGCGGCAGGTATTTGCGCGGGGTGAGGTGCTGGTGCGCCAGGGCGACATGGATGACACGCTCTATGTGGTGCGCCATGGGCGGGTGCGCGTCGAGGCGGCAGATGATCAGGGGGGCGCGGTGGTGGTGGTGAATGAGTTGGGCGCAGGTGATTTCTTTGGCGAACTGGCCCTGCTCACGGGCTTACCCCGGCGGGCCACCGTGGTCGCCATCGAAGACACTGAGACCCTGCTGGTGCGGCGCGATGCGATCGGCCCGCTGATCGAGCGTAACCCGGCTCTGGCCGATGGGCTGAGCGCCGTGCTTGAGCGCCGACTAACCCAGCGTCAGAGCGCACTCGCCGCCACCGCCACCACTGCCGCCATAACCGAGATGAGCCAGCCCAACCTGCTCGGGCGGATCAGGAGCCTGTTCGGACTCGGGGGGTGAGGGGCCGCCGCCCGAATGCTGAGGGTTAAATGCTAAATCTCAGCTCCGCGTCTGAGGGCATGAGGTGCAACGATGAGCGATGACGCACAGCCGGTCAACTGGCCGAAGTTCTGCCGCCACTGCGGCACGCCCCTGCCGCCGGGTCATCCGCGCTTCTGCATCGAGTGCGGCGGCGATGTCGCGCCGCATGGCGCGGCCCCGCCCGCGCCGCCCGCGCCGCGCCACCCGCCCGCAGGCCGACCCGCGCCCACCGTGCGCCTCGGCAACGCCGGGGTCGCGCAGAGCGTGATCGGCGGCACCGTGCGCCTGCCCACCTCGGGGGCCATCCCGCCCGGCCTGTGGGTCCTCGATGAACCGCCCGGCCCCGACGCCGTGCTGGCCCTCTACGCGCCCCTGCGTGCCGTAGTGGGAGGCTGGAGCGGGCTGGTGGGCAAAGGCTGGCGCTCCGACGGCAGCCAGGATCGGCCCGACGGGCGGGCGATCTTCCGCTTCAGCGCTGCCGTCGAGTGGTTCCCCGCCTCCGGCTGCGGCGGCGGCATGCGCCTGCGCGCCCGCATCGGTGCTGAGTCGCGCGGGAAGGAGGGCCGCGAGCGTCGCGGATTCCGCTATATGGCCCACCACGATGCGCCCATGACCCTTATGGATGTTGTCTGGGTCGGCCCTGACGGCACACCTCGCCCCGAGATTCCCGCGCCCCAGATTCAGATCATGGCCCCGCCACGTGTGCCCCGTGTCTCCGACTACGACGAGCAGGTGCCTACGCTGGCCGAGGCCGAGGCCGCGCTCTGGGCTAGGGGCAGCCAAGCCCCCGGAGTCTACCATCTGCTGGGCGGCCAGATCCCGCTGGCCCAGGAGCAGACCCCGGCTGGGCGCGGGATCGCCCTCGCCCCCGTCGGCATGCTCGAGTCGCAGCTGCGCGGCATCATCCCCCAGGGCATCATCAACTTTAGCGCGGGCGAGCGCTACCGGGTGCGCCTATTGCGTCCCTACACCTGCGGCCTCGCCGCCTGGGGCCGCCAGCTCACGCAGATTCGCAGCGAGGCCCGCAGCCTCGGCATGGCGATGGAGGCCGAGCCGGCCGCCGAGTGGTGGCTCGACCGCAACGGGTACGACGGGGTGATCTTCACCAAGGCCCAATCCCGCTACCACACCGAGCGCGTGGTAATCGTCTTCCGTCGCTCGCAACTCGTGCATGTGATCCGATAACCAGAGCGGGGGCGAACCATCGCAGGGCGAATGCACCGTCCCTGGGACTGCGCCTCACAATTTTTCGTGAAATACCGCAAAAGACGTTCATGCGCGGGGCGCACACCGCCGCGATGAACATGGTCGCTGATGCCCGGCTATCGGCTATCGGCTATCGGCTATTTTCACATCAGTCACCCTGTGCGGCAATGCCCGCCGAAGGGCTGAAGGCCCCCGGCTAGGTCTACGACGGCCGCTGAAGCG
>CAISPW010000025.1 GCA_903887465.1 uncultured Oscillochloris sp. | reverse complement strand
TGGCGGATTCGCCGCCAAAAACCAACCAAAAAAGATCGTTCGGGGGTGGCGTTGCCACCCCCAAACCCCCGCCGGAGGCGACGTTGCAACCGCCCTGCGCTTGCGCCTTCGAGTGCCCAAAAGACCGTGTGGTATAATTCACTGGTGTTATAGGTATCGCCAGGATTGGCCAAGCACCGCATAGAGGTCCACGTGGTGCGCCTTCGTACGCTCTACCGGCTGGATACTGTGCTGACGGTGGTGCTGATTCCCCTCCGCCTATGCCCCTTGACAATCGCGCAACCCCACGCCCGATATAACATCTATTATGACGATCATCCTTGAGCAAGTAAATCAACTGCTCTCTGCCGCAGTGTTGATTGTCACATTTTCACTGCTCACCTACATCGCTCTGCAGAACTGGCGTAATGATATCGCGCGTGCCCTTTGCTTGCTGCTTGGGGGCGTGGTGATCGTCTATGGCGGCGATCTGCTGCTTGCGCGCGCCAGCAACAAAGCGACCATGATCTTCCTTGGCCGAAGCCAGTGGTTTGGAATTACGCTGGTTCCTGCGGCGTACATCCACCTGGCAAATGCGCTTTTTATGCTCAGCTCGCATCGGGCAAAGGCCGAGCGGATGCGCTGGCTGGTCTGGTTGGCCTATGGCGGGAGCGCTATCTACCTGCTGCTGGTGATCCTGGGTACCGACCTGATCGTCAGCGGGAATATCCCCAGCGGGCCGGTCGCACAGTTTAGTGCCGGCCCGTTTTTCTGGTCGTACTGCCTCTTCTTCCTGGTCGGCATTGGTATTACCCTTGCCGCCGTGATCGACTCGTGGCGCTATGCCCTGACGCCCGCGCAGCGCCGCCGTATGGGCTACCTCGGCGCGACGTTTGCCGCGCCTGGGATTGGCGTGTTCCCGTTTCTGGTGTTCGGCGCGCCGAGTACGATCCCGGATAGCACGATCTTGATCCTGCAGGAGATCGCCAGCCTGATCGTGATCATCATGATCACGGTGATGACCTATAGCGTGGCCTTCCACGGCGTGCTTTTGCCGGATCGGCTGATCAAGCAGGACTTTATTCGCTGGTGGCTGTACGGCCCGTTTGTGGGCATTATGATCATCTTGTTCATTCAGGCCATGCCGGCGTTTGAACACCTGCTCGGACTCCCGCGCGACACGCTGATCACCTTCGGGGTGATGATGATGACGGTGCTGATGCCGATCTTTGTGAGTAAGGTGAAGCCGTATCTGGATGCGCTTGTCTATCTGCAAGATCACGAGGAGATCGACTACTTGCGGAATCTGCCGCGCAGCACCTTTACCCGCGCCGACCTGCGCTCGCTGCTGGAGAACTCGCTGGTGGCGATCTGCGGCGCGCTGCGGGTTGAGACGGGCTTTGTGATCGCCCCCGGCGATGGTGGCTTTACCGTGAAGGCGAGCTGCGGCGTCCGGCGCGATGTGAAGCGCTTTGTGGGCGAGTACCCGCTGCCTACGCTGCTGCCCCAGGTGGAGCGATTGCCGAATAATAGCACCGATGGCCTGCCGCCCACCGATGCATTCTTGACCTGCGGCGGATTCTGCCTGCTGCCGCTGCGCAGCCCGGATGGGATCTTCCTGGGGGCGCTGGGTGTGGCCTACCCGCCCGAGCAGTTGCGCCAGGGCAGTTCCCTCGCCCAGAGTGTGCGCCACCTGGTCGGCGTCCTCGCCCACCAGATGGAACTGGCCCTCTCGACGGTGCAGATGCAGCAGATGATCTTCGACGCCTTGCGCGGCCTGGGTCCCGAGATGCGCTCGCTCCAGCAGCTTTCGTCACGGATTGAGCAGGCCACCTCGGCGGATCTGGAGGCGATAGACGGCGATGTGGTGACGAACCCCGATTTCCCGCAGTTGGTGAAGGACGCCCTGACTCAGTTTTGGGGCGGGCCGAAGCTCTCCGATAGCCCGCTGCTCGGCATGCGTACGGTGCAGCGCATCCTGAATGAGCAGGGCGGCAGCCCGACCCGGGCGCTTCAGGCAGTGCTGCGCCGGGCAATCGGCAATTTGCGACCGCATGAGCAGCTTGACCCGTCTGCGCAGGAGTGGCTGCTCTATAATCTGCTCGAAGGTCGTTTTCTTCAACGTAAGACTGTGCGTGATGTGGCGAACCGTCTCTCCATGAGCGAGTCAGACTTCTATCGGAAGCAGCGTATTGCGGTCGAGGAGGTGGCTCGGCAGCTGACGATGATGGAGGATGGCGAGCCATGAAGATACTCCTTGCGGAGGACGAGCCCGATATCCAGATGATCACACGCATGGCGCTTGAGGATGCGGGCTGCGTTGTGGTGGCGGTGAGCGATGGGCATGCGGCGATCGAGAGCGCCCAGCTCGAACGGTTTGATGTGGTGCTGCTCGATGTGATGATGCCCCGCGTTGACGGCTTCACCGCGTGCGCGTGGCTCTATGCCAACCCGCAGACGCGCGATCTGCCGGTGATTTTTCTGACCGCGAAGTCGCAAGAGTTGGAGGTTCAGCGCGGGCTGGCGATTGGGGCACGCGGCTATATTGTGAAGCCATTTGATGTCTTTAGCCTGGTCGACCGGATCACCGCAATCCTGAGAGGGCGCACTGCCTAACCCAAGGATGCAGAGAGTCGGCGACCGGATCGAATCGGGAGCAGGGAAGATCTTCGGAGCGTCAGCAAGCGCCGCACGTTGGTAATTAGCAGGATGCCCATGATCCCTCCACCGTGGATATTCTCTGATGGTGCCGCACCCGCCGATCCGCTGCGGGTCGCGCTGCTCGATGCGCTGGAACCCGCCGCTCTGCGTACGCTCTACGCAACGGGCCAGCGGTTGGCGCGCTGCAAGGATCGTACCGCGATATATGACGCCCTGGTGCGGGGCGCGCATGCGCTGATCGGCGGCGCGAGCGCGTTTTTTGCCCCCGGTCATCTTCCTGGCACGCTCCAGCTTGTGGCGGGCATGGGCGTGCCTGACACGACGCCGACCGCGCTGCGCACAGCGCCAGAATGGCTGGCGCTGCTCGCCGAGCGCGGTGGCCTAGTACACGGCGATGCCTGGGCCGATCCGCAGAGTTTTTTTGCGGAACTCTCGGCGCGCATGGCGCACGGCGGGGCGGTTGTGGCGATCCCGGTTGGCGGGATCACACAGCACTACGGGCTGATCGCCATGGCAGCGCACCTGCCGCCAACCGGCGGGCAGGAGGCGGCCTTGATCGCGCTGGCAGACGATGGCGCCCAGGCGCTTGAGCGGATCGCGTCGGCTGAGGGCGCACACCGCACGAGCGATATGGATGAGTCGAGCCGTGTACTTACCGCCGTCAATGCGGTGACGGATATCGGGCTGCTCTACAGCAACCTGATTGACCAGATGCTCAGCGCGATTCTTGCGCAGATCCTCACGGTGCTGCGCCTGGACGGCGGGGCGATCCTGCTTTATAACGAGCAGTCTGAGGATCTCGATCTGGCCGCCGCCGCGCTGGGGCCGGGCATCGGCCCGCGCAGCGGCAACGCATTGGCGCTCTGGCAGCCCGCCCTGCTCCCCAAGAGCGTGGCCGAGGCCCGCGCCGCCGCGAGCCTCGGCCAGGTGACCATTGTGGCCAGCCATGCGGAGACCCCCATCGCCGTCGCGCTCCAACTGGCCGGTGTGCGCCAGATGATCAATCTGCCGCTCCTCGCCGGCGGCTGGCTGACCGGCGTGCTCCAGGTGGTCACAACCCGTGAGGCAGCGATTGATGCCCCGCAGGTGCAGATCATCACGATGCTGGCCAGGCAGACCGCTGTGGCGATTGAGAATGCCCGCATCTTTGCGCAGACCCGCAACGACCTGGAGCGGACGAGCGCGGTGGTGGATGCGACCAATGACGCCATTCTCATGCTCGACGAGCGCCGACGTACGGTGATTACCAACCGCCGGGCGCGGTTCTTCTTTGGTCTGTCGGAGCGTGAGCTGCAGGAGAAAGATCTGGAGCAACTGGGGTCGCTCTTCACCCGGATCTTCGAGGACGCCCCGCGCTTTCAGGGGTGGCTGCGCCAGTTGCTTCGCTCGACCACCGAGCGGGCCGTGGAGGAATTTCAGATCGTCCGGCCTGAGTCGCGCCTGCTCCAGTGCTTCTCGGCCCCGGTGATGGATCTGCATGACCGCTACCTCGGGCGCATCCTGATCTTCCGTGATATCACGAGGGAGCGCGAGGTGGAGCGCATGAAGAGCGATTTTGTGTCGAATGTATCGCACGAACTGCGCACGCCGCTGACCAGTATTCAGGGGGCGCTCCAGTTGGTACTCGGCCCGATGCGCGACGGGCGACCAGGGATGACCGACGGGATCTCGCAGCGCGCCCGCGACCTGCTGACGATCTCGCTGAATAATACCGAGCGGCTGATTCGGCTGATCAACGATATCCTCGATATTGCCAAGATTGAGCAGGGGCGCATTCAGCTGCGGCGCGAGGCGCTCTCTCCCGCCGACCTGTGCCATAACGCGGCGGCGGAGATGCGCGCCTTCGCCAATAATCGCGGGATCATGATCGATTTGGATATGCCGCCCAGGATGCCACAGATCTTTGTCGACGGCGACCGATCGGCGCAGATCCTCGTCAACTTGCTCTCGAACGCGATCAAATTCTCGGTGGCGGGCCAGCACGTGCTGCTTAGGACTCGGCACGAGGGTTCGATGGTCTGCTTTGCAGTGCGCGACTGGGGGCGCGGGATCGCCCGCGAGGATCAGGATCGGCTCTTCCAGAAATTTCAGCAGATCGATAGCTCGGCAACCCGCAATGTCGGCGGAACCGGCCTGGGCCTTGCCATTTCGAAGGCGCTGGTGGAGGAGCAGGGCGGGCGGATCTGGCTCGAAAGCGCGCCGACGAAGGGCAGCACCTTTAGCTTCACGCTCCCGGTGATCTCAGCGACCGACATGGATAGCGAATCGGGCGTGGTTCAGCCGCTGGCGCTGCTGGCGGGCCTGGGCACCGACAGCGCGGCGGTGCGCGACGGGCTACGATATGCGGGATGGCAAGTGTATGAGATTACGGACGCGGCGACGACCCTCGCATCGGCCCGCTTGGTGCCTTCAGAGGTGCTGGTTGTGGCTCTGCCAGCGGATAGGGATGTGGCCACCGCATTGCTCGATAGCCTTGCGTCTGATGAGGCGACCCGCACCATGCTGGTATTGGCGATTGGCGACGTTGGCCCGCGCTCAGGCATGATGCTGTTGCCCGCCAATGCGTCGGTCGATCAGATCATCGCGGGCACCACCGCAACCCTCGCCACGCGCCAGCCCCACGTGCTGGTGGTGGATGACGACCCCCATATGCGCCCGATGCTGGTGCGGCTGCTGCAGCGCTATGGCCTGCGGGTGACGAACGTCGGCGATAGCTACGCGGCGCTATCGACCATCGCGCGCGTGCGCCCCGATGTGGTACTCCTCGATGTGAAGATGCCCGGTATTGATGGCAGGGAAGTGCTGCGCCAGATGAAGCAGAACCCGGCAACTGCGGCAACGCGCGTGATCATCCTGACGGCGGATGCCGTAGGCTCCCCGCTCCATGTTCAGCTCCTCGACCTGGGGGCGGACGGATATCTTGAGAAGCCGATTACCTACGAGCGGCTGATCAGCGCTGTGACGTTGGCAATGATGCCAGGCGGGGGCGCACATGGAAAGTAGCTCATCTCTTGACCGCTTCGTGCATACGCTGATCTCTCCGTTGACGGCGCTCCATGGCGCGGTGGGCCTGCTGCGCCGATCTCAGAGCGATGCGCAGCGTGTACTCGTGTTGCTGGCGACAATTGAGCGGAGCGTTGATCGGCTCCGCTTCGCCTGCGATCAGATCTTGAGCCACGCCGAGATCTCCGGCGACCGGATCCATATCGATCTGCCGGCGGCGATGATTGGCTCTGCCATGAGCCATAGCCCGCCCCTGCAGGTTGCGCTTCCGCCGCCGCGCGATTTGGTGGCGGGGTCTCGCACGAGTCCCCACGATCCGGCGGAGCTCCATGCGGCAGATCTGCTGCTCATGGTGGCGCGGCTGGATGCGGTGCCGCTCGCGCTCCGCACGGCGCTGGAGGCCCGTGGACATCGCCTTGTCTGGGCACAGCACACGGACGATGGGCTGGATATGGCGCGGCAGCTTCGACCGGGGCTGATTATCCTCGATCAGCACCTGGACACGCAGACCTACCTGGCGATGCAGATCTTTGGCGAGGATCCCGAGACGAAGACGATCCCGCTGGTGCTGATTGGCGACACCACGGGCGAGCGCGATCTGTCTGTCCCTCGGCTGCTGGATCAGATCGACGCAAGCCTGGAGGCGAATCGCAGCCCGCAGCGGGTCAAGCCGCATATCTTGATCGTGGACGATGAGCCAGATATCGCCCAGTTGATCGCCGACCAGTTTGCCGATGAGGGCTACCTGACCACGGTGGTCGGCAGCGGCACCGAGGTGTTGCGGATTGTACGCGAGCAGCCGTTTGACCTGATCTTGCTCGATCTGCTGCTTCCCGACATCGACGGATTCACGGTGCTGGGCGGCCTGCGGGTGCAGCCGGAGACGCAGCTGACGCCGATCATTCTGCTGTCGGCGATCAACTCACCCGCCGATAAGGTGCGCGGGCTGCAGCTCGGTGCCGATGACTATATCACCAAGCCCTTTAGCGATGTGGAGCTGAATGCGCGGGTGCAGGCGGCGATGCGGCGCAGCGAACGTGAAGGCGGGGCGAATCCGTCGACACGCCTGCCCGGCAACATTGCGATTGAGCGGGCGATCAGCCAGCGGATTGCGCAGAACGACAGCAAGTTTGTGGTCTGCTACTGCGATATCGACAACTTTAAGGCGTATAACGACACCTACGGATTTCTCAAGGGCGATGCGGTCATCCAGCGGACGGCGCAGATTCTGCTTGATACGGTGCGCGAGTATGGCAACCCCGATGACTTTGTGGGCCATATCGGCGGCGACGACTTTGTGGTGATCACCAGCCTCAGCCGGCTCGCCGTTGTCTGCAACACGATCATCTCGCAGTTCGATGCGACTGCGCCCCTGCTCTACGACCGTGCGGCGCGCACGCGGGGCTTTATTGATGGCGAGGATCGCCAGGGTCGGCCAACGGTCTTCCCGCTGGTGAGTATTTCGATCATCGCGGTGAGCCCGCGATTGCGACCGTTGAGCCACCCCGGCGAGGTGGCCCAACGCTCGGTGGAGCCAAAAAAGCGCGCAAAGCTCATCCCTGGTAGCGTGTTGATCGTCACGGAGTAGGGCCGAAGCATTCGCGTGGGCGTTTTGCGCTCACGCGAATGCTTCGGCCCTACAGCGTCGCCACCACCTCGACTCCGTTCTGGGCCATGGTGTGCAGGAATAGGGCGTGGTGCAGGTCGCCGTCGTGGGCCATGATACCGAGGCGCTGGGCGACATCGACGGGCATGTCAAAGGTGTCGACGGCGGCGGCGGGGACGATCACCCGCCGCTGGAGATTCAGGGCGTTGGCCTCTAGGCGCAGGTGCATGGCCGCGCTGAACACACACAGGTCGGTGCAGTCGCCAATAATAATGAAGGTACTGATCTGCGGGCGCTCGGCCAGCCAGGCGCCCAGGCGTGTGCCGAGGTGCGAACTGAGGGAGTTCTTCTCGATCGTGCTGATCTGGTCGGCGAAGGGCAGTTCGGCCAACTCGGCCACCGCCTGGCTCTCTGGCGTACCGGCCAGGCAGTGCGGCGGGTAGAAGCCAAATTCCGGCGTCTGCGGATCGTGGGTATCCTGGGTGAGTACAAAGCTGCGCACGCCCAGGGTGTAGGCGCGGGTGAAGATCGCCACAACGGATGGAATCAGGGCACCCACCCGTGGCCCGGCCAGCGGCCCCGCTTTGCAGAATCCGTTGATCATATCGATCGCGAAGATTGCCACCCGCTCCGGCGTTGCGCCAATGATCGCGGCCAGATCGGCTGTGGGCAGATCTGCGTACCACTGATCGAGGTAGCTCAGGAAGGGGGCGGCGGTTGCGCTTAGGTTGATGCTGCGGGTCATAGGGGTCTCCGGCGTTTAGTGTTAGTATGACACTAATTATAGCAGACCGAAGCATCCCTGTCAAGGGCCACGTCAAAGTCACCTCTCGGCGGGGGTTTGGGGGTGACTTCGCCATCCCCGAACGATCTTTTTTGGTTAGTTTTTGGCAGCGAAGCCGCCAAAAACCAACCAAAAGCGCGGTCTGGGGCGCAGCCCCAGCGACGTTGCACCCACCCAGATTGTCGGTCCCCGTAGGATAACCTGCCGCAGCGGGATGTGGTATGCTGTGCATACCCTAATTGGCCCACACCGGCAAGGAGATGAGGATCGATGGTTCGCGAACGCTATACTCGTCAGATCGACAGCCTACGTGATGATCTGCTTCGGCTAGGCAGCATGGTCGAGCAGGCTCTCTTGCGGGCAATCAACTGCCTTGACACCTGGGACTCGGTGGCGGCGGCGCAGATTATCAGCGACGATGCCCAGATCGATGATGCTTGGCGCGCTCTTGAGAATCGCACCATCCACCTGCTGGCCACCCAGCAGCCGGTTGTCGCCAGCGACCTGCGGCTAATCACGGTTGTTACGGCCATCGCCGGGGAACTTGAGCGAATCGGCGACTACGCCAACATCATCGCCCGCCGCGTGCGCCGGGCCACCCGCCGCCCCTCTCTGGTTACGCCCCCCTCCGCGATCAAGGAGATGGCCAGCCTTACGCTCCAGATGGTCAACACGAGCATGGAGGCATTCCTGCGCCAGGATGCCGCTATCGCCCATAGCCTGACCCAGAGCGATGAGCGGGTGGATGATCTCGAAGATCAGCTGCGCGCCGAGATTATCGCGATGGCGAAGGCGGATCCGGAGAAGGTCGAGGCGGCGATCGACATGATCGATGTGGTCCACGCGCTGGAGCGCGCCGCCGACCGATCTACCAACATTGGCGAGCGCGTGATTTACCTGGCCACCAGCCATGTTGAGAGTCTGAATTAGCCAGGTGGAGAGACGGGATGGTCAAGGGGAGGATCGCTCCCTTGGCCATCCCGTCTTTTGTATTTTGCATTGATGGTTGCCGATTGCCTATCGCCCATGGTAAGATGCGGCGAAGATTCGCATGTTACCATGGAGCGCCTTCGTGTCGCAGGATGAATCGCCTCAGCCTGATCGCTCTGCTGGCCCGCGTTTTAGTCGTGACACGCAGATCTTGCTCGGCGCGCTGACGTTTCTGATTGTCGCCGTCACCCTAACCTACATCTTCACGCCAAACTCAGGAAATCAGACTGCGCAGGTGTCCCCCACCGCGCTGACCGGGGCGCTGACGCCGGCTGATGGTGCGCCCACCGGCCAGCCTACGCGCGGCGCGTATCCGGAGCCTGGCGCTACCGGCGTAGGCACCCCCACGGCTCCGGTCGGCGGCGTGCCCACTGGGGGCGCGTACCCGTCTCCAGTGAGCGGGACGCCGGCCCTGATCTCGACGGGCAACCCGAGCGCTGAGGCCGCCCTGACGCAGAATCCTGCGCCCTCAACACCGCAGAATCCCCCGCTCGGCTCGCCAACCTCTGAAGGGAACCCGTACCCTGAGCCGGACGGCACGCCGCCAACCCAGCCAACCTTTAACCCTACCGTGGTCGCGGCAACGACGCTGGCCCAGCCGTCAGGCATGCCTACTCGCCCCGCCGCTGGTGGCCAGCAGCCAAGCACCACCCCGGCCACCCCGCAGGCGATCCCCACCGTGCCGGTGGCGATCATCCCGCCGCCATCGCCGTCCCCGGCGCAGACGCTTCTGCCCACAAGCGAGCCAGATATCTCGAAGGAGCCGCCGCTGACCCCGACCGAGGCACCCGTGCTGCCCACCACGCCGCCGACGGATGTGCTGCGCGGCAATGTGCGCTGGTCGATCAGCCAGAGTCCGATCATGGTGCGCCGTGATCTGCAGCTCGCCCCCGGCGCTGAGTTGATCATCGAACCCGGCGTTGAGGTGCGCCTTGACCCCGGCGTCTCGATCTATGTGGACGGTGCGCGCCTGCTCGCCCTCGGCTTACCTGGCCAGCACGTGCGCTTTGTGGGCAGCACGCGCGCACGCTGGAGCGGTATTTTCGGTCGCCCCAACAGCTTTATGGTGCTGGAGAACACCGAGGTGCGCGGCAGCGGCGCGGGCGGCACGGTGTTGGTGGTCGATAGTAGCGAGTTGGTGGTGCGTAGCAGTTGGATCACCGATAATGGCGGTGGAATCCTGGCCATCGATACGAAGCTAGAGCTGCGGGACACCGAGATCTCTGGCAATGACGTCCCGTTCGGCGCAGCCCTCGACGCCTCCTACGCCCGTGGCACCACGGTCACGATCCAGAATAACCGGATCGGCGGCAACCGGCTCAGTGATGGTGCGCCGATGGTGCGGATCGCCAACCAGAGTACGTTTAACAGCCTCATCCTCGATATTGGCGGCAACCTGATTCGCGGCGGCACGCCGAACCTCCAGGTGATCACGAATGGCCCGCTTCAGGGCCGCGTCGCCTGTAACGCCCTGGTTGGCGATGGCCTCGGCTTTAGCCTGCGTACCCAGACCGTGCAGGTAAACCCGAACGGCGTCTCGCCATTGAGCTTGGCGTTCGTGAACAACTTTGTCGATGAGCATATCGCGCCGGTGATCCCGGCCTATCTCAAGTATGGGCTTGGCCGTGGCGCAACCAGCGAAGTGCAGATCGATATGCGCGAGAACTGGTGGGGCGATGGGTCTGGGCCGTATGATCCCGACGCGAACCCGCAGGGCCGTGGCGACTCGGTGGGCGGCAATATTCTCTTCTCGCCCTGGCTAACTCAGCCGCCGGCCTGCGCGCCGAGCCACTAGGGGGCAGGGAACCGCCGATAGCATTCCACCTGCAATAGCGAGCGAAGCGCGATGTCTCACGCTGAACATATGCTGAGCGCAGCGCCCGGCCCCGACACTGCCAGCCTGCTGCGGCGCTATCTTGGCGTCGATCTGGCCGACCGGCTGCTTCAAGGTACCGCGCCCGACCACGACCGCTTCGCCGCCGCCGCCCAGCTCGCCAGCGCCCGCTACGCCCTCAGCACCTACCTGCCGCGCCGCCTCCTCGACCGCCAGTTCGCCGGTGCCACGGCCCAGCCATGGCTGGAGTGGGTTGATGGCTCCCTGCTCTTCGCCGACGTGAGCGGCTCCACCGCCCTGGCCGAGCGGCTCTCGACCCTTGGCCGCGAGGGTACCGAAATCGTCACCGATACGCTCAATCGCTACTTCGACACGATGATCCAGATCATCCAGCGGGCGGGCGGCGACCTGATTACCTTCGGCGGCGATGCCCTGCTGGTACTCTTCGAGGGGCAAAACCATACCCACGCTGCCACCGCCACCGCTCTCGATCTGCTGCGCAAACTGACCGGATTCCAGCGCCACGTGCCGGGCGTCGGCACCTTTCCCCTGAGCATGCACATCGGCGTGGCCCGTGGACGGGTGGCCCTGGTGAGCGCCGGTCAGCCCCAGGCCCTACGCTACAGCGCCATGGGCCTCGCGGTGAATGCGGTCGCCCATGCCGAGAGCTACGGTGGGCGCGGCGAGCTAGTCCTCGGCCCCAAGGCGTGGGCCACCGTCGCCGCCGACGCCCTAGGCGAGGATGTGGCCGAGGGTTATGTGCGCGTGCGCGACCTGCGGGCCGTCGCGCCGATTGCCGCCCCGCTCGGCGATGCGCCACTGGTCGGGTTCGATCTGCCCGCCTTGGTGTACGTCGCCGAGCAGATCGGTCGCATCAGCCCCTACCTGCCGCCCAGTCTGGTCGAGCGCATCCTGGCCGACCCGCAGCGCCCCGTGGTTGAGGCCGACCTGCGTCCGGTCACGGTACTCTTCGCCCAGGTGCTGGGCCTCGGGGATCTGGTTGAGCGCTTGGCCCCGGATCGCGCCGCCGCTGCGGTGGACGCCTTTCTGCGTCCGATCCAGGCGGCCGTGCAGCAGTACGGTGGCTTTGTCAACAAGCTCGATCTGGCCGATGAGGGCGACAAGCTGCTGGCCGTCTTCGGTGCCCCGATTGCCTACGAGGATCACGCCGAGCGCGCTGCCCGCGCCGCCCTGGCCATGCAGGCGATCCTGCAGGAGGATCTCACGGCGGGCTTGGCCTTGCCCGAACCCATCCCCCTGCGGCTACGCATCGGCCTGAACACCGGCAACGTCTTCGCCGGTAATGTGGGCACCGCCGAGCGCAAAGAGTACACGGTCATGGGCGACGCGGTGAACGTTGCGGCACGGGTGATGGTGAAGGCTGCATGGGGCGAGGTGCGTTGCTCGGCGGCGACGGCCGGCCTGATCTGCCGCGCCCTCGGCTGCGACGACCCGCAGTTGGTGATGGTGAAGGGCAAGGCCGATCCCCTGAAGCTGCTGCGGCTCACCGGGGCGATCTCCTCGGCCCAGGAAGGTCCCGCGCCGGACTCCCCGCTGATCGGTCGTGCCGCCGAGTTGGCCTGGCTGCGCACGCACCTGGCGGCCACCCGCGCCGGTACCGGCCGCGTCGTGCGGGTGAGCGGCGAGGCCGGTATCGGCAAGAGCCGCCTAGCCGCCGCCCTGATCGCGGAGTGCGCCGACCTGCGGGTTATCCCGGTGCGTTGTCTCTCGTTTCACACCAACACGCCCTACGTGCCATGGGGCGAGATCCTGCGCGATCTCTGCGGGATTGCCGCCGGGGACGGCGATCAGGCTCGGGCCGTGAAGCTCGGTATCGCCCTGGACTCCGCAGGTATTCCCAGCGACGACTGGATGCCGCTCATGGCCGAGTTGGTACGGATCGAAGTTGCGGACACCCTGATCGTCCGCGCGCTCGATCCACAGCAGCGCCAGGCCCGTCGCTTCGAGATCTTCACCACCCTGCTCCAGATGGTCGCCCGCGCCGAGGGTGGCATGCTCGTCCTCTTCGATAACCTGCACTGGGCCGACCAGGTCTCTCTCGATCTTTGGCAGCAGGTGGCCCGCACGATTGGCGCGGTGCCTGCGCTGCTGCTCGGGTTGCACCGGGGCCGGCTCGACTGGGGCGGCGGCCCGCAGGGCGACGGTGCCGCCGAGCTGGATCTGGGCGACCTGCCCGCCGATGATTGCGCTGCCCTGCTGAAGATCCATGCCGGCGACATTCCCATCGATGAAGATCTATGCGGCCAGATCGTGGCCCGCGCCGCTGGCAACCCGCTGTTTCTGGAGGAGTTGCTGCGCGCCGTGCGGAGCAGCGCCACCGACCTCGACGCCCTGCCCGATAGCCTGAGCGGCCTGCTCCTGGCGCGCATCGACCGCCTCGATGAGCGCTCGCGCGCCATCCTGCGGGTCGCCTCGGTGATCGGCCAGCGCTTCCCGGTTGGCGTGCTTCAGTCGATCCAGTTGGAAGATCCGTCCACCATCTTCAGCCAACTCGCCCGTCTCAACGCCCAAGATCTCACCAGCACCGAGCGCGAGGTTCCCGAGCATGTCTACCTCTTCCGCCACGGCCTGATGCAGGAGGTGGTCTACCAGAGCCTGCTCTACGCCCGCCGGCGCGAGCTGCACCGGCGGATCGGCGAGTACCTGGAGCAGCGTTACCGCGACGACCTAGCCCAGGTGCGGGCCGAGTACGGCGATGACGGCAAGGACTACCTGGTGCAGATCGGGCGCAACGGCTCGGTGTTGAGCCGGGCGGCGCGGGGCAGCGGCACGGCAATCTTTCTGCTTGCCCATCACTACCGCCATAGCGACGCCCCCGAGCGGGCGGTGCCCTACCTGCTGCTCTCTGGCCACATCGCCCGCGATGACTACGCGAACGAGCAGGCCATCCAGTCATACCGCTGGGCGCTGGAGGCGCTCGCCGCCAACCCCAACAGCCCGCGTGCCTGGGAGGCCCGCGAGGCGCTCGGCGATGTCCTCTGTACCCTGGGTCGCTACGATGAGGCCCAGCAGGAGTACGCGGCAATGTTGAATGTTGAATTGTTAATGTTGAATGCCAAACATTCAGAACATGCAACATTACCGCCTGCGGTGGCAGCCGAGGTGTTGCGCTCGTGGGGCGACGCCCTGGAGAAGCAGGGGCGCTACGGCGCGGCGCTGGAGAAGCTGGGTCAGGCCGAGGCGATCTGCGAGGCCGCGATGAATGAGGTGCCGCCCCTGCTGCTCTCGGCGATCTACGCCGATATGGGGCTGGTGCTGCGCCGCCTGGGCGAGTACGACCGCGCCCTGGAGATCTGCCAGGTCGGCCTGGCGAAGCTCCGTAATGATCGGCGCAGCATCGAGGACGAGCGGATCGAGGCAGATCTCCAGCATCAGATCGGCACTATCCACGGCATGCACGGCCAGTACGACCTGGCCCGCTTCCACTTCGAGAACGCCCTGGCCGCCCAGGAGGCAATCGACGATCTCTTTGGCTGTAGCAAGTCGCACAATAATCTGGGCTACCTCGCGCAGCTGCAGAGCGACTACGAGCGCGCCGTGGCGCATTATGCGCAGGCCGAGGGGTTGGCCCACAAGGTGCAGGCGAAGTATGTACTCAGCAGCGTGCGGCTCAACGCCGCCTATGCCTACGTTCGCCTCGACCGCTATGCCGAGGCCGAGCATGCCTGTCACGCGGCCGAGACCCTCTGTGAGGAGATGGGGGATCGCGATGGGATCGCCAAGGTTCACGACACCCTCGGCGTGATCGCGTACAACCGTGGCGACTATCTTGGCTCCCGCGAGTCATACCTGGCGGCCCTGGATATCTACCGCGAGCTGGGTGGCAGCTACGAGGAGGGCAACACGCTGGCGATGCTTGCCAGGGTTCATACGGCGCTGGGCCAGGCTGAGGATGCCCGCGCCCTGGCCCGCCAGGCCGAGGTGATCGCCGAGCGCATCGCCGTGCCGCAACTGCAGTCCGAGGCGCTCTACGCGATGGCTGAGGCGGATATGGTCGTCGCCCGCGCGGGCCTGCGTACCGCCGACATGCTGGCCGAGGCCGCCGCCCGCGCGGCCCGCGCCGCCGATCTGGCCGAGCAGATCGGCAGCCGACTGGATTACGGCCTCGCCCGCCGCCTGTCCGGCCAGATCGCCGCACACCGGGGCGAGTCCGCCGACGCAGACTTTGTCGCCGCAGAGGCGGTCTTTCGCGAGATCCGTAGCAGCTTCGAGCTTGCCTGCACCTGGGCGCGCTACGGGGAGTACTTGGCCGCACGAAACCCTGCGGCGGCGGATACGTACAGTAGACAGGCAGCGGAAATCTTCCAGCGGATCGACGCCCGTGGCGAGCTGCGCCGCATCGGGCGACCATAGGCTACCGACCATAATAAAGGAGCAATGAATATGTCGCAGGAAGCCGTCCAGCAGATCATTGGCCGCGCCGTCACCGATGCGGCGTTCCGCCAGCAGTTGATCGATAACGCCCACGAAGCGTGCAAGGAATACGACTTGACCCCAGAGGAGCTGAGTGCGCTTGAGGCGCTCGACGCCGCGAGCCTGAAGGCGTTCGCCGGTAGCCTGGATGTGCGGATCACCAAGAGCGCCGGCAAGGGTTTTATTTAATACGTTCGACATAATAATCAGAAAGAGCCTGACACTGCCAGCGAATCTGGCAGTGTCAGGCTCTTTCTGATCTGATCGTTATTTAGATCCGGCTAGCCACAGCGTCGCCAACCTCCGCCGTACTGCGGGCGCGCTGGTCGCCACGGGTGATGTCGCCGGTGACAATGCCGGCCTCCAGCACCGCGCTCACGGCGGCCTCAACACCACGGGCCTCGACCTCGAGGCCGAAGGAGTGGCGCAGGAGCAGGGCGGCGCTGAGGATCGTGGCGAGGGGATTGGCCTTCCCCTGGCCGGCAATGTCGGGGGCGCTGCCGTGGATCGGCTCGTAGAGGCCCATGGTGCCTGCGCCGAGCGAGGCGCTGGGCAGCATACCCATCGAGCCAGCCAGCATCGACGCCTCATCGGTGAGGATGTCGCCAAACATATTCTCAGTGACGATCACATCGAAGTCGCTCGGCTGACGCAGCAGGTGCATGGCGCAGGAATCTACCAACATCCAGTCAAACTGCAGGTCGCTAAACTCCTCGCGCATCATCTTCGTCGTGATGCTGCGCCAGAGCCGGCTGGTCTCCAGCACATTCGCCTTATCGACCAGGGTCAGGTGGCCATTGCGCTCGCGGGCGAGTCCGGCGGCCAGGCGCACGATCCGCTCAACCTCGATCTGGCTGTAGATACACAGGTCGCTGGCCCATTCGCCGTGTTCGTCGCGGCCACGGCGCTTCTCGCCAAAGTAGATCCCGCCGGTGAGCTCGCGCACGACCACCAGGTCCACGCCGGCGAGGCGCTCGGGGCGCAGGGGCGAGGCATCGATCAGCAGCGGGTGAACCGTGACGGGGCGCAGGTTCGCATAGAGCCCGAGCGCCTTGCGGATGCCGAGGAGTCCCTGCTCGGGGCGCACCTTGGCGTCGGGGTCGTCCCACTGAGGGCCGCCAACGGCACCGAGCAGCACCGCGCCGCTGGCGCGACAGGCGGCCACCGTCTGATCGGGGAGGGGCGAGCCGGTCTGGTCAATGGCGCTGCCGCCGATCAGCGCCTCGCGGATCTGGAAGGTGTGGCCATAGCGTGCGCCCACGGCGCGCAGCGCCTTCGTTGCCTCGGCCACCACCTCGGGGCCGATCCCATCGCCCGGCAGGGCGGTAATCGTGTAGTCCAACGTCAACCTCTTGCTGGAATAGAAAGGTATCAGGGAGGACTGGTCATCTCTGATCCTCCCGCCTTTTGCCAGGGGAGATAATAGTACACTTTTTCCTAGCGTTTTATCGCACGGTACTCAGTTTGTAGGGGCAATCCCTACGGGGTGGACTACCACACCCCCGATCCCATTGCCAAAGGCGTTTGGGATTGCTTTTCGGATGATGTTGTACGCGCCGTT
>CAISPW010000024.1 GCA_903887465.1 uncultured Oscillochloris sp. | reverse complement strand
TTGTATCGTAAGTCTCATAATATGAGCATTATGCCATGTATCGAACGCCTGCGCAACTCAGGGCTAAAGCCGCTAAAGCGGGGCGCTCCTCCCACGGCTAAAGCTCGTGGGTTTCCGCGCCTAAAGGTAAACCTTCAATGATCCGGCCCTCTATCTCAGCAGTCATCCCCACCTGGAGCGCGCTGCGCTTCCTGCCGGCCTGTCTGAGCGCCCTGCGCGCCCAGCTCGGCCCGCAGGACGAGATCGTGCTGGTGGACAACGGTTCGCGCGACCGCGCCGGGGACTGGGCGCGCGCCCACGCACCCGACGTGCGGGTGATCGGCCTGCCGCAGAATCTGGGCTTTGCCGGAGGCACCAACGCGGGCATGGCCGCCGCCAGGGGCGAACTGCTGCTGCTGATCAACGATGACGCCCTGGCCGAGCCGGGCTGCGTGGCGGCGCTGTGGACGGCCCTGCGTGATGCGCCGCAGGCCGGGGCCACCGCCGGTGCCCTGGTTTTCAGCCGCCGACCTGAGGTTGTCGCCTCGGCGGGCATCTGCTTTCAGGGCGACGGCGTGGCCACCGATATGCACATCGGCGTGCCGGTGGTCGAACTGCCCGCCGCGCCGGTAGAAATCTTCGGGGTCAGCGGCGGCCTAGCTCTGCTGCGCCGTGAACTGCTTGATGATGTTGGTCCATTCGCCGGAGATTTCTTCAGCTACCTGGAGGATGCCGACCTGGCCTGGCGGGCGCGGCTGCGTGGCTGGGGCGCGCGGCTGGCACCGGGGGCGCGGGCGCGCCATGTCTACTCGGCCACGGGTGGGCAGGGTAGCCCGCTCAAGCAGCGGCTGCTCGGGCACAACCGGCTGCGCCTGATCGTACGCTGTATGCCTGCGCCCATCCTGCGGGAATGCCTGCCGGCCATCCTACGCTACGACCTGCTGGCGACGGCCTACGGGCTACTGCGCGGCCAGCCGATGATCGCCGCCGGGCGCATGGACGCCCTGCGCGAGTTGCCCACCCTGCTGGCCCAGCGCCGAAAGATCCAGGCTGGCCGCACGGCATCCATCGGCGATCTGGCCGCATGGGTTATGCCCGCGCCATCGCCGCTGGCGGCCCTGCGCCAGCAGCGGCGGCTAACGGATCTACTCGCGTAAGGGCGCAGGAGGGACGCAGGACACAGGCGATTACCTGTGTCCTGCGTCCCTCCTGCGCCCCTGCGGTGCGCTCTAATCTAATCCCCGGTGGTGTTAGCTATGTCTGAGGCTTTCCTCGGCGGGCTGCTCTGTATGCCGCCGCCAGCGCAGCAGCCATGTCAGACTGAAGTGCTTCGGCGTCGGGTGCGAGTAAGTGTATACCTCGGCCAGGAGCCGCTCGGCCCTAGCCTGCTCCTCCAGTTCACGCCTGTGTCCCGCAGCGGCAAGTGCATCGACGTAGTTGATGTTGAGGTTCATGGTTGCCCCCTTGAGATGTTTCCCACTCTGGAGTGGTGCCGATACCACGCTGTACCGGCACCATATAGCATAGCAGACGCAGCGCGCCCTTTTGGGAAACAGATCACTACACTGAGGCGTCACCTGAGACACCCGCTTGCCTGATCCTGATCTCCGCCTCGGGTCGCTTGAAGCCGACGGCCACAGTGCTACAATGACAGGAGATCGTTCGCGCCAATCAGATAGTCAAAGGAGACGACCATAGACGAGATTCGTACCCAAGACGGCAAGCGGTTGCACTCGACATCGGCACCGCGCACCCGCGCTGTCCTTGTCGGAGCCGAGGTGAACAGCTTCCATAGCGCCTGGAGCGCCGAGGACTCGCTGCGCGAACTGGCGCTGCTGGCCGATACTGCTGGCCTGGAGGTGGTCGGCAGTCTCTACCAGAAGCTCGCCCAGCCCTTCCCCAAGCACTTTATCGGTCCGGGCAAGGTGCGCGAGGTGGCCGAACTGCGCGAGCGCACTGGCGCCGGGCTGGTGATCTTCGACGATGAGCTGAGCCCCGCGCAGACGCGCAATCTGGAGGAGGATCTGCAGGTGGGCGTGCTTGACCGCACCGCCCTGATCCTGGACATCTTCGCCCAGCACGCGCGCACCCACGAGGGCCGCCTGCAGGTGGAACTGGCCCAGTACAACTACATGCTGCCCCGCCTGCGCCGCCAGTGGTCGCACCTTGAGCGCCAGGCCGGCACCGGCGGCGGCACCTCGGCGGGCGGCGTGGTCGGCCTGCGCGGCCCCGGCGAGACCCAGCTAGAGATCGACCGGCGTCTGATCGACCAGCGCATCGCCCTGCTCAAAGAGCAACTGGCCGACGTCCACCGCCACCGCGAACTCTACCGCCAGCGGCGCAAGGGCAGCGGCGTGCCGGTGATCGCCCTGGTGGGCTACACCAACGCCGGTAAGAGTACCCTGCTCAATGCGCTCTGCGGTTCTGATGTGCTGGTCGAGAACCAGCTCTTCGCCACCCTCGACCCGACCACCCGCCAGGCGACCCTGCCGGGCAACCACCAGGTGCTGCTCACCGACACCGTCGGCTTCATCCAGAAGCTGCCCACCCAGCTGGTGGCCGCCTTCCGCGCCACCCTGGAGGAGATCAACGAGGCCGATCTGCTGCTGCATGTGGTGGACCTGACCCACCCCAACGCCCAGGAGCACGCCCAGACGGTGGAGAAAACCCTGGAGGAGCTGGGGGTTGACCGCAGGCCGACCCTGACAGTGCTGAACAAGGTTGATAAGCTTGACGGCGTTGACCCGTCCGAGGTGGGCCGACTGGCGGCGGAGATGGGCCTGCCCAGCGATGTGATCGCCGTCTCGGCACAAAAGGGCTGGGGCCTGGATCGGCTTGGCGAGCGGATCGGGGCGGCCCTGGCCGAGGCGATGGTGGCCCTGAATGTACTCATCCCCTACCAGCGCAACGACCTGGTTTCGCTCTGGCACCGCCGTGGCGTAATCGACCAGGAGGAGTACGCGGGCGATGGCACCCACATCCAGGGGCGTATCCCGCGCGCCCTGGCCCAGCAGTTCACGCGGTTTGTGCGGTAACGTATCGTATCTATGAACGTAGGGGCGAAGTAGCAATTTTGTCCTGGTCGCTCTGTGATCAGGACGAAATCGCTGCTTCGCCCCTACGAAGGTGTATCTATGCGCCTAGAAAAGATCGAGTTGCGCCGGATCGTCCTGCCCTTCCTGACGCCCTTCGAGACCAGCGGCTGGCGCGAACTCGCCAATCACTCGGTGATCGTGCGCCTGTTTGCCGAGGGTGCCGAGGGCTGGGGCGAGGCTCCCGTGAGCACCGGCCCCTGGTATAACGAGGAGACCTACGCCACGGTCTGGGTGATGCTGCGCGATATTCTCATCCCGCTGGTGCTGGGGGCGGATCTGGCGCAGCCCGAGGATGTGGACGCGCTGTTCGCGCGGGTGCGCGGCAACCGCATGGCCCGCTCGGCAATCGAGTTCGCGGCCTGGGATCTCTTCGGCAAGCTGCGCGGTCAGAGTCTGAGCGCGATGCTCGGCGGGACGCGGGCGGCGGTGGACGTGGGTGTGAGCGTAGGTGTGCAGCCCAGCATCGCGGCCCTGCTGGATGTGGTGGGCGGCTACGTGCAGGCCGGCTACCGGCGGGTGAAGCTGAAGATCAAGCCGGGCTGGGATATCGAGCCGACGCGGGCGGTGCGCGAGCGCTGGCCCGACCTGCGGCTCCAGGTCGATGCCAACAGCATCTATACCCTCGCTGCGGCCGATCATCTGGCCCAGCTGGACGCCTTCGACCTGCTGCTGATCGAGCAACCCCTGGGCCACGACGACATCTTCGACCACGCCAAGCTCCAGAAGCGCCTGCGCACCCCGATCTGCCTGGACGAGAGCATCGTCTCGCCGGAGCACGCGCGCTGGGCGTTGGAGATGGGAGCCTGCGGCGTGATCAACATTAAGCCGAGCCGGGTGGGCGGCCTGGCCCCGGCGCGGCAGATCCACGACATGGCCCAGGCGGCCGGCGTGCCGGTCTGGTGCGGAGGGATGCTGGAGACGGGCATCGGGCGGGCGGCCAACGTGGCCCTGGCCAGCCTGCCCAACTTCACCCTGCCCGGCGACATCAGCGCCAGCAACCGCTACTTCGCGCGGGATGTCGTGGCCAATCCGTTTGCGCTGAACGCCGACAGCACCCTGAGCGTGCCGACCGCGCCGGGCTGCGGCGCGGTGGTGGATCTCGCGTACCTCGACCAGATCACGGTTGAGCGGCTAATGTGAACATAGCCGATAGCCGATACTACTACAGTTGTAGTTGCCAACATCGCCATTCCTGGCGGGGGTTTGGGGGCCGCAGGCCCCCGAAAAAAATCCTTTTCTTTTCTTTCGGAGGGGCAAAGCTCCTCCGAGCCTCCCCGCCGGGGAGACTACAACTGTAGTAATAGTCGGGCATCAGCGGCCATGTTCATCGGGGGTT
>CAISPW010000023.1 GCA_903887465.1 uncultured Oscillochloris sp. | reverse complement strand
TGAACGGAAGCCTGAATATTATCCGAAAAGCAATCCCTGTAGCCTTTCGGCAGGGGATCGGGGGTGTGGTAGTCCACCCCGTAGGGATTGCCCCTACGAACTGAGTACCCTGCGATAAAACGCTAGGGAAAAGTGTACTATCCATCCTCGTTCGGATCGGATTCGCTATGCTATACTGACACGAAATACAAAGCCCGCTCTGCCTGGAAGCGAGAAGCGGGCTTATGCCAGATTCTTCTGGACTTGCACGGTTGCATTCTACCATGCGTATTCGGACGCTACAACCCCCGCGCCGTGCGGTTCGTAGTTGCCTCACATCGCACTATGCCGCACTGGAATAGGTGTCCCCTTCCGCCGCGTTGCTCGCACGCGCCCGTGGAATCCTGCGCCTTAGCGCCCCGTGATTCTGGCGTGGCCCCTGATCTGCGAGGGTGGCCATGAACCCCTTCTCCTCGACGACCTTACCGTCGGCAAGCCCCCTGTTTCGTGGTCGCCAGGCTGAACTCGCCCGCCTGAAGCAGATCTGCCAGGAGGATGTCCGTGCCTACTGGGTGATCTATGGCGGGCATCAGAACGGCAAAACCAGCCTGCTCAACCAGCTTGAGGATGGCATGAGAAGTTTGGTGCATGTCTGCACGATCAACTTCCAGCGCATCCCCAACGCACCGCTACCAGATGTGTACGCGCATATCGGGCAGCGTATCAGCAATGTTCTGCCGATGGGAGTCCCGGCTAAGCATATTGCTGATGCGCCCACTCTGACGGAGTTTCTCGCACGAGAGCTTCAGCGCAGCGAGGTAAAGCGGCTGGTCTTGTTGCTCGACGAGTTGGGTGTCCTCTCGGTGCCAACACGCGCAGCGCTCGCGTATAGTCTGCGTGCGCTCTTCGAGGATCGGATTACTACCCCGGCTCTGTCTAAGCTCCAGATTATCTTCAGCGGTGGAATCGAACTGTATGACCTCGTCGTGACCGAGGCGTCCTCGCTACACAGTATCTGCGAGGAGATCTACCTTGAAGATCTGACACGGGACGAGGCGGTTGGGCTGATCGCCGATGGGCTGATCGCCGCTGGCGCGAACCATGCGACCATAGTTGGCAAGATGGTCTACGCACGGGTGAGCGGCCACCCCTACCTGACCCAGCGGATGGGCGGGATGCTCGCCGGGTATGTGCGACACGGCTCCCCCATCGGCCCCGAGCAGGTGGAAGATGTGGAGCGACAGATCAGACAGGGCGGTAGCCCGCTGCTGCGTCAGATCCAGAACGATCTGCGCGAGCATCGGTTGGAGGATGCTGCGCGACGACTGCTGACCGACCCGCCGCGCTTCAATCGCCTGAATACCGACATGGTGCGGCTGGAGCTGATCGGTCTGGCCAAGCGTGACGGCGAGCGCTGGGCACCGCGTAACCCGCTGCTCGCCGAGGTCTTCCGGGAGGAGCTGGATGTGCCCGCGCCCGCGCCGGAGCCTGCCAACGTACCAACGCCAGTGAGCGCTGAGCCTGCTACGGATGCGGTCATTACCGCAAAGAAGCGTCGTCTCGCGGCCCTCGAACTCACAGCGGCGCGCTATGGGATCGACTGTCCTCCCCACATTGCCATCGAGATCGAGGATTTGCGGCGGGAGATGGGGCAATTCGAGCGCCGCGCTGCCCCCGCACCCACGCCGCCAGTCAGCCGTCAGCCGTCAGCCGTCAGCCGTCAGCCGTCAACCCTCAACCCTCAGCCCTCAGCCCTCCCGTCCTGGCTACCAGAACTCATCCCCATCCCCGCTGGCCCCTTCCTGATGGGCAGTAGTGACACCGATACGCAGGCCGACAGTGACGAGAAGCCCCAGCACAGCCTGGAACTACCCGATTACTGGATCGGCAAGACCGAGGTGACGAACGCTCAGTTTCGGCCCTTCGTCGCGGGCGATGGTTACACCAACAAAGACTACTGGACAAAAGCCGGGTGGGACTGGCGCGAAGCAGAAAAGATCACCAAACCAGCATTGTGGGACGACCCACAGTGGAATGGCGACACCCAGCCGGTGGTGGGTGTGAGCTGGTTCGAGGCAGTGGCCTACTGCCGCTGGCTGAGTGCGCAAACCGGCCACGAGTTCCGCCTGCCCAACGAGGCGGAGTGGGAGAAGGCGGCGCGTGGAACCGACGGGCGGATCTGGCCCTGGGGCAATACCTGGGAGGTTGGTCGTTGTAACAGCAAAGAAGCAGGCATCGGCAAAACCACGCCGGTGGGCCAGTACCCGAATGGGGCCAGCCCCTATGGGGTGCTGGATATGGCCGGGAATGTGTGGGAGTGGTGTGCAACCAAATGGGGAAAACCTTATCCTTACCAGATTGAAGATGAGTGGCAAGACGCCTATTTGGAGCAAGATGTGTCACGAATTTGGCGTGGTGGTTCGTGG
>CAISPW010000022.1 GCA_903887465.1 uncultured Oscillochloris sp. | reverse complement strand
CGCACATAGATCTGCACATCGTGCTGAACATTGGCGGCGTACCAGAGCATAAAGTGGTGCAGCACCAACTCGTGCAGCACCACCACGCCCGGCATACGCTGCGCGGCCCGCCAGATCCCGGCGTGGGCGGGGCTATTGCCCATCTGGTAGACGATGCCGTCGTAGCGGCGACGGCGCAGTTCGCGGGGCAGCCGCCGCAGCGGCAGCAGCTCCAGGTGCGCGGTCAGCTGCGGGTTCGTGGGCCGCAGCCCGTCCTCCACAAACAGGGTGATCTCGGCGTACTGCCCGAGGTAGGGCAGCAGTTCCTCGCTGTAATCTGAGATCCCCGACGGCGCAGGGTTGACGGGCGAGCAGTAGGCGATACGTGGGGTATGCATGGCAGGCCATTGTACAATGCAAAAGGCAAAACGCCACAGCTCAGCGCATCACGATGGGCAGGATCACCTGCGTCAGGGGCGTCAGGTTGGCGGGTGTACTCAGGCTGATCGCCCCAGCGACCGCGCCGGAACGCACGACGGCCAGGGGCGCGGCGCTGATGTCGATGATCGTCGTGGCGAGGGTCGCGCCGCCGGGATGGGCTAGGCTCAGCAGATAGTGGCCCGGCGTAACGCCGGATCCGAAGCTCAAGGCCAGGATCACGTCGCCGCTGCCGCTGGCCACAGTTCCCGCCGATACGCCGTTCACCCGCAGTTCCAGATCCGTGTTAGGCGGGAGGTCGTGGGCCTGGAGCGACATCGTGCTGCCTGGCCTGCCCCGGCGATAGTGCGGGGTCAGGCTGGGGAAGATCGCCAGGCGCAGGAACTCGCCCGGAGTGCTGACGAATGTCGCCTGGAACTGGGCGTCGCTGGCAGGGCCGGGCGGCGGGAGCGGGCACCCGGTGTAACAGCCCGCGTAGAGGCCGATCAGGCTGACATGTGCGGGGTCGCTGATGTCAACGACCAACTGGCTTTTCATGTTATCGGGGAGGGAACCGGCGATGCCCCAGGCAATCCCGCTATATAGGCCAGACCGTCGGCAACACTGAAAAACCCAGCAAGCCCGTTGCCCGCATCAGCGAACGCGAGGGTGCCGACGCGCTGCGGGGCCGTGGGGACGTGAACATCAATCACATCGAGGCAGTCGAGGCCCAGGACGTAGGCATAGTCACCAGCCACATCGAGGGCATAGCTCGTGTTGCAGATCGGCACACTGCCAACCCGCTGCGCGTCCTGTGGGTCAGTCACATCCACCAGATCCAGCATTTTGTCATGGATCACGTAGAGCCTCCCGACGACCACGCACATCGTGGTGAAGGACACAACCGGATCGAGAGACAGCGCACGAGCCAGGGGCGTCGTCGCAGGAGTGATCAGCAGAGCCAGGGTCAGCAACAGCGCAAGAATAATGCGGCGCATACGACCTCCTGGACATGTTACGAGCGAGGGATCACGCCTCCACACTCCAGGACTGGACGCCGTGATTGACAAAGGAAAACGGGCGCACATTGACCCCGGCCTGAGTCAGGGCGCGCTCCAGATCAAGGCGGCGGTCGAAGGGACAGGCGAAGACCATAAAGCCACCGCCGCCCGCACCCGTAATCTTACCGCCCCAGGCCCCGTGCTGGCGAGCCATCGCGTAGACCTCGTCCACAATCGGCGGAGCGATGTGCGGCGAAAACGCCTTCTTCACCTCCCACGCCTCGTGAAGCAGCCGCCCGAAATCGGCGATGCGCAGTTGGCGCAGCAGGCGCGTGGCCTCATCCACAAACGCCTTGGTCTCATCGTGGAGCCGCAGGGTATCGCCCTTGACCAGGCGCTGCACCTGGTCAGTCATCAGGTGGCGCGTGAGCAACTGGCGGTCGCCGATATAGCCGATGATCAGGCAACTCTCCAGCTCCAGCAAGGCGGTCGGCTCAGTGATCACCGGCTCGACGATCACCCGACCCTGGCCGAAGTGATAGAGGCACATGCCGCCAAACACCGCCGCGTACTGATCCTGGCGTCCGCCGGGGATACCCAAGTCAACCCGCTCGATGCGGTAGGCCAATTCGGCGAGTTGGTGCGGATCGTAGCTCTGACCAGCGATGGCGTAGAGCAGCTTGAGCATGCTCACCACCAGAGCCGAAGATGAACCCAGGCCGCTGCCGGGGGGCGCGTCGCTAAACATCGTCAGCTTAAAGCCAGGCATCTCCGCCGAGCGCACCGACTGGAGCAGGGGCATCGCGTCGAGGACCGCCTGGGGCAAACTGAGCTTGCCGTCCCACTCGCGGCCACCCACCAGCCTGCTAACTTCCTGAAGATCGAGGGAGCGAATGGTGATGCCTGGCTCGCTGCTGGGGCTGAGCATGCAGCGCACAAAGAGGTTGATGGTGCAGTTGAGCACCTTACCGCCGTGCTCCTCGGCGTAGGGACTCACATCGGTGCCGCCGCCGAAGAAGCCGATCCGCATCGGCGCGCGGGCCTTGTATATTTTCATCGGGCTAGTATATCATAGGGGTTGTTTGGATCACGGAGGGGGGGGTGTTTGGATCGCGGAGGGCGCGAAACCGCGCGAATGACGCGAACGTGGAGGGCGCGAACGACCGCCCCAGCCCCTTCGCGCCCTTCGTCCCTACCTCACCGCCCCCATATTCAGCGCGACATAGATTGCCAGCATGGCCAGGCCATTCTGCATGGCGTGGTAGATCACGCCGGGCCAGATCGAGCCGCTGCGCTCGCGCAGGAAGGCGAGGCACAGGCCGACCACGAACAGGCCGGGGATAAGCACGGGGATCATGTGGACCATCGCGAAGATCGCGGCGTTGGCCACAACCGCCACGGCGGCGGGCGCGCGGCGGCGCAGCAGCGGGTAGAGCATCCCGCGAAAGAACAACTCCTCGACAAAGGGCACCAGCACGGCGATCAGCAGCAGGCCCGCCCCCAGCCCACCTAAGCTCATCGGCTTCCCCCCGCTGATCGCGTCGACCTGCGGGTTCTCGAAGGAGCCGACCGCCTTCATCACCAACATGTTCACCGAGGCCACCGCGCTCACCCCGACGATGAAGATCAGCGGCACCAGGGCGAAGTTGACCCAACTGGTGCCGCGCATGCCCAGGGCGGCCCAGCCCGCTCGCCGCACCCCGAATAGGTAGATCCCCAGCAGCAGCGCGAGGTAGAGCCCCACGCCGGCCACATAGGCCACCGGCGAGAGCAGCCCGACACCGGACATCTGGCCGAGCGCACGGGTCGCAAGGCGTGCCGAGATCATCACCGCTACCCCGCCAAGCAGAAACACCAACAGGGCCGAGCCCAGATCCCGCCAGCCAAAGCCCGGCCCATCCGGGGCGGTCGGTTCATTTTTCATAGAATTAGCCTCAGGAAACCTTCAATGCGTGCGGCGCATGCCACCGCGATGAAAAGAGCTACTCAGGGAGAAGAATCTGGGGGTAAATAGGGTCAATCCTGAAACCATGTCGAGGCGAAAGCGTACTATACTTCCCGAGTGGCTCCACCACAGTACATGGGGGAGGGTGTTTCGCGAGGGCGAAGATCTCCCTGAACCCACCCCATCGGACATCCCGCATTATCACAGTGGTGAGCCACTGGGCAGGCTTCGTTCATGCCAGAGCGCCCCGATCCGAACGCCATCCCTGCCAGCCGCCTCGTCGGCGCGGTCTACCGCGACGGGGCCATCCACCCCGACGAGCCGCTGGATCTGCCTGAGGGCACGCCGATCCAGCTGATCGTGCCCGCCGGGCGGACGCTGATTGTGGCTAGGGCGAATGCGTGGCCCGCCGTTGGTAAGCCGAGCGGGGCCGCCCTGTCCCGCCCCCTAGGCCGGATAGGCATCCTGGCCGAGCTGTGCTTGTCCGACGCCCTCATCGTCCTCGCCGGGCTGCTGCTCTACGCAATCACCCGACTCGTGGGCCTCACCGCCTTCCCGATCTACTTCTTCTGCGACGAGGCCATCCAGACGAACCTGGCCCGCGCGCTGCTCACGAACGGGCTGCGTAGCGCCGACGGCACCCTGCTGCCGCCCTACTTCCTCAACGCCGAGAAGTGGAACCTCAGCCTGAGCGTCTATATCCACCTGGTCAGCACGGCGATCTTCGGCAACTCGGCCTTCCTGACCCGCGCCACCTCGGCGGCGGTGAGTGCGCTGGCCCTGGTGGCGGTGGCCCTGGCCCTGCGCCTGGTCTTCCAGAGCCGCTTCTGGTGGGCTGGCCCGCTGGCCCTGACCGCCGCCCCGGCCTGGTTTCTGCACTCGCGCACCGCGTTTGAGACGGTGATGATGGTGGCATTCTACGCCTGCTTCCTCTGCTGCTACCTGCTCTACCGCACACGCGGCGTCGCCTGGCTCTTCCCGGCTATCGTCTTCGGCGCGATGACCTTCTACGCTTATGCGAACGGCCAGGGCGTGATGCTGGTGAGCGGCGTGCTGCTGCTGCTCTCGGACCTGCGCTACCACCTGCGCCAGGGCTGGCGGGTGCTGGTCGGCGCGTCCGGCGCGCTCCTGCTGGTTGCCCTGCCCCTGGCCCGCTTTCGGCTGATGCAGCCCGATGCCTACACGGCCCAACTGCGCGCGCTCGACTCCTACTGGACGCACACGATCCCGCTGGGCGAGAAGCTGACCACCTTCGGCGCGAACTACCTGGCCGGCCTGAGTCCGGCCTACTGGTTCCTGCCCAACACGGTCGATCTCGATCGCCACCGCATGCTGGACATGGGCCACCTGCCCCTGGCATATCTGCCCTTCATCCTGGTGGGCCTGGGCATCTGCCTGGCCCGGCTGCGCTCGCCGACGCACCGGGTGCTGCTGGTGGCCATGCTCGCCGCGCCCTTCTCGGCGGCCCTGGTGGCGGTCAGCATCACCCGTGTGCTGGCCATGCTGGTGCCCGCCGCGATGATCTTCACCCTCGGGCTTGACCGCTGCTACGGCTGGGTGGCCGGGCGGCTGCGCTATGGCCTCGCCGCCGGGGCGGTGGCCCTCGCGCTGGGCGCGTCCAGCCTGTTGCTGCTGCGCACGGCCCTGGTAGACGGGCCGACCTGGTTCACCAACTATACCCTGGACGGGATGCAGTATGGGGCGCAGCAACTCTTTGGCGAGGCCATCCCCGAGTTGCTGGCCCGCGAGCCCGATACGCAGCTGCTGGTCTCGCCGACCTGGGCCAACAATCCGAACACCTACCTCGAATTTTTCCTCAGCCCGGCCCAGGCCAGCCGGGTTCAGCTGATCAACATCGACGCCTTCATGGTCGCGCGCCAGCCGCTCGACCCGGCCCACCAGATCTTTATTATGCCGCCCTACGAGTTTGATCGGGCGATCAAAGATCGCAAGTTTATCGTCGACCAGCCCGAACAGATCCTGCCCTACCCGAATGGCCAGCCCGGCTTCTATGTGGTGCGTATGCGCTACGTCGCTACCGTCGACGCGATCTTCGCCGCCGACCGGGTCGCCCGCGCCCAGCTGGTGGAGGATCAGGTTGATATCGGCGGCCAGCCGGTGACGGTGGCCCACTCGGCGCTGGACATCGGCGCGCCGGTCAACATCTTCGACGGCGACCCGAGTACGCTGATGCGCGGCTTCGAGGCCAACCCGCTGATCATCGAGTTGCGCTTCCCGCAGCCGCGCCGTATTGGCGGGGTGACGCTCACCGTGGCCTCGATGGACTTCACGCTGCGCGTGATCGGCACAACGACCGACGGCGGCCCGCAGGTGATCGCGGAGCAGCGCTACGTCGGCCTGCCGCCCGACCCGACGGTGAGCCTGGATCTGCCCAGCGGGGTGCGCGAGCTGCGCACGCTACGCCTGGAGATCCTGCAGGCCGGAGCGGGCGAGGTGGCCCACGTCCACGTGCGCGAGCTGGCGCTGCGCTAGATCCACCCCGCTGGGGCGGATCTCGGCTACAACCCGCCCGCGATCCGCGCCCCGGCGCGCAGGTCGGCGAGGATGGCCGAGCCCAGGCCGACGGCGGTGGCCCCGGCGGTGAGCATGGCCCGTGCGTCGGCGGCGCTACGCACCCCGCCCATGCCGATCACCGGGACGGTGGCCTCGGCGCAGACGGCGGCCACCAGGGCCAGGGCCAGGGGCGCGATGGCCGGGCCGCAGAGCCACCCCTCGGCCAGGGTACCGTCGGGGCGAGCGGCAATCGCGGGCAGGCCGGCGATCAGGGCGAGGGTGTCAGCGCCGTGCGCGACGACGGCGCGGGCCAGGGCCAGGATGTCGGGAGCCTGGCCGGGCAGCTTCACGATCAGCGGGAGTACGGTGGCCCGGCGCACCGCCGCCACCAGCCGACCGGCGGACTCGGGCGTCAGGGCGCCGTGTACCGCCAGCGGCAACTCCACGCCCATCACCCCCGCGACGCCCTCCAGCAGCGCGGCCGCCTCGGCCAACTCGGACGCGCCCTCGCCCCATAGGCTCACCACCACCGGCAACTCCCAGGTCGCCCAGACCGGCGCGAAGCGCTCGCGCACCGCCCGCAGGCCGGGGTTATGCTCCCAGCCCCGGTAGAGCAGCCCCGCCGATGTCTCGATGATCTCGGGCATTGGCCGGGCCTTGCACGGGCGCAGGCTGGTGCTGCGGGTGACCATGGCGCCCAGGCCGGACGATGCCGGGCGCGCGCCCAGGCCGAGGTGGCGGGCCACCTCCACGCCGTAGCCGAGGCTGCCCGCCGCCGCGATGATCGGCGAGGCGATGCTGAGGGCGTAGGGGTTGTTGGGGGCGAGGTCGATCATACATACCCCAGTGCGCGCAGGGCGTCGCGGGCAGACTCGGCCTCGTCCCAGGGAATGGTGCTGCCGGCGTAGATGATGTTGCCCTCGTGGCCCTTGCCCAGGAGCAACACCAAGTCGCCGGGGCGGGCGGCGGCCATGGCGGTGCGGATGGCCTCGGCCCGGTCGGAGATACAGAGGTAGCCGTCGCCGGCCCGCTTACCGGCCTGCTCGGCGCCCTCGGCAATCTCGGCGATGATCGCGGCCGGATCCTCACCGCGCGGATCCTCGTCCGTCAGAACAAGCAGGTCGGCGTAGCGCCCGGCAATCGCGCCCTGGATCGGGCGCTTGGCCCGGTCGCGCTCGCCCGCGCTGCCGAACACGGCGATGATCCGGCCCGGCGTGAGCGGGCGCAGCATGCCGAGCACCTGGTCGAAGGAGTCCGGGTTATGGGCGTAGTCCACGATCACATCGAAGGGCTGGCCCATATTCACCGGCTGCATGCGCCCACGGATGCCGGGCACTGCCTCCAGAGCGGCGGCGGCCCGCCCCAGGGGAACGCCCTGGCTGAGGGCGACGCTGAGCGCAGCCAGGGCATTCGAGACATTGAAGCTGCCGGGGAGCTGGAGCCGCAGGCGCGCCTCGCCCCACGGCGTCGTCACCCGCAGCGTGGCACCGCCCGGCCCGGCAGCCACCTCGTGGGCGCGCACATCGGCGGACGCCTGCACGCCGAAGGTCAGCCTGCGGGCGCGGGCGGGGGCGGCGGCGAGGAAGTATGCGTGGCTCGGGGTGTCGGCGTTCGCAATCGCCCAGACATCGCCCTGCTCACCCTCGCCGAGCATCTCGAACAGGCGCGTCTTATCGGCGCGGTACTGCTCGAAGCTGCCGTGGTAGTCTAGGTGTTCGTGCGTAATATTGAGGAAGACCGCCACGTCGAAGTAGCAGCCGCCGAGCCGGTTCCAGCGGGCCGAGAGCGCGTGCGAGGTCGCCTCGATCACCGCGTAATCACAGCCGGCGTCGGCCATCTCGCGCAGCAGCCCTTGGATCTCGGGAGCCTCAGGGGTACTCTGGCGGGTGCTGTTCGGCCAGCGCCGCGCACCGACTTTAAAGTCCACCGTGCTGATCATGCCGGTGCTGAACCCGCCGCCCTCAAGGATCTGGCTCACAAGATCAGTGGTGGTACTCTTGCCCTTCGTGCCGGTGATCCCAACCGTGCGCAGGCTCAGGCCCGGCCGCTGGTAGAAGTTCGCCGCCAGCGCCGCCAACGCCACCCGGCTGTCGGCCACCCGGATCAGCGGTACGCCAATCTCTGCGCCGGCCCAGTAGCGCAGGTCCGCCACCACTGCGGTGGCCCCGGCCTCCACCGCCTGCGCCACATACTGGTGCCCGTCGGCGTGAAAGCCACGGATGGCGACAAACAGCCAGCCCGGCCGCACCTGCCGGGAGTCATAGGCCAGCCCGAAGATGGGAGTGTCCCGCCCCTTAGGCGCATCCGATGTGTCTAACCCGCGAAGCATCTCGCGCAGCGTGATCGACATAGGTAGTGTCATAAATCGTACATAATCGAGGAGCGAGGCATCGTTCTCAAAAGACGTTCATGCGCGGGGCGCACACCGCCGCGATGAACATGGCCGCTGATGCCCGGCTATCGGCTATCGGCTATCGGCTATTTTTACATCAGAGTGCAGCTACGCGCCAGACATCTGGGGGCCGCTGTTTTGCCCCTGCTACCTGATCCGCCGCCGGGCGAGGCCGTAGAATGCGGGGATCAGCACGCGATCATAGGCCGGGAGATAGCGCACGACGCGCCCGCCAAAGCCCTTTTTGAAGCGGTAGACGCCAACGAGCGGATCGTCCTGGGCGGCCCGCTCAAGCGCCGCGCGTGCGGCCTCGTCGGCACCGACGGCCTGGCCGAGGGCGTCGGGGATGCCCCAGAGGTCGTAGCTCACACAGCCGAGGCTGGCGGCCCACTGGATGGCGTGCCACGCCAGAAGGTGGTTTGCCCCCGCCTTCAGGCCAGCCTCGTCGGCACCGCTGTAGAGGTAGCGCCCGCTATGGGCGTCGGCGAAGACCATGTGGGCGGCCACTGTGCGACCGTCGATCTCGGCCAGCAGAAGTCGGCTGCGCGGCTGGAAGAGTTGCCACGCCGCCCGGTAGTAGTCGGCGCGGTGGATACCGAAGCCGCCGCGTGCCCCGGTGGACTGCATGATCGCGTAGAAGGTCGGCAGGTCGGACTCGGCACCCACGCGCACCTGCACGCCATCGCGTTCGGCCCGGCGGATGTCGGCGCGGTGGCCTTTGCTGAAGGCGGCGAAGATCGCCTCGGCCCGCCTGTCAATTGGCACGTGAATGCTGCTGCGGGGCTGAATACTTCGCTCGGGCCGCATATCCTGGAGCAACAGCCAGGTGTGGGTGCGCTCGGCGGCGGGGTGATCCTCGGTGAGGTTTGGCTCCAGGCGGAAGAAGATCGCTCGTTGGCGACGGGCCAAGCGAGTCAGCCCGGCCAGCAGAAGATCGTTGGCCGCCGGATCATCGGCAAACAGCGGGCCGCGCGGGGCGTAGGCCACCGCTAGGCCGTACTGGCGGCGGGTGAGCAGCAGCGCGCCAGCCAGGATCCGCCCGTCGGCGGCGAGGATGGCCAGGCACCGCGCACCCCACCCGGCATCGGCCTTGAGCTGGCCCCAGGCGCTACGCTGGAGCAGGCTGCCCTGCGGGTGCGCGTCCACAAAGGCATCCCAGGTGGCCGCATCCGGCTCCACGATGGCGAGTTCGCCCGTGCGGGCCTGGGCGGGGCGGGCCAGGATGGTCATCGTTTCATCCAGATCCGCTCACCGTAGGTTCCGAGTTCGGGGCGCAGCCCCTCGGCGTAGGCGGTGACGCTGCGGGCCATAGCGGCCACGTCGCCGAAGAGCGTGCGGATCTGGCTGCGGTATGACTCGACCGCGCTGATTTTGCGGGCCAGGGTCGCGTCGATGTTGGTGACGCTTGACAAGAAGATCTCCGCCCCGCCGATCTGGGCCAGCCGCCGCTCTAGGGCGTCGGGCAGCGTGACATAGGGGAAGTCTTCGTAGAAGGCCAAGCTCAGGCCGTTGCGCACAAACTCGGCGGCGACCGCGTACGTCGCCTGGTGATCCACGTGCTGGCCGACGCCGAGGGGCGCATAAAAAATCGCCGCCGGGTAGCGTGCCGCGAGGGCGGATATCTGCCCGCGCAGTGAGTCGGCCAGCGGGTCGCCGGGGGCGACGCTGCCGAAGAGCGTGGCATCATCCCCATAGGCAGCGGGCATGCGGTAGATCGCATCGAGCTGATCGAGCAGATAGCAGTCGGCCCCGAGGGTCTCCAGCGCCTGCACATCCTCCTGGATGCGCAGGCGGACGGCCTCGGCGGGCAGGAGCGCCCACTGGCGGTGGAGTTGCTGGGCAAAGGGGCTGAACGCGCAATCGGCGGGTGGGCTGGCGGCGCAGATGGTGACCACCAGCACTGCCTGCCCGTCGGCGATGAAACGGGCGATGCTGCCACCGCACGAGAGCGCCGCATCATCGAGGTGGGGCGAAAGGTAGATGTGATCGTATGCGGTGGCCAGATCATCCAGGCGTATGTCGTGATGTGGCATATCCCTATCCTTATCCCGTTGGGGCACCGCACAGCAACTGCGGCGACCTTACATCTACCTAGCGAGGCTAGATCGTCAGATCCTCAAGGGCCGCGTTGGCGGCGGTGCGGCGGGCATCGTCCTTCGAGCGGGCGAGGCGCTCAAGCACACGCTTGGCGTTCGGGCCACCAACCTGGCCGAGAGACCAGATCGCAGCGGTCGAGATCTCGCCGTCCTCGTCGTCAACCAGCGGCAGCAGGCTCGCCAGAAGTGGTCGACCGTCTTCGCCCAGCTCGCCAACGGCGCGGGCGGCCTCGTAGCGCATGGCGGGCGAGACGCTCTTCAGCTCACGCTCGATGAAGGGAATCCAAATCGGGCGCATCGAGCGGCCCATGGCTAGGATCGCGCTCTCGCGCACCGTCGGCTCAGGGTGAGCGTAGGCCCGCCCGATCTCGGCCTGGGCCTCCTCCGAGTTGGCGAAATAGCCCAGCCCTTCCACGGCGCGGCGGCGCACGTCGATCGGCTGCTCGGGGTCGGTGGCGGCGGCCAACAGGGCGGCATACACCCGCTGCGTGGCAACCTCCGACAGCTCGCCCAACTCGCCCCGGCAGGCGAAGCTGGCCAGGGAGATCGTGGCGGTGGCCCGCACCTTGCCAGAATCATCCTGGATCAAGCTGATCAGCCGATCCATCGTCAGCTCAGACTCATCCTCCCAGAGCCCGGCCACGGCGGCGGCGCGCACCTCGGGGTCAACATCGCCCAGACAGGCCCGGAAGACCGGCCTGAAGTCCAGATCGATATTATCTTCGCCCAGCCCGTCCAGGTCGTGGATAATTGCGCTGCGCCGCTCGCCGGGGAACTGACGCCACGCCTGCCAGAAGATCTTCAGGCTCTCCGAACCCAGGTTCGCGAGAACCCGCAGTTCATTGTGCGAAAGCGGCCGAGAGATGTCGCCCAGGTGCGCAACCTGATCTTCAAAGCTCATGGATATGTTCTCTCTTCACAGCGAGAGGCGGACAGCCAGCCCGGCGCGTTTACTGCTCGCCAAGCCGGCCGCCCGCCCCCATAGCACCATGTCGGGGGAGGGCCAGGGAGGGTACGCCCTCCCTAAAAACTCCCCCGATCTGGTCACCCAAATCGGCCCTTACTCATCGTCGTCGGCGTAGCGCCCGAAGCGGCGGCGGGCCGGCTGGAGATCTCCGTCCCCCTCTTCACCCTCGGCCCCCTCCTCGCTGCCACCCTCGCGCGGTGCCGGGATGAAGACATACTTGCCGGGGTTCTGCTCGTCGGGGCTGAAGCTCTCGCCGTTCACCAGCAGGCTCTCCAGCAGGCTGCGCGAGCCTGGCCGCAGGACGTTATACGACAGCAGCAGGTCGCCGAGGCTGAGCGTATAGCGCGGATCGCTGCGCGTACCCGCCTGTTCGCCCATCACCTCAAAGATATGCTCAAGCACGATCTCTGACTTGCGCCGCTCGCCCATGGGCAGCGACTTGAGGTTCTTCAGACGACCAAAGCGTGACTGGCTGGGCACCTGATCCACATCGACGGCGCAGTAGTAGGTGAGGTTCGCGAAGGCGAACTTGTTCTTCTTCTCGTCGAGGGTGAGCAGGCGGTCGCTGGTCTCAGCGGCCTCCTCATAGCTGATCGTGAACTGGTTTGGCTCGCTCCCACGAGAGATCGTGATCAGTGCCCCAGGTACCAGGTGTTCGCGGAAGAACTCTTCGAGACCCTGGAGCCAGCCGCCACGGTTGCCAGTGGGGTAGCGCACCTCCACCAAGTAGGTGGTGTAGTGCTGGGGCGACTCGAAGCGCAGCACGGCACTGCGCTGGTCGGGCAGCATCGGGGTCGGGATCAGAGCGGCAATGCTGGCGTCGAAGGGCAGCACGCCATACTCCCACTCAAAGAAGGTGAGCAAACGATTGAGCGCGCCGCTCTTGGTGATCGCCTCGGCGCTCTGTAGCTCCAGACTATTATCGTAGCCCTCGGCGAGGTACGACGTGATCTGGCCCATCTCAGCGGCCTTCACCCGCTTGCCGCCGATGGGCGGCAAACCCTTGGTTGACCAGAGCCGGGCACCCTCGACGCCGACAAACTCGAAGTCCTTCTCGCGACACAGCCGGTAGTTCAGCGAGAAGCGGAATCCCTCATAGTCGGACTGGCGCGGGTTGTGGTAGTAGAGATCGGCGATGATCTCGGTGTCGGGCAGCGGCTCGTTGCGCTCAAGAATGTAGTCACGGATCTTGCGCAGGTCGTTCTTGCCCAAGTTGATCACGCTGGCCTCGGGGTAGTAGCTCCGCCCGAAGCTGACGATCCGGCGCAGGGGATCCTGGTCAAGCCGGTCAGCCAAGATCTTCTCAAGCTGCGCGCCATACTCGGCCAGGATCTCGGGCACCGACCGACGCAGGTCGATTGCCAGCCCCTCGGGCAGGGTAATCACCGTATTGCGGTCGGGGCGGATGGTAACTGGCTTCTGAACGACCACCACCGGCTCGGGGGTCGCCGCCACCCGCTCGGGGGCCGCCACCGGCTCGGGGGCCGTCGCTGGCTTGGTCTCCACCGTCGGCTTGGGGGCCGCCGTCGGCTTGGATGTCGCCACCACCGGCTCGGGGGTCGCCACCACCCGCTCGGGGGCCGCCACCACTGGCTCGGGGGGTGCCACCACCGGCTCGGGGGGGGCCACCACCCGCTCGGGGGCCGCCACCGGCTCGGGGACCGCCACCACCAACTTCGGCGCAGCGGCAACATCACCAGCAGACACCGGCATCGTCGGCACGGTGCTGGCGTGGCCAAAGTCAATTGACACAGACACCGGGTTCACCGGGGCCATACCAGCCTGCACCTGCCAGTAGTCAGAGACAAACACCGGCTCGACGGTCGTAATCGCCGGGCGCGAGGTCGAGACAACCACACTGATGTCGTCAATCGGCAGCGGGTGATCAGGCTCGTGAAGGCGCTGTCGGAACGAGTGGGTGTCCGCATCTGATCGCGGAACGTAGGCTCCCTGGCGCGAGGTGACATAGAGTACGCCGCTCTCGATCTCCTGGCGCTGGAAGAGCGTATCGTTTGCCCTCAGCGCAGCGTCGATCTGGCTGGCGATATCGGCGTGGCTGCGCTGATACTTGCTGGCGAGGAAATCTGTGAGGTTGGCGAGGGTCTGCTTGATCGGCGCATCGAGGGCGAAAAACGAACCCTGCGTCGTCATCAAGCGATAGACCTCCTCAGCCAGGCCCTGCTCGCTCGCGCTACCCTGAAACGAGACGACTGTCATTCACTGTCCTCCGTCACCGACTTGCTGAGGATCAGAAGGTACTGCTGTAGCACGTCTTTGATGTCTTTCGGCTCACCGCCTGAGCGCAGCCATTGAAGAAGCTTATCGAGGGAAGTCTCGCCGAAGGTGATCATTTTCGCGTCCATAGCACCCCACTTAAAACAGCACTAAGCAGAGAGACTCTTCATCTCCCCGCTTCCCTGACACAAACTGTGTGTACACTAGCTCAATTATAGCATTGCGCTGCGGTCTGCGCAAACTGCGTAGGGGCTACGCGAGGGCCACATCAAACGCCTTGGGGCTGCGCCCCAGACCTCGCTTTTGGTTGGTTTTTGGCGGCTTCACCACCAAAAACCAACCAAAAAAGATCGTTCGGGGGTGGCTTTGCCACCCTCAAACCCCCGCCGGAGTCGACGTTGCCACCGCCCTGGGGCTATGCGAGGGCCAGATCAAACTCCTTGGGGCTACACCGATACGCATCAGATTCGGGGTCGCCGCCCTAAATAAATCACAATGGATTGCCCCCATATGCCAACTTCGCTGGCACATGGGGGCAATCCATCGGAAAATCTCGGAGCCGACCGCCCCGCCGCGCAGAACGCTAGTCCGTAAGACTATCGAGGGCCAGGGCCACCGCGCCCATCGTGACGCTATGGGGGCCAAGAATAGAGGCGACCACCGGCACCGGACGGGCGAACTGCGGGGCGATGAAGTCATTCATCTTGTCGCTGATCGCCTTCACAAAGTGATCGCCGCCGATACGGACAACAATGCCGCCGAGTACGATCATCTCCGGATCGAGCATGGCGACGGTCTGGGCGCAGCGCGTCGCGATCAGGTCGATCATCTCCTTAACCACGCGCTGTCCGACCGGGTGATCGCCAAAGATATCATCGAGGTTGTTCGTCTCAAGACCCAGCGCGCGCGCGCGGCGCAACAGCGCGGTGATCGAGACCAGTTCCTCCAGCGTCTCGGGGCGTCCAGTGCCATCCCATCCCTTGCCCACCACGGCATGGCCGATCTCGCCGGCGGTGGACGTGGCACCGTGGTAGAGTCGCCCGTTCAGCACCGCCCCGCCACCCACGCCACTACTCAGGTGCATGTAGAAGACGTGCTGGCAATCTTTGGCGACGCCGAAGGTGGCCTCACCGAGGGCGATCAGGTTGGCGTCATTATCGATCAGGGTGACGGCGTCAAACGCCTGCTCGAAGCGCTCTTGGAGAGGATAGTTCTCCCACCCCTTCATGCGCGGCGATAGGCGCACTACGCCGTGGTGAAGATCGACGGGGCCGCCAAAGCCAATGCCAACGCGCACCAGATGCCCTGTGGCCACATCCGCATCCTTCAGCAGCTTACGCGATATGTCGATCACATGCGCGACGATCTGGTCAGGCACGGCGCTCTCTATCGTGGTGTCCACGCTGGTGAAGCTGTTGCTGCTCAGGTCAACCAGCGCCGCGCGCAGCCCGTAGCTTCCCAGGTCGATTCCCAGGACATAGCCCTGGTGGCTTAGCACCCCCCCACGCTTGTGGGTTAGGCGCTCCCGGATCAGCGTCTGCAGATCGGTCATGCGGGACTCCTTTCAAGTGTTTGGGGCTGCGACCAGATCCACGAGCAGCGTATGTGATGCCATGCCTGAGGGCGGAGCGCGGGGCGTTCGCCGGCATGTGCTTGGCCCGCGTGCTGATGGGTTTGGTAGCGCATCCGTGTCAGAGGATTATAGCATAGGTTCTTCTGGCGCTCCGCTCACCCGCAGTGTACGATCAACAACTGCCAGTACGCAGCCTATAACGATGACGCTCATACCGCCAGCGGTGTAGGGCCACGCGGGGGTGGGCGCGGCGGCGTCAGCCACCCTTACCCTGATCGGTGTCGCTATCGGCGACGGGGTGCCGGTTGCCGTGGGCGGCTCGTAGCGGTAGGGGTCGCCGAGCAGACCGCGATAGGCCACAGCCGGTGAGGCGACGCCGACCTGCAGGGCTGCCGGTTGAATGATCGCCGCTGCCGAGACAGCACTCGGGTACGGAGTGCTGTCCGCTATCGCCTGGCCACTGGTGTATACCGGCCCCCGCGAGGCAGTCGAAGCGATGACGATTGCTGTCCGCGTCGGGCTGGGCGTCCGCGTCGGGCTGGGCGTCCGCGTCGGGCTGGGCGTCCGCGTCGGGCTGGGCGTCCGCGTCGGGCTGGGCGTCCGCGTCGGGCTGGGCGTCCGTGTCGGGCTGGGCGTCCGCGTCGGACTCGGCGTGTGGGTCGGCGCGTCCGTCCGTGTCGGGTTCGGCGTGTGGGTCGGCGCGTCCGTCCGCGTCGGACTCGGCGTGTGGGTCGGCGCGTCCGTCCGTGTCGGGCTGGGCGTCCGGGTCGGCGCGTCCGTCCGTGTCGGGCTGGGCGTCCGGGTCGGCGCGTCCGTCCGCGTCGGACTCGGCGTCCGGGTCGGCGCGTCCGTCCGCGTCGGACTCGGCGTCCGCGTCGGCGCGTCCGTCCGCGTCGGACTCGGCGTCCGCGTCGGACTCGGGGTTCTGGTCGGGCTGGGCGTGTGGGTCGGCGTGTCCGTCCGCGTCGGACTCGGCGTGTGGGTCGGCGTGTCCGTCCGCGTCGGGCTGGGCGTATGGGTCGCAAACGGAGTCAGCGTGTCAGTCGGCGTTACGGTAGGGCTGGCAGTTGCCGTCGGCGCAGGCGGAGGGTTCGGCTCCCCCTGCGAAATCTGATCCGTCACCCGCCAGGTATCGTCGGCCATCAGTGCATAGACATGTGCTACGTCGAGGACAGGGTAGCTCTGCGGATCGCCCATCAGCACGCCAACATGGTCATACAGCGCAATCGTGGCCCCGTCGTTCGGCAGAAATCCCTTGGTGAAGCTTGCCACGACGCGCGCGCCGGGCGCAACCGTGAGCGCCGGTAAGGTGCGCGTGGTCGTCAGGGCGCTGGACGTGCGTGTGATCTGCCAGCCATCCAGGCTGACGGAGAGATCGCCGATGTTCACAATCTCGACCCACTCAGGGTCGGCACCCGCCGCGATCTCGCTGAACTGGATCGCGCCAAAGGCCGGGGCGGGAGTGGGGGTCGCGGTGTCCGTCGCGGTCATCGTCGCCGTCGGTGTAGCGCTTGCCGTCACCGTCGCCGTCGCCGTACGACTCACAGTTGGCGTGGCACTTGCCGTCGCTGTGGCACTCGCGGTTGGCGTGGCGGGTGTGCCTGCGGTCGCCGTGCTGCTTGCCGTGGGCGTGGCAGACTCGCTAGTGGGAGACATGGCCGCATATGTCGGGCTGGCTGGCTGCGCCGTGGGTGTGGGTGCATTCGGCCCGCCACGGGTGGGGCTGACCCATGTCCAGACCGGACTGCCATCAAAGATGCGGGCCAGGGCGAGATCGCTCTGTGAGCTGGTATAGCTGTGGCTATCAATGACTGCGCCAGCTGAATCAAGCAACTGGATGCTATCGCCGGCCTTGTTCAGGATGTTGGCCGCCCATGCGAAGACCAGGTGTTCGCCAGGGGAAATCTGCGTGGCGGGGGCGATCGTCAAACCCGGACTGCCGACCGTATCGTCGTCAATCTGCCAGCCGCCAATCGCCACGGTAAGAGGGCCGGGGTTATAGAGTTCCGCCCACTCGCCGCCGCTGAGCGGATCGGGCATGAACTCGTTGATCACCACTGCGGCGCTCTGCGCACGGGCGGCGACGTGGCTGAACAGGGAGATCCCGATCAGGGCCAGGGTGGTGATGCGGAGGAGTGGGCGCACGGGTGCCTCCTTAGGCGCGGATGACGTGGCCCAAGGCGGGCCCGCTATCCATATACCGTGCGAGGTCAGCGAAGGTGACGAAGTCTACGGGCCGACGTTTGTGGCCTGGGAGGTGGATCCCTCGATCGGCCAGCCAAGTGCGCCATTGTCGCGGACGGTGAGCACTAGGCCCGTAACATTCACCGGGATATCGAAGAGGATGGGCACGCTGCGCATGCCACTGCTCGGGGCGAGGTCGTCTTCAAGGGCGAGGTCGCCGTGCTGGCCACGCCCGTAGAGCGCCAGGTAGGCGCTAGAGGCATTCGGCGTCGGACTGTAGCGGTGGCCCTGGCTGTCGACAATGGTGAACAGGTCGGCGGGGATGCGGCGCGCGCCCGCGCTGTTATTGCTGACAGCCATGAGCGTAAGAACGAATCGCCCGGATGGCCGCAGGTCGCCGATGCTACCGTCGAGGATCAGGGCGTAGTCTGGCCGCAGGAGGGTGGCACTCCAGCCATCGACCTCGACCAGGGTGCCGAGCGGCAGGCCGGGGGGCGCAGTCGGGGTGACGACGGCAGATGCCCTGGCGGTAGGCGACCCAGCAACGGCAGACGCCCCGGCGGTAGGCGACCCGGCGACGGCAGATGCCCCGGCGGTCGCGGTGGCGCGGGCGGTGGCCGTAACGCGGGCGATGGCGCTGGGGGTATGCATCGGCACTTCGGAGGGTGTTTCGACGGTGGCAGCGGGTGGCGGCGAGTTGCCGGGGGCGGCGTCGCCAGGTAGAGGCGAGGCCGCAGATAGCTGGAGGACAGGCGAAGCGGTGGGCGTGGAAGATCTCGCTGTGCCATCCGGGCGAGTGAGCGATTTAACGCCGATAAAGGCCAGGGCGAGCAGCAGCGCGCCGATCACCGTCAGTGCGATTGCGTTCAGCAGCGGGAAGTTCCCGCGCGCCGTGTGGAGCGCGGCATGATCCCCTTCCTCGTGCAGCGGCGCGGGAGCGACCCCAGCCGCCAACGCGGGTGCGACATCGGCGGCGATCATCTTCGGCAGGGCTTGGGTGATCGACCCGATTGCAGGGCTCGGCGCGAGGTTTGCCAGCGCCCGCAGAGCCTGAGGGTGATCCGGGGTGATCGCGACGACCTGCTCCAGAGCCTCGCGCTGCTCACCGGAGCTAGTCGCGACACTCGCGAGCCCGAGCCAAACCCGCACATCGCCGGGGTACTCGCGGGTAAGGGCAAGGAAGAGCGCGCGGGCGGCGACGCGGTTGCCTGCGCGGGCGGCAGAGACGCCCATGCGCAGCAGGTGTTCAAGGTTCGGCTTTGGTGATGTGGAGTCGGTCACGTTGAGAGGAAGGATCTGGGGCAAGCGTTACTCGCCCCAGACCCTTTGCTGCTAGACATTCGGCAAGACCAGCCAACCCTGGGCGGGGTTACTGCGTGCGAAGAAGACGAGGTCGGTCGCATCGGGGGCAACATCGAAGATCAGGGCAACGCTGCGGGTCGTCCCGTCGGCCGGGATCTGCTGAGACTGGCTCAGGTCTGCGTTGACGCCGGGGAGTACATAGGCATCGGAGACCTCAGGCCGGGCCTCCCAAACGCGCCCCTGGGCATCCTTAAGAACAAAGAAGTTCGCAGGAATCATCTGGGCTGTACCAGTACTATTCACCGCGAAGATCAGCACAACGGCAAAGCGACCGTTGGTGGGCTGATACGGGCCGAGCGATCCGACGACCGGCGCGGCGTAGGTGGGCTGGTTGAAGTCGTAGAGCCAGCCCTGGCTCTGGAGGGGCGTGTTCGCCGGGACGATCACCGGGTTGGCCTGGCTCACATCGGCCACCGGGGCGGACGTGGGCTGGGCGAGGGTCGGCTCGGTGTTCGGCTGCCCAAGCGCAGAGGTCATCGTGATCGGCTGAGTCGTGCCCGCGTCACCGCCGAGGACGACGGTCGGCTCGGTGATCGAAGCCGCCGGGGTAACGGCACTCACGGCACTAGCTGTCTGCCGGGCGGTGGGCTGATTAGCAATCTGCGGCTTATTCCCGTTGAAGAAGAAGAAGACGATCAGAAACCCGATCAGCAGGATGGCGACAAGGCCGAGGAGGATGTTGAGCAGAGGACTCATGCCACGGCGAGCGGGCACCGTATCATCATCCTCGTCATAGATGCTGGGGCGGCGGCTGCTCGGCGGGCGACTGCTACTCGGCGGGCTTGCGGTGTCCGCATCCGCCTTATCGCTAGACGCCGTCGTCGGAGATGTGTCGCGGCGAACGGGCCCTTCGGCGTCAGCCATAACACCGGAGAGGTTGTTCAGTTCGGCGAACGGGTCGTCGTCATCGCCAAAGGGATCAACGTAGACGCTCGGCGCGGGCGCACTGGGCGCGAACGGCTCCGGCTCCACGGGCGGCTCCGGCTCCACAGGTGGTGCCGGTTCCACCGGCGACGACGCGGCGGCGTAGCTGTCGGGGCGCGCCCCGAGCGCCTGGAGACCCTTGATCGCCATCTCATTCGTGGGATCAACCTCAACAACGTGTTCAAGGGCGGCCTGGCGCTCTTCACGGTTCTCAGCTACCCCGGCAAGCCAGAGCCACGCCTGAGCGTTTGAGGGATCCTGGCGAGTAAGCAGGCGGAAGAGATTGCGGGCCTCTTCCTTATTCCCATCACGAGCGGCCTCGATCCCGAGCTGCAATAGGCTATCCGGCTCCGCCATGCGCAGTCCTTCCTCCTACACCCGTTCCGGGCAGAGACGACAGGGCATTCATAATATCCCGGCCATTTTATCACACCACTCGGCAAGGGTCAACACCTACGATGGTTTATATCGCACTAATAAGGGGCGAATGCGAGCCTGAGCGGAGGAAAGTGCAAAGAGTTTTCACCACCCGGTCACACCGCAGCCCCCCCGTGGCCCGCAGCCACCCCTGCCTCATCCTTGATGTGTACGCCGCTGAGGCGCGGGCGCGTGGGGATGCCCTATGCCTTCCGGCGATTGCCAATGGTGCCGATGCTCACACCGCCGCGCCATCCTCGCCCTGCTCAAACTGGTAGGCGAACCCAGCCCGCTCAGCCACCATCGCAAGGGTCTTCTGTGTCGAGCGATGTGGCTTGTGGGTGCCCGTCTCCCACTCGCTGATCGTCTGCTGGCGAACCTCGAGCTCATCAGCCATCTGCTGCTGAGTCATCCCCATATGCTCGCGGAGCGCCCGGATCTTGCGCGCATCCCAATCCTGGCGGGATCGCTTGCGCTGATGTGTCGGCGGGTACTGATAGTCGTCACTCATCAACTTCCTCTCATCCACCGCGTTGAACGGTTACTCCACCTAAAAATATAGCTGCCTCTATTCTAACACGGCATCGGATACACGCAAGGTGGTGGAGTGGTCTTTTTTCGCAGACTTTAGGGCCGTGACCTTCACGCTGACGCCCATGGGGACGACGCAGGGCGGGTGCAACGTCGCCTTCGGCGGGGGTTTGGATGGGGCTGCGCCATCCCCGAACGATCTTTTTTGGTTGGCTTTTGGCGGCGGAGCTGCCAAGAACCAACAGAAAGCGAGGTCTGGGGCGACGTTGCATCAGCCCACGAGGGCAACGTCACGCATTGGCGACAGTCCAGCAGGAAGAGTATAATGGCCAAATCTCGCACCCGCTATTTCCAGCAACGATGCCGTGATCGAGAAAGGGACCACGATGGCGACCTCTGCCCTGCCGCGCCGCGAGGACGTTGTGCGCGAGCACTCCTGGGATCTGTCCCATATTTTTGCCGATGGCACAGCGTGGGACGCTGAGGCCCAGCGAGTTGAGGCCGCACTACCCGGTCTAGCCAGCTTTCAAGGCCGACTCAGCGAGTCTGCGCAGGTGCTGCAAGCGTGGTTTGTCGCCTGGGGAGATCTACGGGTGGCCGTCTACAAGCTGGTCAACTACGCCGTGATGTCCTTCGATCAGGACACCGCCAACCAGGCGACGGCGGCGCTGCGCGAGCGGGCGATCAGCCTGCACGCCCGCTTCTCAACGGCGGCGGCGTTCGCCGAGCCGGAGTTGCTGGCGATCAATCCGGCGCAGATCGAGGCGTTCCTGACGGTCGAGCCGACCCTGGACATCTACCGCCACTACCTGCACAACCTGCGGCGGCGGCACGACCACGTGCGCTCCGCCGAGGTGGAGCAACTGCTCGCGGCGGCGGGCGACGCCCTGAGTACGCCCTACAGCGCCTACCAGATGCTCGCCGACAGCGACCTGCGCTTCGCCAATGCCACCGACCACGCGGGCGCGCAACACCAGGTTGCCCACGGCACAATCAGCGAGTTGCTCCAAAGCACGGATCGGGCGCTGCGCAAGAGCGCGTGGAGATCCTACGCCGACGCCTTCTTGTCGCTACAGAATAGCTTCGGTGCCCTCTACGCGGGCAGCGTGAAGAGCGACGTATTTCTGGCCCAGTCGCGTGGCTACGCGAGTGCCCTGGAGGCGTCGCTGAGTGGGGCGAACGTGCCGCAGGCCGTGTACGACACGGTGATCGCTGCCAGCACCCGGCACCTGCCGATCTGGCACCGCTACTGGGACATCCGCCGGCGGGCGCTGGGCCTGGAGCAACTGGAACCCTGCGATATCTTCGCGCCGCTGGCGGCCTCGCCGACGGTGAGCTACGCCGAGGCGGTGGCGATGATCTGCGCGGGGATGGCACCCTTGGGCGAGGAGTACGTGCGCGTTGCGCGGGCGGGGCTCACCAGCGAGCGCTGGGTAGACATCTACCCGAACCAGGGCAAGGCGAGCGGAGCCTACTCGGGAGGTTGCTACGGCACACCGCCGTTCATCCTGATGAACTACGGCGACAACCTGATCAGCATGAGTACCCTGGCCCACGAACTGGGCCACTCGATGCACAGTTGGCACACGAACCGGGCGCAGCCGGTCATCTACAGCGACTACTCGCTCTTTGTGGCCGAGGTGGCCTCGAACTTCAACCAGGCCATGGTGCGCGGTCATCTGCTGGCCCAGGGCGGCCCGCGCGAGTTCCAGATCGCCCTGATCGAGGAGGCAATGGCCAACTTCCACCGCTACCTCTTTGTGATGCCGATCCTCTCGCAGTTTGAGCAGCAGACCCACGCCTGGGCCGAGGCGGGCGAGGCGGTGACGGCAGAGCGCATGGGCGACCTGCTGGCGGGCATGCTGGCCCGCAGCTATGGCCCAGCGGTACAGGTGGACGCCGTGCGCGACGGGATCGTCTGGGCACAGTTCTCGCACCTCTACAGCAATTTCTACGTCTACCAGTACGCCTCGGGCATCGCGGCAGCCAACACCTTGGCCGATGGGGTGCTGCGCGGCGAGGCAGGGGCCGCCGAGCGCTACCTGCAGTTCCTCTCGGCGGGCGGGTCGCGCTACCCGCTGGATGCCCTGGCCCTGGCCGGCATCGACATGACCACCCCGGCGGCCATGGATCGGGCCTTCGGGGTGATGGAGGGGTTTGTGGATCGGCTGGAGGGGTTGGTTGGGGTATAGCACGGCTGCGCCCTTACACGATGTAGAGGTGACACGATGATCGACACACAGCGAGTCCCCGCCCGCGCGGAGGCCGCGCCAGAGTACACCTGGGATCTGGGCCTGGTCTTCGCCGACACCGACGCCTGGGAGGCCGAGCTTGGTGCCCTGGAGCGCCTGGCCCAGGAGTTCCTGGCGCTCCAGGGCACCCTCGGCCAGGGGCCGGGCCAACTGCTGGCCGCCCTGCGCCTGCGCGACGACGTGGGCCGGCGACTCTGGGCGCTCTACATGTACGCGCGCCAACTCAAAGACTCGGACGGCACCAGCCCCACCGGCCAGGCCCTGAATGATCGGGCCGGATCGTTTGTCGCCCGCACCTCGGCATCCCTGGCCTTCATCGACCCGGAGATTCTGTCGATCCCCGAGCAGACTCTGACGGCGTGGGTGGCCGATTACGAGGGTCTCGGGCTCTACGCCTACGAACTGGAGAAGCTGAACAAGCAGCGCGCCCACATCCGCTCGGCCGAGGTTGAGCGCCTGCTGGCCCAGTTTAGCGACATCACCCGCGCGCCCTACGAGATCTTCGAGATGCTGAATGACTCCGACATCAGCTTCCCGAGCATCGAGGATGAGCAGGGGGCCACCGTGCAACTCTCACAGTCGCGCTACGGGCGCTATGTCGAGAGCGGCAACCGGCGGGTGCGCCACGACGCATTCAAGGGGCTCTACAGCGCCTACAAGCCCTTTCGCAATACGCTGGCCACCACCCTGAGTACGGTGGTTCGTACCCACGCCCTCGACGCCCGCGTGCGCAACTTCGGCTCGGCCCTGGATGCTGCCCTCAAGCCGAATGAGATCCCGCTGGATGTCTACCACAACCTGATCAGCACGATCGAGGCCAACCTGCCGAAGCTGCACCGCTACATGGCCATCCGCAAGAAGATCATGGGCCTAGACGACCTGCGGATCTACGACCTCTACACACCACCGGTGCCTGAGGTGGCCCTGGAGGTGCCCTACGCCGAGGCCCAGGATATAATGCTGGCGGCGTTTGCGCCCCTCGGCCCGAGCTACGGCGCGGCCTTACGCGAGAGCTTCGGCAACCGCTGGATCGATGTCTACGAGAATGTGGGCAAGCGTAGCGGTGCCTACAGCGGCGGTGCCTACAGCACGCCGCCCTACATCCTGCTCAACTACCAGAACCGCCTGCACGATGTCTTCACCCTGGCCCACGAGTTGGGCCACTCCATGCACTCCTACTTCACCCGCAAGGCCCAGCCCTTCGTGTACGGCAGCTACACGATCTTTGTGGCCGAGGTGGCCTCGACGCTCAACGAGGCGCTGCTCACCGACTACCTGCTCAAGCACCACGCCAACGAACAGTTGCGCAAGCGCCTGCTGGTGCAGCAGCTTGAGGATGTACGCACCACGATCTTCCGCCAGACCATGTTCGCCGCTTTCGAGCTGGACATGCACGTGCGGGCGGAGGCTGGCGAGCCGCTGACCGCCGATGGACTGAGCCAGCGCTACTCCGACATCGTGGGCCGGTACCACGGTCCGGCGGTGACGCTCGACGCGGAAATCGCCTGGGAGTGGGCGCGTATCCCGCACTTCTACTATAATTTTTATGTCTACCAGTACGCCACTGGCCTCTCGGCGGCCCTGGCCCTCAGCCGACAGATCATCGACGATGGCCAGCCGGCAATCGACCGCTATCTGCGCTTCCTGAGCAGCGGATCTTCCCAGTCCTCAATCGACCTGCTGCGCGGGGCCGGGGTGGATATGACCTCGCCCGCCCCGATCCAGGCGGCGATGGACACCTTCGATAGCCTGCTGGATCAGCTTGAGTTGTTGGTGTAGCGGAATACTGGAGGTGCGGCTCGCGAGCCGCACCTCCAGTATTCCGCTATCGGATCAGCACCAGGGTGCCTGCGGCGATCATGCCCAGGCCGAGGGCACCGCGCCAGTCGGTTGGCTCGCGCAGGATGATCCATGCCAGCAGGGCGATCAGGATCACGCTGCTCTTGTCGATCGCCGCGACGTAGGAGGTCGGGCCGATCTGCAGCGCCCGGAAGTAGCAGAGCCACGAGAGGCCAGTGGCCACCCCCGAGAGGCCCAGCACCACCCAGGTGCGCGTGCCGATCCGCCCCAACTCGACTAGCTCGCCCCGGCCTACCGCGATCAGCCAGGCCATCACCAGCACCACCACCGTGCGGATCGCCGTTGCCAGTGTTGAACTGACCTGCTCGACCCCCAGCTTCACCAGGATCGTCGTGAGCGCGGCGAAAACCGCCGACAGGAGCGCGAACCCCCACCAAGGCACAAGGTCGAGGCCCATGAGATTTTCCTCTCTTCGCCGCGCACGCGCCCGCCGATTTGCTACAATGATGCGAGTCGGCGGCGGCAGGCTGAGCTAACTCAGCACACACATATAGGCAGCATACCCTCTCATGATAGCAGACCAGACACATGGTGGCAGCGCGCCGATCCTGGCGGTCGGCGGGGTGATCTACCGCATCGAAGAGCAGAACACCCCCGAGATCCTGATCATCAAAAAGCGCAACGGGTTCTGGACGCTGCCGAAGGGCCGGATCGAGCCGGGCGAGAGCGAGGAGGATGCGCTCCACCGCGAGATCGCCGAGGAGACCGGCCTGAGTGGGATGATCGAAGCCACCGGCGCGAGCTTCACCTACCCGATTATGAAGGGCGGGGTCGAGTACACGAAGCAGGTTCGCTACTACCTCGTACGGGCGCTCAGCATGGATCTATACCTGAGCAATGCGGAGAAGATCGAGCATGCCCGCTGGTGTATCCTCCCGGCGGCGATGCGCCGTATCCACAGCCCGCGCCTGCATATGGTCGTACTCTGGGCCGCCAATCAGCTCGGCGTGGTGATAGCCGACGGCCTCCCGCCAACCGTCGACGGTTGAGCCTCCCGCCAGCTTCAGCCAGATAGACATATAGCAGTCCTATTCCAGTTGTGAAGAAGGAGTCAAGGCTTTAGCCGGCCTTATCCGGATAAAGCCTCGACTCCACGCAACAACCCCAAGAGGATTGCTATAGTTCTTTAGGGAAAGGTTTGATGCGCATGATCGACCCGACAACGTCGGCCCGCGAGCTAACCACCCTGGGCGGCGGCTGCTTCTGGTGCCTGGAGGCTGTCTTCGACCAGCTGGCCGGGGTGACGGACGTGGTCTCTGGCTATGCCGGTGGTCGGGTGGAGAACCCGACGTATAGGGCGGTATGCGGCGGTGCCACCGGCCACGCCGAGGTCGTCCAGGTCACCTTCGACCCGGCTCAGATCAGCTTCCGCGAGGTGCTGGAGGTCTTCTTCAGCACGCACAACCCAACGACGCTGAACCGCCAGGGCGCGGACGTGGGCACACAGTATCGCTCGGCAATCTTCTACCACAGCGCGGCCCAGCGGGCCACGGCGGCGCAGCTGATCGCGGAGCTGGACGCGGCCGGGGCATGGCCCGGCCCAATCGTCACCGAGGTGTGTCCAGCCAGCCCGTTCTACGTCGCTGAGGACGACCACCAGGAGTACTTTGCGCAGAACGGGAGGCAGCCTTACTGCCAGTTTGTGGTGGCCCCGAAGGTAGCGAAGTTCCGCAAGCAGTACGCCGGGCGGCTGAAAAAATAAAACAGCAGGTCGGGCAGCATGTTGCGCTGCCCGACCTGCTGTTCTGAGCGGGGCTGGCCCTAGCGGATCGCGTTGATATCCGGGTCAGGGGCGACGGGCGAGCTGAAGGGCACGGCGCGCACCACCACGCGCTGCTTGAACTTATCGGGGCCCTTGGGGGGCCAGCAGGTGATCATCGTGATCAGCTCGTGGTTGGTGGGGGCGATCAGCTTGGCGTTCTCGACACGCTGCGCGGGCGGCGCGTCATCCTCCTCGACGATCAGACGATCCTGGACGACATAGCGGAACTCCTGGCCACCGCTGTAGATCGTGATCTGGTCGCCGGGGTGAACATAGAAGAGGTTGCGGAAGGCGTGGCCGAGGCCGCCGACGTGGCCAGCCAGCACCACATTCCCGCCCTCGCCGGGGTTGGCCGACCCACGGTGCTGGCCGACGGCGTACTCGGCAACATTCCAGACCGCCGCCGCCTTGCCGCCGATCTCCTGGGTACTCCAGCCGACCTCAATCACCTTCGAGTCGAGGGTGATGCTGGGGATCACCACCCGCTGAACGGTGGAGATGTGGGCAAGCTGGGAGCCGCTGGGCACGTCCGAGGCGATCTGACCTTCGGCGGCGCTGATCTGGGGGATGCTAAAGGCGGGGGTGGCCGTGGGCGCATGGGCGACCGTGGGCCGGACACCGGCGGCGGCCGGCCTGGGGGCAACCTCAGGCGCAGCGAGCGTCGTGATCGGCACAAGGTCGTTATCGCCGCGCGCCGCGAGGAGTTGGTAGCTGATCTGCACGTAGACCCCGCCCACGTAGAGCAGCAGGTAGAGTCCGGCGAACATCATCAGGTTGCCGAGCGTCCAGAGCAGGCGCTGGCGCGGCGTGACGGGCAGCCGACGGGCGGCGGCCCGAAGCCGGATGGATTCGCGATTCTTTGCACGGGATGGTGTCAGCATAGGGAAAGGATCGGCCCTATCGGCGGACGATCACGCACACTACGCGGCGCTGGTGGGTTCGTTGCCACCCAACAGCATATTCATCGACACGCGAAGCAGGGCGATGTCATCGTTCGACACGCGGGCGAGGGCCGCGTCGTCCGGGTGGACGGCGCCAGTGATCATCAGGAGCGCGCGCAGCCCCGCAGGCCATGTCGAGTCGCCCGAGCCGTCGGCGGTTCGTCCGGGCCAGCCATCTGCGCCAGGGTGGAGCAGGGCGGGGGCATAGTTGGTATGTCGCGCAGAAGGCATAGTCGCTCCTCTCGTAAGTGCTTAAGGGACAGTGTAGAACGAAGGCACGATCACGTCAAGGGGCGTATCGTAGGGCGGTGAGATCATCGAGGATGTAGGTGGGCTGGTACGGTGCGGCGGGCAGATCGGCGCGGGTGCTGTCGCCGGTGAGCACGAGCGCCGTGTCCATGCCGGCCTCGGCACCCATGGCGATGTCGGTCAGCAGGCGGTCGCCAACCATTAGGCAGCGCGCGGGCGGCAGTTGGAGCATGGCGCTGACGGTGCGGGCCATGATCGGCGAGGGCTTGCCGACGTTCACCACACAGCGGGTGTTGGTACATGCCTCGATGGCGGCGATGATCGCGGCCGCGTCGGGCTCGCCGCCGCCGGGCACGGGGCAGAAGCGGTCGGGGTTGGTGGCCACCAAGCGCGCCCCGGCGCGGATGGCGTCGAAGGCGACCTGTAGCTTGTGGTAGACGAAGGTGCGGTCGAAGGAGGCGATCACGATGTCCACCTCGCCGGCCCGCTCGCTGATCGCGAACCCCGCCGCCGTCAACTCATCGATCAGCGGCTGCTCGCTCACCGGGTAGACAACGGCCTGCGGAGCGTTAGCCCGCAGCCATTCGACCATCACATAGGTGGTGTTGACCACCTCGGCGAGGTTGGCCTGGATGCCCAGCCGCGTCAGCTTGGCCACATACTGCGTGCGACTTTTGGTGGGATTGTTCGAGAGGAAGGCGACCCGGCGGCCGGCGCGGCGCAGCCCGGCGAAGAGGTCGGCGGCCCCTGGCAGCAGGATATCCCCCAGGTAGACTGTGCCGTCAAGGTCGAAGATATAGCCGTCGTAGGGCGGGATCTGCAGCATCGCTCCCCCAGATTCGCGATCACGTCACTATGGCTCAGTGTGAAATAGTACACTTTTCCCTAGCGTTTTATCGCAGGGTACTCAGTTCGTAGGGGCAATCCCTACGGGGTGGACTACCACACCCCCGATCCCCTGCCGAAAGGCTACAGGGATTGCTTTTCGGATAATATTCAGGCTTCCGT
>CAISPW010000021.1 GCA_903887465.1 uncultured Oscillochloris sp. | reverse complement strand
TCAGACGAACGCACGATGGTGAACATGCAATCCCAAACGCCTATGGCAATGGGATCGGGGGTGTGGTAGTCCACCCCGTAGGGATTGCCCCTGCGAACTGAGTACCTTGCGATAAAACGCTAGGAAAAAGTGTACTATTTCTCGTCCTGCCGGTAGCAGGTAATACCCTACGAACCGCCCGAATGGATAAAGTCGAGCTCAGGCCGCGTAGGCGGCCTTCGTCACCCGTAGCCCGCCCGTTTACGGGCCGGGCGCTCGATCTGACAGGGCGAGTTTTGCGGTATTGCGGTTTATCCAAGGTGCTATCGTCGATGATCAACCGCCCACGGATGTGATCCACGAGTGCTTCGGCTTCCTGCCACAGCGGCATCGTGTCTGGTTCGAGCCGATACAACCGCCGATTCCGCGCATCGTGGGCGGCCGGTGCGGATCCCTCCGGCTGCACCCGTGCCGCCTCGGCATACGAGACCACCCGTGGCGCAGCCTGCGTAAGTCCTATGAGCGGTGTGATCGCTGCGCTCTTGTCGGACTGAGGTGAAAATAGCCGATAGCCGATAGCCGATAGCCGGACATCAGCGGCCATTTTCATCGCGGCGTTGTGCGCCATGCGCATGGCGGACTAACGTGCGACCCAGGCTGCGAAGTCTCTCGGCTCACCCGAGTCCACCGTCTACCGCTGGATACGTGCCCCGATGTGTGTGAGCATTCGCGCATTGACATTTTATCGCTGCCGTGGTATCCAGAAGCAAGGATGCCCGCCAACAGAAAACCCACCCCCAGCCAGCCAGCATGAGGTGGGCCTTCTGCACGAAAAATGTTGAGCTGATTCTAGCGCCCCCCTCGCCATCTGGCAAGGTGTGTGTCGCAGCCCAACGCGACACATATCTATGTCGTACCTCCAAGCCTACCCCATTTGCGCCCAGATCATAGCCTAGCGCCTTTGCTTGGCCTGTCTGCGCGCTGATCAATACGATACCCGCTCAGATCGCATCAATTCCCCTTGGAGATGCGCCGCACACTGCCGCATGAAAATGGCCGCTGGCTATTACTACAGTTGTAGTTTGTTTGGATTACCCCCCCCTAGCCCCCCCGCAAGCGGGGGGGAACATACGGTGCCAACCTCCCCCCGCTTGCGGGGGGATTGAGGGGGGTAATCGGCGGGAGCCTTTCTGCGAAGATATTTACAACTGTAGTGCTATCGGCTAGCGGCTATTTTTACGTTAGAGTTGTACTGAGCGGACAAGCTGAAAGAACTGCGCCTCTATGACCGATACTCCCGTCAACTTGGGCTGGATCGCCAACTTTATCTGGGGTATTGCCGATGATGTGCTGCGCGATGTCTATGTGCGCGGTAAATACCGCGATGTCATCTTGCCGATGACGGTGATCCGCCGACTCGATGTGTTGCTTGAGTCGACCAAGCCGGCGGTTCTGAAACTGAAGGCCCAGCTTGATGCGGCGGGGGTCTCGAACCAGCACGCGGCGCTCTGCCAAACTGCCGGTGAGGCGTTCTACAATGCATCGCCGTTCACCTTGCGTGATCTCAAGGCGCGCACGCGCCAGCAGCAACTCAAGGCCGATTTCGAGTCCTACCTCGATGGCTTCTCGCCGAATGTGCAGGAGATTCTGGAAAAATTCAAGTTCCGCAATCAGATTGCGACGTTGGTGGATGCTGATATTCTTGGCAGCATGATCGAGAAGTTCCTTGACCCTGCGATTAACCTCAGCCCGCATCCGGTACTCGACGCGCACGGCACTGTGCGCCTCCCCGCTCTCGATAACCACACGATGGGTACGCTCTTTGAGGAGCTGATCCGCCGCTTCAACGAGGAGAATAACGAGGAGGCGGGCGAACACTTCACCCCGCGTGATGTGGTGCAACTGATGGCCGACTTGATCTTCTTGCCGATTGCGGACCAGATTGTCTCGGGTACCTACCTGGTGTATGACGGAGCCTGCGGCACGGGCGGCATGCTCACGGTTGCGGAGGATCGGCTCTACGCCCTGGGCCGCGAACACGGCAAGGAGGTTTCGATCCACCTCTTCGGCCAAGAGGTGCAGCCCGAGACGTTCGCGATCACCAAGGCCGACCTGCTGCTCAAGGGTGAGGGCGCCGAGGCCGAGAATATGAAGTACGGCTCCACCCTCTCAGCCGATGCCTTCCCGACACGCGAGTTCGACTTTATGCTCTCGAATCCGCCCTACGGCAAGAGTTGGAAGACCGACCTGGAGCGACTGGGCGGCAAGGGCGAGATCAAAGACCCGCGTTTTATCTTCGCCTACGGCGATGATCCAGAGTACAGCCTGGTGACGCGCTCTAGCGACGGCCAGTTGATGTTCCTGGCCAACAAGCTCCGCAAGATGAAGCGGAATTCGCCGCTGGGCAGCCGGATCGCCGAGGTGCATAACGGCTCGTCGCTGTTTACCGGCGACGCGGGCCAGGGCGAGAGCAATATCCGGCGCTGGATTATTGAGAACGATTGGCTGGAGGCGATTGTCGCGCTGCCGCTGAATATGTTCTACAACACCGGCATCGCTACCTACATCTGGGTGCTGACTAACCGCAAGCCCGCTCACCGCCAGGGCAAGGTGCAGTTGATCGACGCGACGGCCTGGTTCGAGCCGCTGCGCAAAAACCTGGGCAAGAAGAACTGCCGCTTCGCGGAGACCGATATGCGCCGGGTTGTTGAGTCGTTCCTGGCCTTCGCGGAGAGCGAGCAGTCGAAGATCTTCCCAAACAAGGCGTTTGGCTACTCGAAGATCACGGTCGAGCGCCCGCTGCGGCTCACGGTTGATCTGGCTGATGTGGCCCGCGCCCGTTTCCGCAAGGCGTGTCTGGCTGCGAACGAGGAGTTGCTGGCCGATCTGATTGACAGGCTGGCTGCCAAACTCGGCCATGGCCCGCACCGCGACTACAACCGCTTTCTCGTGGCTCTTGAGCAGCAGCGCCAGGACACGAAGCTGACCGCCAAGCGCCTGAAGTTCATCCAGAGCGCGTTAGCGACCCGCGATGAGACCGCCGAGCCGGTGATCAGCAAGGTGTATCGCGGCAGTAAAGCCGTGGCCGACCCGCTGCACGGGCGCTTCGCCGTGACCCTGGAGGGCAAGCCCGCCGTGGTGGAGTACGAGCCGGACAGCGACCTGCGCGACACGGAGCAGGTGCCGCTGCTGGAGCACGGCGGCATCGCGGCATTCATCAAGCGCGAGGTGCTGCCCTATGTGCCCGACGCCTGGGTTGACCAAGACGCCACGAAGGTGGGCTACGAGATCTCGTTCACGCGCTACTTCTACAAGCCCCAGCCGCTGCGCACGCTGGAGGCGATCCGCGCCGAGATCGAGGCCCTGGAGCGTGAGACCGGGGGGTTACTAAGCGAAATTATTGGAAAGGATAGACGATGAAAGCGACTGAAGCAAAACTCCTCGATTTTCTCAAGAAATCGCCGCAGTTCGTCATTCCCATCTACCAGCGAACATATAGCTGGGGCAAGCAGGAGTGTCGG
>CAISPW010000020.1 GCA_903887465.1 uncultured Oscillochloris sp. | reverse complement strand
GGGCAACTGATGTGAAAATAGCCGATAGCCGATAGCCGATAGCCGGGCATCAGCGACCATGTTCATCGCGGCGGTGTGCGCCCCGCGCATGAACGTCTTTTGCGGTAGTGCGATCTTTTTTTTGTGGATTTTTGGCAGATTCGCCGCCAAAAATCTACAAAAAGCGCGGTCTAGGGCGCAGCCCCAGCGACGTTGCAACCCCCCTCGCTTGACGCGGATAGGACATAAACTCAGAGCGGTATAATAGGCACTGACTGAGCAAGCCTACACACAGGAGCATACATCTATGGAAGATGTCGTCATAGTTGGCGCGGCGCGCACGCCGATCGGACGCTTCAACGGAGCCTTCGCCGGGCTTACGGCCACACAACTTGGCGCGGCGGCCATCCGCGCCGCCGTCGAGCGCGCCGGGATTGACCCGGCCAGCGTCAGCGAGTGCATTATGGGCAATGTGGTGGGTGCCGGGCTCGGCCAGGCTCCCGCGCGCCAGGCCGCCCTCGGGGCCGGCCTGCCCGACAGCGTTGGTGCCCTCACGATCAACAAGGTCTGCGGCAGTGGCATGAAGGCGGCCATGCTCGGATCGGCGCTCATCCGCAGCGGCGAGGCCGAACTGATCGTCGCCGGCGGTATGGAGAACATGAGCCGTGTGCCCTATTTCCTGGCCAACGCCCGCCAGGGCTACCGGCTCGGCAACGGCGAACTGACCGACGCCCTGATCCACGACGGGCTCTGGTGCCCCTTCGAACACCACCACATGGGCAACTCAGCCGAGTGGATCGCCACGCACCACCAGGTCACCCGCGAGCAACAGGACGCCTTCGCCTTCCAGTCGCAGCACCGCGCCATCGCGGCGATGGACGCCGGACGCCTGTCCGCTGAGATCGCCCCGGTGGCGGTGTTGGGGCCGCGCGGCCAGACGACCCTGGTTGACACCGACGAGAACCCGCGCCGTGATACGAGCATGCCCGCCCTGGCCAAGCTGAAGCCCGCCTTCGCCGCCGACGGCACCGTCACGGCCGGGAACGCCCCCGGTATCACCGATGGCGCGGCCGCCCTGGTGCTGATGGGTGCCTCGCGTGCGGCCGCGCTTGGGCTGACGCCCCTGGCGCGCATCGCCGGGTTCGCCCAGGCCGCCGTGAAGCCGATCGAGCTGTTCACTGCGCCGACCTTCGCCGTCGGGCGGCTTCTGCAGCGCACCGGCACGAGCATTGATGACTACGACCTGTTCGAGATCAACGAGGCGTTCGCCGCCCAGGTGGTGGCCAACGTGCGCGCCCTCGGCATTGACCCTGATCGGCTGAATGTGAACGGCGGGGCCATCGCGCTCGGCCACCCGATCGGGGCCAGCGGCGCCCGCGTGATCGTCACCCTGATTAACGCCCTGCGCCAGCGCGGTGGTAGGCGGGGCATGGCCGCCCTCTGCCTTGGCGGCGGCGAGGCTGTCGCCATGGCAATCGAGCTAGTTTAGGGTTGCCGCCCTAAAACACACTATCAGGGAGCCTGATGAAATCAGCATCACAATCGTCGCTGACCCGCTTTGCTTGGCTCTCAATCGCCGCCGCGATCCTCACCATCGGGCTGAAGTCTGGAGCCTACCTCGTTACCGGCTCGGTCGGCCTGCTCTCCGACGCCCTGGAGTCAGTGGTGAACTTGGTGGCGGCCATCGTCGCCCTGGTGGTACTCACCGTGGCCGCGCGCCCGCCCGATGAGGATCACGCCTACGGCCACAACAAGGCCGAGTACTTCTCCAGCGGCGTCGAAGGCTCCTTGATCCTGGTGGCGGCCGCCAGCATCGCCTACGCCGCCATCGGTCGCCTGCTCGACCCGAAGTCGATTGAGCAGGCCGGCCTGGGCTTGGCGATCTGCGTCGGTGCCTCGGCGATCAACTTCGTGGTGGCCCGCGTCCTCATGAAGGCCGGCCGCCACTACCACTCGATCACCCTGGAGTCCGACTCTCATCACCTGATGACCGATGTCTGGACTTCTGTGGGCGTGGTGATTGGCGTGGCCCTCGTGGCGATCACCGGCTGGGAGATCCTCGACCCGATCATCGCCCTGATCGTCGCCGCCAATATTGTCTGGACGGGGGCGCGCATCCTCCGGCAGTCGGCCCTTGGCCTGCTCGATACCGCCCTGCCCGCCGAGGAGCGCCGCGAGGTCGTCGCGGTACTCGCCCGCTACGTCGCGTCCGAGGGCGTGCAGTACCACGCCCTGCGCACCCGTCAGGCCGCCGCCCGCCGCTTCGTCTCCGTCCACATCCTGGTGCCCGGCTCCTGGACGGTGCAGCACGGCCACAAGCTTCTCGATCAGATCGAGCAGGATGTGCGCGTCGCCCTGCCCAACACCACCATCTTCACCCACCTTGAGCCGATCGAGGATCCCGCATCCTTTGCCGATCAGTCCCTCGACGGGATGGGGTGACCGGGCTGGTGCAACGTCGCCTCCGGCGGAGGGTTGGGGGTGGCAGGCTCCCAGAGTTTCTTGTTGTTTTGGGGAAATAGTACACTTTTCCCTAGCGTTTTATCGCAGGGTACTCAGTTCGTAGGGGCAATCCCTACGGGGTGGACTACCACACCCCCGATCCCCTGCCGAAAGGCTACAGGGATTGCTTTTCGGATAATATTCAGGCTTCCGT
>CAISPW010000019.1 GCA_903887465.1 uncultured Oscillochloris sp. | reverse complement strand
TAGCCCATCGGGCTATGGAGACACGGGCTTCGCGTCTCCGTCTTTCGTGTTCGTGTCTTCCGCGTGGATTTCGCGTCATTCGCGATCCAAACCCCCTACTTTAGCTCGTATGTGATCTGCACCTGGGCGCTGTAGCTCTGCGTGCCGGCCTGGACGGGCACCGGCGCCCCGCCGGTCACGACGGCGCGATCCATCATCGCCAGCGGCGGCACCGGGCTGGATCCGACGTTCTCGGTGATCACCAGCGCTAGGCCGATGGTGGATCCGCTGGCCTGGGCCAGTTGGTCGGCGCGAGCCTTGGCGTTGGCTACGGCCTTATCACGGGCCTGGGCCAGGGTGGCGTCTAGGTCGGCGACCGTGAAACCCACCCCGTAGATGCGGTTCGCGCCGGCCTGTACCACCTGGTCGAGCAGGGTGCCCGCCTGGGCCAGGTTGCGGATGGTCACACTCACCTGGTTGCCTACGCTGTAGCCCGTCACCTGGCGCCCGTCGTTGCTGTAGGTCGGCGAGATGTTGAATCCGCTGGTCTGGATGTCCTTCTCATCGACGCCGAGCTTCTTAATCTGCGCGATGATCGCGCTGGCCTGGGCGGTGTTCTGCGCCAGCGCCTCTTGGGTGGTGGGTGCGGTAGTCTCCACGCCGATCTGCACGTTGGCGGTGTCGGGAGCCACCTTGATCTCGCCGGTGCCGACGACGGTGATCTGGCGCATGCCAGGTACGCCGATGGCCTGGGACTGGGCGGTGGCGGGGCGGGCGAGCAGTGCGGCGCTGATCGCCCCGATGGCCAGGACGGCGATCAGCAGGGCACCGGCGAGGACACCGATCAGGGTCGGGTTGCGGTTCTCCATGGTCGTCTCTCTCCTGCTAGAGCGGGCCGTCGGCCCGCAGGTCATCTGCCTTCCGTTCTAATAACGCTGCGGTTGGCATGATGGTTCCACCCCAACGCCGCGCAGGTCGCCGCCCCTGTCAAGGGACGACGACCTGCGCGGCGTTGAGGTGTGCGATAGCGGGGCGACCGCCCGCGATCAGGCTGTGCGCGGGGCCGGGGTGTTCGGTCGCGGCTCGGATGTGTGCAGGGCGTAGGTGTTGCTCTCGGCGCTGCCGGGCAGGAGGATCCAGCATGCGACCAGGATGATGAAGAGGGCCATCGCGATGATCAGTTCCATTGTCGTACTCCTTTAAGCGAACCCTTCGAAGCCTATGTGCCGCAATCCTTCAGTGCTAGATCTGGTAGGCCGTCTCGCCGTGCTGCGAGGCGTCCAGGCCGCGAGCCTCCTCCTCGGGGGTGACCCGGATGCCCACGGTGATGTTCACGAGCGATAGCAGGACCCAGGTGATCAGGGCCGAGTAGACCACCACCACGGACACGGCGATCAGCTGGATCAGCAACTGGCCAGGGTTGCCGTAGAGCAGGCCGTCGAAGCCAGCAGGGTTGATCGTCTTGGTGGCGAAGATGCCGGTGGCCAGGGCGCCGACGATCCCGCCCACGCCGTGGACGCCGAACACATCCAGCGCGTCATCGACCCGGCCGCGCACCAGCAACTCTACGGCGAAGAAGCAGGCTAGGCCGACGATAAAGCCGATGATGATCGCGGCCATAGGGGTGACGAAGCCGGCGGCGGGGGTGATGCCGACCAGGCCGGCCACCGCGCCGGCTGAGGCACCGAGGACGCTCGGCCGACGGTGGCGCACCCAGCTCGCGGTCATCCAGGTGATGGCACCCATCGCCGCCGCCAGGTGCGTGTTTACAAAGGCCGAGACCGCCAGGGTGTTGCTGCCCAGGGCGCTGCCGGCGTTGAAGCCGAACCAGCCGAACCAGAGCAGGCCGGTGCCAAGGATGCTCAGGGTGGCGTTATGCGGCTCCATCGGCTCGCTGCCGTAGCCGACCCGCTTGCCCAGGGCTAGGGCGCAGACCAGGGCCGATACGCCCGAGGTGATGTGGACGACCGTGCCGCCGGCGAAGTCCAGCGCGCCAAGGTTGCGGATCCAGCCGCCCACGCCCCAGACCCAGTGGGCCACCGGCACATAGACGAGCAGCACCCAGAGCAGCGAGAAGATTACGAATGCCTTGAAGCGCTTGCGCTCGGCGAAGGCGCCCGAGATCAGGGCCGGGGTGATGACCGCGAACATCATCTGGTAGATCATAAACGCCTGGTGCGGGATGGTCGGGGCGTAGTCGGCGTTCGGCTCCAGGCCCACGCCGTTTAGGCCGACCCAACTCAGCCCGCCGATGAACCCGCCGATGGTTGGGCTAAATGCCAGGCTGTAGCCCACCAGCGCCCAGATCACACTCACAAACCCTAGCATGAAGAAGCTGTGCATAATCGTCGAGAGGGCGTTCTTCTGGCGAACCAGGCCGCCGTAGAAGAGGCCGAGGGCTGGGGTCATGAGCATCACGAGCGCGCTCGACACCAGGATCCAGGCGGTGTCAGCTCCATTGATCGCGTCCAAGGCACAGCTCCTTCATCAGATCTAGATACATACGGGCATAAAAAAAGCCCTGACGATCACACGCATCGTCAGGGCATCGCCGCCAGGGCACGCTAGAATTGTAGTTACCAGATCCCCTCGGTTGCGTGCGGCTCCATTACCGTGCGCTCCCTGACCCTTTGTGCTGGCCTTGCGGCCCTACCCTGAGTATTTACGCGCTTGACCGGCTTAATCCGACCTCGCGGCTGTTTGATACTCAGCATTATAGAAAAAAAGTATACATCTACCATCATGCAAAAACGACAAGGTTGTGTGGCCTGTACTTAGACACATGATCCAAAGGGGGGATGGGGCGGTGTCTTCGCTCCATCCCCCCGGCTCTGCGTGGCCGATCACGCAGCCTTCAGCCTTCAGCCTTCAGCCTCCAGCCTTCAGCCTTCACAACTTCTCGGCAATCGACTTCGCCTGGGTGTAGAGCCGCAGGTAGTCGGGGCCGCCGGCCTTACTATTGGTGCCCGACATATTGAATCCGCCGAAGGGATGGACGCCCACGATCGCGCCGGTACACTTGCGATTCAGGTAGAGGTTGCCGACGTGGAACTCCTCGCGGGCGCGCTCCAGGTGGGCCACATCACACGAGTAGAGCGCGCCGGTCAGGCCGTACTCGCTATCGTTGGCGATGTCCAGAGCCTCGTCAAAGTCTTTGGCCTTGATCACCGCCAGCACCGGCCCGAAGATCTCCTCCTGGGCGATGCGCGCCTGCGGGCTGACATCGGCGAACACGGTGGGGTTGATGAAGTAGCCGCCCTCCTTGATCAGGTCGTGATCCACGACCTCGCCGCCCACCACCAGACGACCCTCCTGCTGGCCTAGCTCGATGTAGCCGCTGATGCGGTCGAAGGCGTGCTTGTCGATCACGGCCGACACGTGTGTCTCGGGCTGGGCCGGGTTGCCCAGGCGCAGCTTGCGGGTCTTCTCGATCACCCGCTGGATCACCGCGTCATAGACCGACTCCACAATGATCGCCCGCGAGCAGGCGCTGCACTTCTGGCCCTGGAAGCCGAACGCCCCGGCCACGATCCCGTCGGCGGCGGCATCCAGGTCGGCGCTCGCATCCACCACCGTCGCGTCCTTGCCGCCCATCTCCAGGATCGTGCGCTTGAGCCAACTCTGGCCCGGCTGGTGTACCGCAGCCCGGCTGAAGACGCGCAGGCCCACGTTCTTCGATCCGGTGAAGCCGATAAAGCGCAGCCTGGGGTGATCGACTAGATAGTCGCCAAGAACCGCATCGTCGCCCATCACCAGGTTGACCACGCCGGGCGGCAGGCCGGCCGCCTCCAGGATCTCCACCAGGCGCACGGCCATCACCGGGGCGCGCGGCGAGGGCTTGAGGACCACCGTGTTGCCCGCCACAATCGGGGCGACGGTGAGGGTGGTGGCGATAGCCAGGGGGAAGTTCCAGGGCGGGATGGCTAGGCCGGGGCCAAGCGGGATCTGCCGTAGCTGGAGGTACTCGCCGGGGTTGGGGGTCAGTGGCTGGTCGCGGCCCTGGAGATCAAGTGCCTGGCGGGCGTAGTACTCGCAGAAGTCAATCGCCTCGGCCACATCGGCGTCGGCCTCAACCCATGTCTTGCTGACCTCATAGACCATCCATGCGGCCAGTTCCTCCTTGTTGCGGCGCATGATCGCGGCGGCGCGCAAGATCACCTGGGCGCGGGCCTCCACCGGGACGTGCCTCCATGTCTGGAAGGCGGCTTCGGCGGCCAGCACAGCCTGGTTCGCCAGATCTTGGTCAGCCTTCGTCACATAGCCAACCACCTTCTTCGGCTCGGCGGGGTTGATCGAGGCCAGCTTCGCCTCGCGTAGCATGTGTTGGCCGCCGATCACCAGCGGGTAGGTGGCGCCGAACTGTCCAGACACATGGCGCAGGGCGCGCTGCATGGCGGCGCGGCGCTCGGAGCTGGAGAAGTCGCCGAATGGCTCGCTACGATATGGGGGCAACATCATTGGCTTCCTTTGCTGCAATTGATGGCATCGCGGTTATTGTAGCAGACGCGCATCCCTGAACAGGGCGGGTGCAACCTCCCTGGGCCTGCGCCCCAGACCCTGATTCTTGGTGATTTTCGGCGGCTTCGCCGCCAAAAACCAACAAAAAAAGATCTTTCGGGAGTGGCTTTGCCACCCCCAAACCCCCGCCGGAGGCGACTTTGCAACCGCCCTGCGCTGTGGCACCCGCCTTGCAACGCGCCGCCTAAACGATGCTATGATTACGCTATAGCCGTGTCCATCGTAAGGCGGCGGAGGATTACCGCATGTCACGCGTACAAAATACCGTTGTGGTGCTGGTAGGGATTGCGGCGGCCTGGTGGATCTTCCGCGAGATCGTGAGCGTATTTGGCATCTTCGCCGATGTCCTGACGATCTTCGGCTTCGCTTGGTTGCTCAACCTGCTGCTGGAGCCGATGGTTGACCAGCTGAACCGCTGGATCAAACGGTCGGTGGCCTGGGGCATCGGCTACTTCAGCCTGATCCTTGTACTCGCCGCGCTCAGCGCGCCCCTGGCCTCCCAGGCCAGCTTGCTCCCGGCAGCGCTGCCCAGCGCCATTGAGCAGGCCACCCTGCGGGTCGACTCCTTCTTCAACTGGCTGCGCGAACACCGGATCGCCGTGCCGCCCACAATCGGCCAAGTGATCGAGAGCGGCCTGCTCGCCCAGCAGATCGGGCCGACGATGCTTGAGTGGTCGCTGACGCTGTTAAGCATCGGCGGCCAGACCCTGCTGGTAATCGGTGTGGCGGCGGCGATGTCGGCGGGAGATGACTCGCTGCAAGCGATCATCGGCGCGGTCATGCCCCCCAGTTGGGCTGAGAACGTGCATGAACTCTACGACGATGTGCGGCGTACCTACTCGGCTGGGATCCGTGGGCAGTTGGCGATCTGGGCGATCGGTATGGCGCTCAGCCTGGGCGTACTGGCGATCTTCCAGACGCCCGGCATGCTGCTGTGGGTCGGGCCGCTGGCCCTGCTGCGCCTGCTCCCCTACCTCGGCGGTATCCTCGGCGGCATGCTGACGGCTGCCGTGCTGCTGATCAGCCTGCCGTGGCCGCAATCGCTCCTGCCAGTGCTGCTGATCCTGATCGGCGAAAACATTAAGGGCTATGTGATCGAGCCGCAGCTCCTCGGGCGGGCGCTTAGCCTCTCGCCGGGGCTAGTTCTCTTTGTGGTGCTGCTGGGCTGGAAGCTCGGCGGCATTACCGGGATCGCCTTCGGCGTGCCGGCCGTGGCGGTGATCCAGGCGCTCACCGAGCGCGTGCTGCGCCGCCGCAAGGCGGATCGAATCCCGCCGTCGGTCGCGGTGCCCGAGCCTGGCCCCGGCCATGCCACCGGCCCGCTATCGGCGAAGCGATGAGGCCGCGTACCTCTGCTATAATCCTCGCCTAACTAAGGCATGGTTCAAACCCACGTGACTGTTCAGCGACGAGACGATGACGCGATGCGGCGATATAGCAATCCTACATAGGTTGTGAAGAGGAGTCGAGCCTTTAGGCGGCGCGCTCCGGCTAAAGCCTCGACTCCATGCGACAACTCTCATAGGATTGCTATAGGAGCGCGTCATCGCCTCGTCGCCTCATCGTAGGACGGTCAAGCTGAAATGGCCGATTTTGAACCATGCCTCATGTACGCCATCCACCCGAGATCCTGACGAGCGGCCCGTTCAGTGCGCGCTCCCTGCGCCGACACGTCCTGGGCATCCTGCGGCTCGTGGTCGGCAGGTGGGTTGGTGAACATCTCGTCTCTCCTTTTTTTGGCCTTGGAAGATAGCGGAGGAGCGCACATGGCTGGCGTCTTGATGTACGGATTCCTTCACCTCACGATCAACTTTTTCCGGCTGATCGGCTGGTGGCGCTGGAGAATTGAGGGGGTGGCAAACCTGCCACCGCGCCAGTCGGGCGGCATGGTCGTGGCAATAAATCACGTCAACTGGATCGATATCCCGGCGGTCGGTGCCCTGCTCCCCTTTGTCTACCGGCTCTCGTGGCTGGGCAAGGCCGAGCTTTTTGATCGCCCCATCCCCAGATGGTTCTTTGTCAATATGAAGGTGATCCCGATCAACCGTGGGCGGCGTGATATGGCCGCCCTCGATACGTCGGTAGAAAAACTGCGGGGCGGCGCCGCGCTGCTGATCTTCCCCGAGGGGCACCGCAGCCGCACCGGCATACTCCAGACTGGACGCGGCGGTGCCATACGCCTAGCCATGCAGTCCGGCGTGCCGATTGTGCCCATGGCGATCAGCGGTAGCGAACACGGGCTTAGGGGGGCGTGGCTGCGCAACCCTCTGACGGTTCGCATCGGCCAGCCCTACATCATCCCGCCCACCCAGAACGGCAAAATCCCGGCTGACATGATGAATCAGCTGACCGAGGATATGATGCAGCGCATCGCCGCCTTGCTCCCCGAGGAGCGTCGCGGCGCGTATGCCCCGATGACCGTCCGCCCGTAAGGACGCAGCCGCGCCGCGTCAGTAAAAATCCGTGAACCCGTCCTGGTCGAGTCGCTCCAGCATGCGGCGCAGCTTCGCGGCGCTCTCGGGGTAGGGCGCGGCGGCCAGTTGCTCGGCGCTGATGCTGCCGGCCTTACCCCACGCGCGCTGCTCGATCCCCAGGGTCAGGCTGAGCAGCGCCGCCAGCGCCCGCCGCAGGCGCGGGGCGTCCTCGCCGCGCAGGCGCGGCAGCACCTTCTGCTTGATCTGGAGATCCAGGGCCGCGCGCGGCCCCAGCGTCCCCCTGGCTTGCTCCACGAAACGCAGCATCTCGCCAATCGTCCGGTAGCCGAAGGGATGCCCGGCCTCGGCGGCGATCGGCTGCAGCGCCAGAATCATCGCCCATGCCTCCGCATCCACCGGGCCGCCGTAGCTGGCCCGGTAGGCGGCCAGATCCACGTCGGTCAACTCGATCAGGTTGGCCCGGTCGAGCAGCTTGTCGCTCAGGGCAAAGGTACTCTCGTCCACGTTGACCGTGCCGGTGATGCGCAGATTCACCGGCAGGCGCAGCGGGCTGCGGATGCTGCCGCCGCCGGCCAGGGGCACCTCGGCGGCGGGCAGGCCCAGGTCGATGCTGCCTTCCAGGGTCTCCATCGCCGAGAGGATGGGCGCCAAGTAGTACTCGGGGCGGGCCAGGTTCAGCTCGTCGAGGCAGACGTAGTGGGCCTGCTGCGGGTCGGCGGCGGCCTGGAGCAAAAAGCGGGTGAAGGCGCTGGCGTGGTAGACGCCGCTGAGGGCGTTGTAGTAGCCCAGCAGGTCGCGGGCGCTATGCCAGTCCGGTTGCACCGCCACCAGCAGGTAGTAGGGGTTGTCGCGGCCAGGCGCGATGCCGTGGGCCGCATCGGCGTACAGGCGAGTCAGGCGGGTTTTTCCGGTGCCGCTAATGCCGGGCAGGATCACCAGTGGCCGGGTCTGTAGGGCGATGTGGTAGCTGCGCAGGAGCAGGTCGGAGATCGTGAACCGGCAGGCGCGCACGCGCTCGGCGATCACCTCGATGGGCGGCGGGTCAGCGCTCTGGTAGCCCGCACGGCCCTCGCGCAGCATGGCCGGGCTGGACGGATCGCCCTCCTCGGCCTGCTCCATCAGCGCCTCGTTCAGCGGGAGCAGGGCGAGTATGTCGGCCACCAGGTGCGCGTCGAGGTCGGCGGGCAGGGAACTCCAGGGGTAGACAAAGCCTGCCCAGAGGTAGCCCGCGCCCCTGGAGATCAGGTAGCGGTCGATCCAGAGCCTTGCGTGCTGCGGGTTGCGGGTTGTGGGTTGCGCCGCGAAGCGGGCCGTGCCCTCGGACTCGATCCGCTCGGCCAGGGGCAGCCAGACCGAGCGGGCACCGCCCCAGAGCGAGGCCAGTTCGTCCTTGCGGGTGCGCCAGAGCTGGAGGCCCACCAGGATGGCCCGCTCGGTGCCGCTGACCGCCACGAGCACGCCGGCCCCGCGCGGAGCGCGGTCGAAGGCCACCCAGTAATCATTGATCGGGTCGCGCAATCCCTGGCCACGGTTCAGGTAGCGCTGCGACTTAAAGCTGACCTCGTAGATCGGCCAGATGCGCGGGAGGGACGCCGTCGCGGCGGCGCGCACCTGCTCGGCGAGATCGACCAGCGCCGGGTGCAGCCGCTCCTGCACCGCTGCCCAGCGCTCGCTCACGCCGGGAGTGAGCAGGGAGGAGAGACAATCCGGGGTGAAGAGCTGGGGCATCATCAACATACACCAAGCACCATGGCAAGTTCTGCATGATGCATGGTGTATTCCCTACGCCGTCGGTGGCTTCAGGTACATGCGGTCGGCGGGGAGCGCGTCTGCCCCGCTTGAGGTTGCCTCATCGTCGTGCAGACCGTAGTTGGTGTTGAGCAGTTCCAGCATCGTGTGGAGTTCGCTGCACAGCTCCTCAAAGATGGCGGCGAGCAACTCGGGGTCGTAGAGGGCGTCGTCGACGCTCCAGATCCGCAGGGCCGTGAGGCTCTCGACGCGCGGCATGCGCCCTGAGAGGAAGGATACCTGGCTGTTGACGCGCATCAGATCGTTCGACTCGACCATGGTGGAGTGCAGATCCTGGATCGCGCGGGCGAGGCTGTCCATTCCGCTCACCTCGCGCTGCTGCGCAAAACTCAGCGGCAGGTGGTAAGTTACCTCGATATCGAGGGAGGGGCCACGGCGGGTATGGACGAAGAGGCGCTCATCTACAAAGCGCTCGATATTGTCGAGCGAGTCGGTGCCGCGCAGCGAAAAGACGGTGAACTCGGGCGACCAGCGGAAGGCCACGACGGCGCGCAGCGATGGCTCCTGTGGCCCACGTTCGTCCTCGATGCCGTCGGGGAGGCATGTGATGCTCAGGCTGCGACCAAGGGCGTGCGTGTCGATCAGCTCCTGAGTGTAGGCAATATTCAGCCCAGCCTGCTCGATGCTGGTGAGCAGGATGGAGACAAAGTTCTCGTAGGTGAGCATGGGCATCCTCTTTGCACGACTGCTATCCTCGCATTATAGCACTGAGGCGGGATGTACGGTTGGTAGCGCAATCGTACATATGTACGAAATAAGCTTCCCGAACCCGCCTGGATGTGGTATAATGAGACAGTTAGAGATGAGGCGATCTTACGCATTGCAACGCCACAAAACGCAGAACCGATACATACATTTTTTCGCCGATAGACGAGGGTGAAGGCGGGCTGATGCATCCTTCCGCTCATCCGCTCATACCATACTCATACCATACTCATACCATAGAGGATCTACGTCATGAAGGACGATGAAATGATGACCACAGAGCCGCATGCCTACGACGCCAGCCAGATCACCGTGCTAGAGGGGCTGGACGCCGTGCGCAAGCGCCCCGGCATGTATATTGGGCCGACCGATATCAACGGCCTGCACCATATGATCAAAGAGGTCGTCGATAACTCGGTGGACGAGGCGCTGGCTGGATCCGCCGACGCGATTGAGATCACGATCTTTCCCGACTGCTCGGTGCGGGTGACCGACAACGGTCGCGGTATCCCGGTCGATATCCACCCCAAGCACAAGGTCTCGGCGCTTCAACTGGCTACCACCGAGCTCCATGCCGGCGGCAAGTTCGGCGATGGCGGCTACAAGGTGTCGTCCGGCCTGCACGGCGTGGGCCTCTCGGTGGTCAACGCGCTCTCGGAGTGGCTGCGCGCCGAGGTGCGCCGCCACGGCAAGCTCTGGATGCAGGAGTACCTGATCGGGAAGCCGAAGGCCCAGGTGTGCGCGATCGGCCCGGCCGAGGGCACCGGCACCATGATCCACTTTATGCCGGATATTACGATCTTCAAAGATGGGATTGACTATAACTTCAAGACGATCTCCCAGCGCTTCCGTGAGATGGCCTACCTCACCAAGGGGCTGCGCTTCAAGTTTATCGACGAGCGCACCGACCAGGAGGTCAATTTCTACTTCGAGGGTGGAATCATCTCCTACGTGCGCCATCTGAACAAGGGCAAGGGTGTGCTGCATCGCCTGCCCTTCTACGTCGAGCGTACCGTCGGCGATGTGGCGGTTGAGGTGGCGATGCAGTACACCGTCACCTACGACACCGACTCGATCTATGCCTTCGCCAATAACATCAACAATACCGACGGCGGCGCACACCTCTCGGGCTTCCGCACCGCCCTGACGCGGGTGATCAATACCTACGCCCGCGCCAAGAGTTTGCTGAAAGACAACGACACCAACCTTACCGGCGATGATGTCCGCGAGGGGCTGACGGCGGTGATCAGCGTGAAGCTGAAGGACCCGCAGTTTAGCTCGCAGACCAAGGAGAAGCTGGTCAGCCCCGAGGCGGCCAGCGCCGTGGGTACGGTCATGGGTGATGCCTTCGGTGCCTGGCTTGACGAGAATCCTGCCGAGGCCCGCCGGATCATCGAGAAGTCCGTCTTAGCCGCTCGCACCCGCCTGGCCGTGCAGAAGGTGCGCGACACGGCCCGCAAGAGCGCCATGGAGGGATTCTCTCTCCCCGGTAAGCTCGCCGACTGCTCGGACACCAACCCGGCTCGCTGCGAACTCTACATCGTCGAGGGCGACTCGGCCGGCGGTACCGCCAAGCAGGGCCGCGACCGGCGCTTCCAGGCGATCCTGCCGCTGCGCGGCAAGATCCTCAATGTCGAGAAGAGCCGCATCGATAAGATGCTCTCCAACGCTGAGGTGAAGAACCTGATCACGGCCATCGGTACCGCTATCGGCGAGCTGTTCACACCCGAGAAGCTGCGCTACCATCGCATCATCCTCATGGCCGACGCCGATGTGGACGGTAGCCACATCCGCACGCTGCTGCTCACCTTCTTCTTCCGCCACATGCGCCAGTTGATCACCAACGGCCACCTCTACATCGCCCAGCCACCGCTCTACCGGATCAAGCACGGTCGTGAGCAGGTCTATACCTACTCCGACGCCGAGCGCGACGCCTACACCGGCAAACTGACTCCCGGCACCAAGGTTGAAATCCAGCGCTACAAGGGTCTTGGCGAGATGAACGCCGAGCAACTCTGGGAGACGACGCTCAACCCGGCGAATCGGATCATCCTCCAGGTGACGGTCGAGGATGCCCAGATGGCCGATGAGACCTTCACCATGCTCATGGGCGACCTAGTCCCCCCCCGCAAGCGCTTTATCACCACGCACGCGGCTGAGGTGGCGTATTTGGATATTTGATTCAGGGAAGCGGATCTTTTTACATATTCTCGTGTCATGCAAAGCGTCCCGGCGATGACAAGGTTCATCGGGACGCTTTGCTTTGGTACCTGAAACCTTGCATTAGACAAGGTTTCAGGTGCCGGGTTTCAGGTTTACAGTTCGTATAGCAGTCCTATTCCAGTTGTGCTTTAGCCGGCCTTATCCGGCTAAAGCCTCGACTCCACACAACAACCCCAAGAGGATTGCTATATGACACCTGCCATTCGTGCGTGGCCTCGGAGATAGCCTATGCCTGCGCTTACCCTGGGCGCATTTGCCCTCCGTCTTGCGTCAGCCTTCCGTTCGTGGAGCGATCCTATCCACGGCCCAGCCCTGACCTATTTCGATGGTAATCGTACTCGGCACGGTGGCGATGAACTGCGTCTCCGCGCTTCGCTGATCAAAGATCATCTGCTGGAGCAGGGATTTGGCTACGCTAGCCCTAACATTGAGATCGAAGCGTCTGACCGCTCCGATGTCGTCCTCTATGCTGGATTGCGTGACCGCCGCCCGGTGGCAATTGTCGAGACGAAAAGATCAGGATTCTCCGAACTTCTGACTCGTCCCACCAATGGCGAGACACCTCCGCAGCAACTCGCTCGCTATGTCCAGTTACGCGGCCTCTATCTCGGTGCGCTGACCAATGGGGATACGTGGCATTTCTTCGACTTTGGTGTGAGCCTCCAGCCGCGTGCCACCATTACGATGACCGCGCTCGCGGCACTCCTCGTTAATGCAACGACATCATCTCAGGCTGAATCTGTGCTGGCAACGAACCCCGCGCTTGCCAATGCGCTGGTCGTTGCCCAGGATATGTTTGAAGCTGATAAGTGGACAGCGGTAGACAGTTACCTGACTGAACTGACTGACGAGGGACAATTTCATAGCACGTCCCTGGACTCTGTTGATAAGCGGACGGGCCTTATCGCACAGATGAAGGGCCGCTTGGGATTGCTCCGTGACACGATTGTTGCTCAGTTCGCCGTCCTTATCCGCGATCTTGAAACGTACAGCGATCTTCGCGCACAGGTGAGTGCAACCGATCCGCGTCTCTACAGTGCCGTACGTGAGGATGTACTGGATCTCTTGGCAAAAGCGGTGGCCGACGAGGATCGGCGCGAGCCGTTCATCACCTTTGTGAAGGATCTCGTGGCGACGTTTGAGCAGACAGGTGATGCCGACTGGTTCTATTCAACCTATATGGTGCAGGCTCATACGGTGTTGGCTTATAGCCAAGTGGCACTCCCTGGCATCATGGCAACGATCACCAGCCGCCCTGTGCTGGTGCCCAACGTCACCCCACTGCTTACCCTCATCTCCCATCACTTTATCTACGCCACCCAGCTTGAAGAAACCTACAGTTCCTCCGTGCGCCTTCAGCGCGCCTACGAGGAATGGCAGCGCCGGGTGCGCGGTGTCTATGCTGATCCTGCCCGCGAGTTCTGTCTTCAGACTGGCTACATCCACTTCGTTCGTCTCTTCTTTGTGCGTGTGTGTGAGGATTATGGGCTGATCCAACGCCGTATCTCCAACGGTCCGTTCGGGCAGTTTGATACCTACCGGCGCAACCTCTTGATAGGGGTGAGCGATGTGTATACGCGGCTGCTTCAGGAAACTTTTGAGCGTGCCGCCACCGTCTACCATAACTTCTTTAGCCGCGCTGATCTCTACGACTGGTTCACGCTGGATGAGCGCAGCATCCTGGGCATTCTCTCTGTCCTGAACCGCTATAACGTCAAACAGCTTGACTTTGACCTGCTCGGCACGATCTACAACGAGGGCTACATTGAGGAGCAGCGCCGCAGCGAACACGGCCAGTTCTACACTCCCCACGCGGTTGTGCAGTATATGGTTGATAGCCTGGATCTGTTTCCCTTCCGTGACCCCGCCGACACCAGCCCGCTGACTAACAAGGAGCGGGCAAGCGTCAATTATTCGGTGATTGACATTTCGTGTGGCAGCGGCTCGTTTCTGGTAGAGATTGCCGCACGCAAAGCGATCATTTTGCAAGAGATGGTGCGACGCGGCGAGATCAAGCCTACCAATGCGATAGAGCGCATGGTGGATACGATGGCCGGGATTGACATCAGCCCGTTCGCTTGCTACCTTGCCGAGATTAACCTGATCATCCGCTGTATGCCCTTCCTGCGCGAATCGCTCGGTGAGACGCTCATCCCCCGCAGCATTGACCGTATTCACGTCTACTGCGGTGATGCACTGGAGCCAACCCGCCGTGAGCGCGTGCAGTTTCACCTGGGGACAAGTGCCGCCACGCTGGGCACGATCATCGCGGATGCCAAACCGGTACGACTCTCTGAAGAGGAACGTCTGCTCCAGTTCCTCAAAGACCACAAGGTCACGCCTGGGCGTTTAATGGCGGGCGCGCACGGATTTGATCTGGTGATTGGCAACCCGCCCTACGTCAAGGCGAATGAAAGTCAGGAACATAGCATCTACCGCGACCAGATCCGCAGTTGGGGGGTCTACCCATTACGCGACAAGTGGGATCTTTTTATCCCGTTTGTGTACCGCAACCTGGAGTTCCTGGCCGACGACGGCTGGATGATCCTCATCACCACGAACGCGGTTGAAACAGGGGGCTACGCAAAGCCGCTACGCGAGCATCTCGCACGCTTCTGGGTTGAGCAGGTTGACTTCTTCCCAAAACTCCGGCTCTTCGGAAAGGATATTGGCGTCAATAATACGATTTTTCGTGTTCAGAAGCGCCAGTCAGCGAACGCAACGATCCGACGGCGCATCCACACGGCACTAGATACCACCGCCTACACTGAAACAACGATGGATCAGGCGCTTGGGCCCGATGCCTTCTTCCGCGCCGCCTACGCCTCGCCGCCCTCCGGCATCGCTACCTGCTGCGTGCCGCTCTGCGCGATTGCCTATATTGGCACTGGGTTGGTCGCACATAGCCAGGAGCGACTAGATGGAGTTGTGAACCGCAAGCGGATCAAAGCGTTTGGTATTGATGACAGTTTTCGGGTAAGCCTGCACGGCATTCCATCAGCCGACGCGGCCCGCTTCACCGACCATGGTGTGCTGGGTGCAGAAGTGCAATCGTATCATCTGACCCGAAAACGATATGTCGCGTATGATTACATGCGGCACAAGCTCTATCGAAAGCGTATCCCTGAGTTGTTTCGCACGCCGCAAAAACTTCTGCTGGGTGAGACATCGGGCGGCTACTACGACACCGAACAGCTTTTTGCCAACCATAGCGTGCAGGTCGTCGTCCCCTGGCATGCGCTCACGGTTGATGAGCCCGGCATCAAGAAGGTGCGCAAAAACTCAATGGCCGTGTCTGGCTACCGTAACCTCGACACCATCGCCCCCATGTTTGACCTGCGCTATGTGCTGGCGGTGATCAATAGCGACTATATGCGGCGCTACCTCCTGGCGAACCGGGCCGAGGGTACTCGTGCGGGACGCATCTACCCCGATGTGTGGAAGCAGATGCCGGTGAAGGTTGTAGATACGACCCGGCAGGCGGCCATTGGCACCCTGGTAGACGAGATCCAAGCTCTCCAAACGGCGCTTCAGGACAAACAACACGAACGCGATGTGTTTATCGCGTGGCAGCGCGACGACAAGCTCACGGGCAAGCTCATAGACTACACCATCAGCGGCATGTTGACCGTGATTGGCGCACTCTCGCAAACCCGCAAGCGCCACTACACGCGCAGCGGCCAGAAGGTCGTCCTTTTTGAACAAACGGGTATCGAGGTTGGCAACCCTGCCGCGATCCCACTGCTGGACTACTTCTGCTGGTACTGCAACATCGCGCACGAAGAGATGCGCGGCTACCCGTGGGAAATCATGCGCGACGACATCCTGCTACCGGGGAATCTCACCGACATTATCACCTTTATGACAGAGGTTGCAGCGGTGCGCCAAGATCGGGCGAATGCGGCAGCGGCGATTGTCGCAAAGCAGGCAGAGATCGAACGTGAGGTCGTTGACGTTTACACACACGGCTGCGCGGATCTGCTCTGGCAAACCATCCAGGGGCTACGCAGCACCGCAGCGACGACAACAGCACTGCCTACAATCGCAGACAACGAGTACGAGGATGCCGACGAAGACGACGAAGCAACGTGACAGTGGGTAAAGGGAATATGGCACTACCGCTCTCCACCCACACCCCCCCCCACATCGAAGCGCAGGTGATCACCATCCTGCGCTCGCTTTCGGCTGCGCAGAAGCTGGGGTTGGCCCGCGATATGAACCGTATGGCCGACCGATTAGCCCTGGCGGGTATCCAGCGGCGTCAACCAGCGGCCAGCGCATACGAGTTGGGTTATGCGCTGGCGCTCCAACGACTTACGCCTGAGCAACACTCACACGGAATCGCTCTGCTCAAAGGACTCTCGCTTATGCCGACGCCGGTTGACCCGCTCGCCCTGGCCCTGCGCGTCGGGGCGATGCTTGATACGCAGGCGATCCCGTATCTTGTTGTCGGCTCCGTTGCGGCGATTGTCCACGGTGAATATCGCACGACCCGCGACATTCACATTGTGCTGAACCTCGCCCCCCGCGAGGTGCGCGCTTTGGTGGATGGGCTGCGCGAGGGCTTCACCTTTTTGCCGAGCGACATCACCGACGCGCTTGCACGGCTGCCCGAGGCCCGCGCCGATGGGAATCAGCGGGCGAGTTTCTGTGCCTACGACACGGCAACTGGCTTTCAGATTGATGTGTGCCTGTCGTCGGGCCGCCCCTTCGAGATTGCCCAGTTTCAACGAGGGGCCGTGATTGACATTCCCGGTGAACCGGGCGGCATCCTGCGCGTGGCAAGCGCCGAAGATACGGTATTGGCAAAGTTGGAGTGGTATAAACTCGCGCCCTCCGACCGCCAGTGGCGTGATGTGCAGGCCATCCTGCGTGTGCAGGACGATGCGCTCAATTACGCTTACCTGCGCCAGTGGGCTACCGAATTGGCAATCACCGATCTGTGGGAGTATGCGCTGAAGGGCCAGCAGCCGCCTCAGCCCGGTGATGATCCCCGCCAGCAGCGGTTGTTTTAAGTCAGGATTGCTATACGTCACGCTGTCACGCAGAGCGCAGCGAAGCGTCCCGGCGGGCGTGATCATGGCCGGGACGCTTCGCTGCGCTCAGAAGCTGTCTGAAAAGCTACCGCCCCCCTCCCAACCTCCCCCCGATGGGGGGAGGAGTCGACTCCCTCCCCCATCGGGCATATCTTTACCCACATCCTTTGCTCTGTGATGCTGAAATGAGGAGGAGAGGCTGAAAATCCTTGGCGTAAGGGCGCAGCAGCACCTCATGCATCCCCACCCTAGACTCATCCGG
>CAISPW010000018.1 GCA_903887465.1 uncultured Oscillochloris sp. | reverse complement strand
GTGCCGTCCTGGGCGGTCACTTCCACGCTGATGCCGGTATCGCCCACGCTGAGGCTGATCGCGCCCGAGGGCGTGGCCGAGGTAACGGGTGCCCCGTTGACCTTCACACTGGCGTGGGCCTCGGCGACGCTGGGGGTGATGGTGATGCTGCCGATGCTGTTGGTGACGCTGGCGGTGTAGGTGGTGATCCCACCCGCGAAGGCGGGGCTGAGCGTGCCGCTGCTCAGGGCCAGCGTATTCAGGTCGGCGTTAGACGATGCGGCCCGTGTCACGATGACCGTGTACGTCTTAGTTGAGGCATCCTGCGCCGTTACCACCACCGTGATCGTGTTCGCGCCAACGCTCAGGCTGACGGCGCTTGCCGCGCTGCCGCCATTCACCGTGATGGTCGCAGTGGAGTCGGCCACCGTCGGCGTGACAGTCAGGTTGCTCACGCTGTTGGCGACATTGGCGCTGTAGCTGATGGTACCCGCCGCGAAGACCGGACTGAGCGTGCCATCACTCAGAGCCAACGCGCTCAAGTCGGCGTTGTTGGAGTTGCGTGTGACGGTGACGGTGTACGTCTGGGTGGTCGTCCCGTCCTGGGCCGTGACCACCACCGTAATCGTGTTTGCGCCAACATTCAGGCTGACCGGTGTCGCCGCGCTGACGCTATTCACCGTGACTGTGGCGTTTGCGTCGCTGACGGTCGGCGTAACGGTCAGGCTATTCACGCTGTTGGCGACATTGGCGCTGTAGCTGATGGTACCCGCCGCGAAGACCGGACTGAGCGTGCCGTCACTCAGAGTCAATCCGCTCAGGTCGGCATTGGCAGAAGCGGCTCGCGTCACGGTGACGGTGTACGTTTTGGTGGTCGTGCCGTCCTGCGCCGTCACCACTACCGTAATCGTGTTCGCTCCGACGCTCAGGCTAACAGGCGTTGCCGCGCTGCCGCCATTCACCGTAACGGTTGCCGTGGAGTCGGCCACCGTCGGGGTGACGGTGAGGCTGCTCACGCTGTTGGCGACACTCGCGCTGTAGTTGAAGGTGCCGGTGGCGAAGGCGGGGCTGAGCGTGCCGTCACTTAGGGCCAGCGCACTCAAGTTGGCGTTGGGCGAGGCGGCTCGGGTGACGGTGACGGTGTAGGTCTTGGTGGTCGTGCCGTCCTGGGCCGTGACCACCACCGTGATCGTGTTCGCTCCGACGCTCAGGCTGACAGGAGTCGCCGCACTGACGCTATTCACCGTGACTGTGGCGTTTGCGTCGCTGACCGTCGGCGTAACGGTCAGGCTATTCACGCTGTTGGCGACGCTGGCACTGTAGCTGAAGGTGCCGGTGGCGAAGGCGGGGCTGAGCGTGCCGTCACTCAGGGTAATGCCGCTCAGGTTGGCGTTGATGTTGTACCGGAGCACGCGATTGTTATTGTAGTCGGTGACCCAGGGGGTGCCATCGCTGCCCACCGCCACCCCTTGGGGCTTGTTCAGCGTGTTCGCCGCCACCGCACCGTTGCGATTGGGACTGGCGTCGCTGAACAAAAACCCAGTCTGTCCGAGGACGCCGTCGGCGTTTGTGCCGTCGGTTAGGTTCGCCGCGTTGGTGAAGCGCAGCACCCGATGGTTGCCAGAGTCGGCGACCCAGAGAGTGCCGTCGCTGCCCACCCCCACCCCAGAGGGGCCATTCAGCGCCCTCGCGGTTGAACCGGGAGTGCCGCTGGTGAGATTATTTTGGCCGAGGACGCCATCAGCAGCGCCGAGATCGCCGAAGGAGGCGGGCGTCCGACCCGCCGCGTTAGCGAAGCGCAGCACGCGATGGTTGCCCTGGTTGGAGACCCAGAGGGTGCCGTCGCTGCCCACCGCCACCCCTTGGGGCTTGTTCATCGTGCTTGCGGTCGTACCGGCATTGGGGCCGGAGAAAGAGGTCTGGCCGAAGACACCGTCGGCGTTCGCACTGGTGGTCAGGCTCGCCGCGCTGGTGAAGCGCAGCACTCGATTGTTGGTGGTATCGGCGACCCAGAGGATGCCGTCGCTGCTCACTGCCACCCCTTGGGGCCTGTTCAGCGTGTTTGCGGTCGGGTTGCCGCCGCGATTTATACCGATGGCGTTAAAAGCGGCCTGGCCGAGGACGCTGTCGGCAAGGCCGAGATCGCCGTTGATGTCGGGTGTTCGAGTCACCGCGTTGGCGAAGCGCAGCACTCGATTGTTGGTGGTATCGGCGACCCAGAGGGTGCCGCCGCTACCCACCGCCACCCCACCGGGAGCATTCAGCGTGTTCGCGGCCGGGTTGCTGGCGCGATTGGCACCGCTGCTGGTGAAATTGGCCTGGCCGAAGACGCCGTCGGCGGTCGCGCCATTGGTCAGGCTCGCCACGCTGGCGAAGCGCAGCACCCGATTGTTGGTATAGTCGGCGACGAAGACCCTGCCCGTCGTCGGATCCACCGCTACCGCACTGGGATTGCTCATACCGGCGTCCGTGGTTGCCACAGTGCTTAAGTTGAAGACCGACTGACCGAGCACTAGGTTCGCCGCCTGACCATTCCCGAAGGCGCGAGCCAATGGCAGACCGAAGGAGCTAAACAACGTCAGCAGCAGGCCGGCAAGCGTCAGCAGCAGCGCGGATGGAAGGGCACGGGCACGATTCGGTTGCATAAAAAATTCCTATACACTATAGTTCATTCCGACACAATCATCTTCCCAAGCGAGCGTAGCGAGATCGTAGCGAGAATGCCGGTTGGCATGGAACAAAGGTCATGGCACGCAAAAACCATTAGTACGGTCTATGGGTATGACTTTAGTACTGTATCGGAGACGCAGTGACGCAGCCCCTTACCCTTACGCTCCTGGGCACCTTCCATGTCCAGCACGCCAGTGCCACACTGACCGAGTTTCACTCGAACAGCGTGCGGGCGCTCCTGGCCTACCTCGCAGTCGAGGCCGACCGTCCCCACGAGCGCAAATTGCTTGGCGAACTGCTCTGGCCCGACGAGCCGGCGGCGAAGGGGCTGCTGAACCTGCGCCAGGCGCTCTATCGCCTTGACCAAGCGATAGCCCCCGCCGCCCTGCCCGTCCCCTTCACCCAGACCACCCGCCAGACGGTGCAGATGAACCCTGCTCTGCCCCTCACTCTGGACGTCCGGCAGTTCCTCACGCTCATCGCCGCCGCCCGGACGCACCACCACCGTCGCCTGACCGTCTGCAACCCCTGCCTCGCCGCACTGCGTCAGGCGGTTGATCTCTACCGGGGCAACTTCCTGGCTGGCTTCAGTACAAGTACACCCTTCGACGAGTGGCGTTCAGCCTGGTCTGATCGCCTGCACACCCAGGTGGTATGGGCGCTCGATACGCTGGCCGCTCACCACGCCGAACGGGGCGAGTGGGAACTTGCCTGTGGTTACCTTCGGCATTGGCTCGAACGAGAACCCTGGCAGGAGGATGCCCACCGCCGCCTGATGCTGGCCCTGGCCTCTGCCGGGCAGCGCAGTGCGGCCCTAGCCCAGTACGAGCAGTGCTGCCGCATCTTGGCTCGTGACCTAGACACTGTCCCTGAGCCGAACACGACCGCCCTTGCCGCACGGCTGCGCGTCAGCAATCCGGTGGCGTGGTTCGCGCCACCCTATGCGGTGCCCGCCGTCGAGACGCCGATCATGGGCCGAGCAACCGCCCTTGCTGCGATTGCCGCTCAGTTGGCCGCACCGGTTGGCCGCCTGCTCACGCTGGTTGGCCCCGGCGGGAGTGGCAAGACACGCCTGGCACTCGCTGCTGCTGTCGCCGAACGCGGGGCCTTCCGCAGTGGAGTCTTCTTCGTATCGCTGGTGCCGGTGACGGACGAGGGTGGTCTGATCGCGGCCATTGCCGAGCGTCTGGGAATACCGGTCTCTGTCGGGCAAAGTCCTACCTTGGCCATGCTCACGACCTTCCTCGAAGAGCGCGAGGTCTTGCTGGTTCTCGACAACTTCGAGCCGCTGATCGTCCACGCGCCGCTGCTCAGCACCCTGCGAAACACCGCACCCAACCTGCGGATCCTCGTCACCTCGCGCGTGCCGCTCCAGATCCTCTCCGAGGTGGTGCTTCATGTTGAGGGGCTAGAGCCTACGGCGGTAGCGGGGGATTCTGAACCAGGGGATGATCCGGCGGTGGAACTCTTCATGCATGCAGCGCGCCGGAGCGCCCCAGATTTCGCGCCCAGCACCACCGAAATCATGGCGATCAGTCTGCTCTGTCAGACCTTCGGGCGCCTGCCCCTGGCGATCATGCTCGCTGCGGGCCTCGTGGCCGAACTTCCCCCCAGTGACATCCTCGCGCTGGTACACGCCGACCTGGATGCGCTGGAGAGTGATCTGCGCGATCTGCCCGAGCGCCACCGCAGCATCCGCAAGCTCTTCGAGAGCAGTTGGCACCTCTTGCCCAAGGAGCAGCAGCAGCTTCTCGCTCACTGTGCGCTCTTCGCCGCGAGCTTCAGTCGAGCGGCGGTGGTGGCGGTAGCGACTGATGGCGCACCTGGTAGTGCGCTGCTCGATCTGCGGATAGGGCGGAGACTCGCCGCCCTGGCCGACCACTCCCTGCTCCAGCGCATGGGTTCGGATCGCTACGTCCTCCACCCGTTGGTACGCCAGTTCGCCGCTGAACACCACGCCCTTCTGCCTACAGCCATGCAGGCGACCCGCAGGGCACGACACCGGGCCTACTTCCTGGGCCTGGTGGCCCAGCACGCCGACGCCATCGTCGGCACCGCCGGGCAGGCTGCGGTCGAACTGCTGCGCACCGAGATTAGCGACATCCGCCTGGCCTGGCGGAACGCCAGTCAGACTAACGACATCGCGCTCATGGGAACGGTGGTGCCGGGGTTGCTCGACCTGGTACGGAGCGGCGAACTCTATGTGACGAGCACCTTCACCTTCGCGCCGGCGATCGCGCAGTTACGCGCCCACGGAGCCGACGATGGCCCCGCTCGCCAACTGCTGGCGCGGCTGCTCGTGGCCTACGCCGAGACGAACTGCCTCCGGGGCAACTACGCGGCCATGATGGATGCCGTGCAGGAGCTCATCCAGCTGGCCGCCGCCCTCGGGCAGCCCTCCCTCGAAGCCGAGGCTCGCTACGTGTGGGGCAAGGGCCTACGGCACCAGGGCATGAACCAGGCGGCGCAAGCCCAACTCGAAGTGGCCTATCGCTTGGTGCGGGCGAGCGCCGATAGTCGCGCCCAACGGCGGCTGCGCTGCGACCTGCACAACTTCCTCGGCCTGACGGCCTGGAGCCTCGGCCACTTTGGCGTGACGCGTGCCCACTACCAGGCCGCCATGCGCCTTGCCCAATCGATCAGCTACAGCCACGGTGAGAGCCATGGCTACTATGCGCTGGCGATGATCACCCTCACGCAGGGCAACTACTCCGAGGCCCTGGCGCACAGCATGGCGGCCATTACGAGCGCCCGAGCGAGCGGCAGTCGCACTGGTGAGATCCTCGGGTTGCTCACCATGAGCCTGATCCACCTGCACCGGGGGGAGGAGACCGCCGCCGAGGAAGCCTTCACCGCAAGTGAGAGGCTCTTCCAACTGGTTGAGTATCGGCAGACTGAGAGTAGCATGATCACCTTCAGGGGCATGTTGCTGCTGCACCTCGGCGACTACGCAGCGGCGCAGGCAACCCTCGCCGAGGGTATCGCGCTCGTGCGGAAGCTCAAGTACCACATGGTATTCAGCCTCGGGATGAACCTCATGGGGCTGCTGCAGCATCTGCTGGGCGATCACGCCGGGGCTGTCGCTACCTGCCGCGAGGCGCTCTCCATCGCCGAACGGGAAGGTGACATGGTGATGGTGGCCTACGGGCTGACCATCCTGGGCCACGCGCTCGCCGCCCTGGGCGAGGTCACCGAGGCGACCGCCTGCTACGAACGGGCCATCGCTATCCGTCAGGCCATCGGCCAGACCCACCTCACCCCCGAACCCCTGGCGGGCCTGATTGAACTCGCCCTCGCCCGTGGCGACCTGCCCACCGCCCTCGCCCACACCGAAACCATCCTCGCCACCCACGCCCAGACCAACCTCGCCGGGTTGGAGGAGCCGAGCCGAGTCATCCTCGCCTGCTACCGGAGCTTGCTTCTGGCGGAGGATACCCGCGCTGCGCCGTTGCTCCTCCATGCCGCGCAGCAGCTACGGGAACGGGCGGCACGGCTGACAAACCCGGATCAGCAGGCGACTCTCTGCGAGGCGGTAGTGGCCAACCGCACGCTGCTGGCCCTGGCTGAGGATTTGGGGCATTAGGCATGGTTCAGATCGGGCGATTCCAACTTGACAGTTCGTAGTGGCGGCTTCAGCCGCATAGGCGCTAAAGCGCCCACTACGAACACCGCAAACTGTCAAGCCGATTTGAAACATGCCTTAGGCATGGTTCGTAG
>CAISPW010000017.1 GCA_903887465.1 uncultured Oscillochloris sp. | reverse complement strand
CCTCGTGGATGAAGGTCAGAATCTCATCGCGGGTGAGGGCCAGATCCACGCTGGGGACATCTAACGGCGAATGACGCTCCTCAATGCGGGTCAGCGCAAAGACACTCCCATCGCGGCGGCGAATCCGCACTCCGCCTTCACTCTGCGCAAGATCTAAGAGATCCGCGAGTCGCTGGCGTGCTTCTGAGTAGGTGTATTCTTTCATGGCGTCACCTCCAGGATGGTTACGCCCGCTTGGCAGAGGGAAGAGAATCCTATGCCTATAAACTGTGATGTGAAAGGAGCCATTGCGTACCTCGCGCTTATCCGTCGGCCTTTCGCAAAATCATGCGGGGGTCATCACCTTCAGCCATATTATCGAACATGAGTTTCACCTGTACAAATGCCTCTTCCGGGGAAAGTTCTTCCTCTTCGTCGAGATCCCATCCGCCGTTCTGTTTCATCCAAGCGACGGCGGCGGATTCAAGCGTGCTTTTGTCCGGTGCGGCTTGCTGCCATGCAATATCCACATCGTCAGTGAGCATGAAAATCGTGAGAATGTACATCGGGTCGCTCCTTTCGTGCAATTGATCTACACTACCCTCATCACCGTCATCACCTCGTTCCCCCGCATGTCAATCACCTTCACCGCGCATTGCTTGTGCTTGCCTGCCTTGAACGGCAGCGATGTCGTGCGCTGGAGGGCGGCGAACTGGTCGGGGTCAATGCTGCCTTTGAGCGCCTTAGAAATCTTTTCCCAGGGGTTCGGCGTCTGCGCGGGGAAGTACGCTTGGCGCACCAGGAAGGTCGCCCCGTCGTAGTCGGTGTCGAGAAACCACGCCGCGATCTGCTCGGCGGTGCTGGCGTCGAACTCGCCGGTGTTGGGGTCGTAGATGTCCACGCCCTTCACCGTGACGGTGTAGCCGTCGGGGCTAGGCGGGCTGATCTGCACATCGGGCTTGCCGAAGACGCTGAATACTTGGCTGGCTTTGCTTGTTTTCAGCAGGTTGCCCATGAGCAGATCGGCGTTAATCGCAACGCCCAGCACCGGCGGGCGCAAGGTAGCCTTTTGCATTAGCCCGTGGGCCTGGTCGTCGAACACGAACGCAGCGGCGATCACGGTGTCGTAGGTTCCCCTGGCCTCGTTGAGCGCATCCTGAAGCTGGACACTGGTGAGCGGGCCGTACTGCGGGCCAAAGACGACGGCGGCATGCACGGTTTTGCCCGCTTGCTCGTAGTCGGCTTCGGCATGCAGGGTGCCGCCGATGAGCGGCGAGATCCGGGTGATTGCCATATGCTGGCCGCGTACCGTCAGACCGCCCCGGCGCAGCGCTTCGATCATCTGGTCGAGGTAACTGCTGGCGGCATGGGCAGATGCGGGCGCGGCGGTGTCTACGCTATCGGGGTCGAGCAGCGGCGGCTGCACGGCCTCGACGGTGAAGGGGCCAGCGACCCGCACGGCGCTGCGGTCAATCTCGGGCTGGTCGTAGAGGGTTTCGGTTTCGGACGGCTCGTTCTGCGCGATGCTTTTGAGCGTGACATGCGGCACGGTTTTGTAGATGAAGGCACCGCGTACACCGCTCTCTGGCATCGCCAGCTTGTAATAGGGGAATGTCGCCGTCAAAAGCCGCTGCCGCGCCAAGGCTAATGCAACTCGCGAGGTGTCGCAGGTGATCCAACGGCGGCCCCACTGCTCGGCAACGTAGGCCGTAGTGCCAGAGCCGCACGTCGCATCAAAGACGAGATCGCCGGGGTCGGTGGTCATGAGGAGGCAACGCTGGATAATTTTTGTATGGGTTTGTACTACGTAGTCTTTATCTGATTCACCTGTAGTATCTTGCCAAAAATTAGTTAGTTTTGTTACAGGAAAATCATCGTAATATATTATATATCTAATAGTTTTGCCACTATCAGTTATCCTCCCCGCCTTAGCAAGTTGCTCCATTCCTTCTTTAGTTGTTTTCCAACTTTTTCCTGAACTAGTTCGGTATACCTTGCCATTGTACTCAAAATCGAAAATGCAGGAAGCCGTATACCCACTGGATGCTAAATCCATATCGGCATAAATACGACTTCCATTTGGAAGGCTATCAGGGTTAGTTTTTTCATCTACGGTTAGTGATCGGCGAATTCCATCAGATAATTCAATATTAGAATATCTTGATCTTTCCCCTGCCTCACGATAAACAAATATATCTCGGAACTTATACTGATTTTTATTCTTTGCATACCAGATTAAATGATCCGCAACACTAGCCAAACCTGAAGATGTTAACGGGACGGAAGTACGATAAGTAATAAGAGAACAGAAATTTTCTCCCCCAAACACCTCATCCATCACCGCCCTAACGCGATGGACATTCTCATCACTAATCTGCACGAAGATACTGCCTGTTTCAGACAGCATCTCACGCATGAGCAGTAGCCGGTCACGAATATAAGTAAGATAGGAGTGGACACCTATCTCCCAGGTATCGCGGAAGGCACGGATCTGCTCTGGTTCGCGGGTCAAACTCTCATCCTCACCATCCTTCACGTCGCGCTTGTTAGTGAAGGGCTGGAAGTTAGAACCATAATTGATACCGTAGGGCGGGTCAAAATAGATCGTCTGCACCGTACCCGCCATCAACTCGCGCTCCAGCAGGCTGTTCATCACCAGCAGCGAATCACCGAGTACGAGGCGGTTAGCCCAGGGCTGGGGGTGTTGGTAGAACTCGACGGCCTGGTTCAGATCGAACTCGGGGTCGGCGAAAAGCGATGCCTGCACGGGGCCAGTGCGGATGCTCTCGATAATGGCGGCGGGGGCCACGCGCTCGTGGATGTGCAGCGGCACCGTCTCGACATCGAAGGTGAGATGCTCGGCCTTGCCCGCCCACTGGAGCTGTGGGTCGAGTCGAGGATCGTACTCGTAACGTTTCCTGCCAGGAGGTACGGGGTTCATATCGGCCAATCCCGCAGGCGGGTTATTGAGTCGCGTCTCGTCGTGGCGATAGTCGGCGGCGTTGGTTGTGGTGGTGGCGGGACGCTTACGAGGGGGCATAACGTAACTCTACCAGCTTGCCGTCGCGCGCCGCTGCGCGCCGGGTGAGCGGCGACAGGGATGGGCGCGGCCTACAATTATGAGTGACACGCATCTGCGTATCGGCGGGAGTGGACATATGCAGACTGAGTATAGCACGTCGATCTGCTTCCTGAAGCCTTTACACATCGCCCATTCCCATCATATCGGTGATAGCTCTGGTACAGGCCCAGTGCGAGATTGAGCATGCCCCCCTAGAAAAAATCGCGATCCGCGCCTGCGGCGCTTCTCATAGCCGATAGCCGATAGCCGATAGCCGATAGCCGATAGCCGATAGCCGATAGCCGATAGCCGATAGCCGATAGCCGATAGCCGATAGCCGATAGCCGAT
>CAISPW010000016.1 GCA_903887465.1 uncultured Oscillochloris sp. | reverse complement strand
GGGGGTGGCTTTGCTACCCCCAAACCCCCGCCGGAGGCGACGTTGCCACCGCCCTGGCGCAGATCGCTAACAGTTTGATGACGCACGCAGGCCCGCGCTGGTTCCAGCGCGGGCCTGCGTGTGCTGCGGAACGAGGAGGTTTAGCTCTTTTTGCCGGTGTAGGTGTAGACGCTGGCGGTGGCACCGCCGGCGTTCTTGAGGGTGCCGGTGTCGCCCTCGCTATTCCAGACGGCTTTGCGGCTGTTCCAGTAGAGGTCGCCCGACTCGTTCTTCCCGCGCTTCGTCCAGAGCTTCACCTCGGCACCGGGGGCGAGGCTGAAGGTCGGGAATGTGAAGGTCTGCTTCGATCCGCCGTTGCTCAACGTCCAGCCGGTCAGATCCACTGGGACGTCGTTGGTATTCCAGATCAGCACATACTCGCCTTCCACATCGCGTCCGGGCGGGCTGCACTCAATGTGGGCGATATCCACGCCGGTAGTGACCGCCGCCACCGGGGTCGGCACCGGCTTCGCCACCGGGGTCGGCTCCGGCTTCGCCACCGGGGTCAACTCCACCTTAATCACCGATGTCACCTTGGCCGCCGGTGCCGGTGCCGGCTCCACCTTGGCCGCTGGTGCCGGTGCCGGTGCCGGGGCCGGGGTCGGGGTCGGCTCCAGCTTGGCCGCCGGGGCCGCCGGGGCCGGGGTCGGCTTGGCTACCGGTGGCACCGCCGGGGCCGTCTCCACCTTGATCACCGATGTCACCTTGGCCGCCGGTAGCAGCATCGGGGCCGCACGGGCTGGCTTTGGCTCAACCTTTTCCCAATGATCGATTTCAGCGCCCGCAAGCTCAGCGAGATTTCGCGGCAGACCGGCAACGCCGTGGCCCAGATCGCGGAGGGCGTTGTGGATACTGGCGCGCAACTGCTCCGGCAGTAGCTGGAGCGATATCCCAAGGATTCCGTAGCCCACACGGGCCACCCCTATGATCGTGTCCTCGACCGCGCCAATGATTGCCCCGCGCTGCACCTGGCGATCAGACCCTTGCCCACTCATTGCACGCTCCTTCTGCTTGTCCCGGGTCTCGTACCGCTTCTCGGAGGTTCGTATCAGGTTTGCTGAGGTGCGCAGACGATGACGCGACGCTAGCGCCTCCTCGCCGTCTTGCCTCACAACTTGGTAGGCTTTTCCGGGGAAGTGTACTAGTCATATCATACTGCGAATTTGTCTAGGGGGCAACTTGGTGCATCGCGGCGGCGGCGGCGACTTGGCCGAAGCTCACCCCGCCGTCGTTGGCGGGCACCAGCTGGGGCAAGATGGCGCGGCGGCCGGCGGCGGTGAGCTGGGCGACCGCGCCCTCGGCGAGCAGGCGGTTCTGGAAGCAGCCGCCACTGAGCGCCACCTGCTCGACCCCGAGCAGGGCGGACACCTCGGCGATGACGGCGGCGGCACCGTTATGGAAGCGGGCGGCGATGCGCGCACGCGCGATGCCGCGCTTCAGATCGTGCAGCAGCTCGACGAGGGCGGTACGCCAGTCGATGATCAGCGGATCGGCGATGCAGGTGACGCCACCGGCTGACGCGGGCGGGACGGTCGGCTCCGCACGGATGAGGGCGAAGGGGTAGGCCGCATCCTCGTGCGAGTCGGCCAGATACTCCAACTCCAGCGCCGCCTGACCCTCAAACGTCACCTGCTGGCGCAGACCGAGCAGGGCGGCCACTCCGTCGAAGAGCCGACCGGCGCTGGTGGTGAGCGGGCTATGCAGGCCACGGACGATCATGTGCTCCAGGATGCCGCGCCGAGTCTGGTCGAATGCCTGTAGGGGTGCCAGGTCGTCCCGATCCAGTGCATCAGGGCCATACAGCTCCCAGAGCAGGGCCACCGCGACGCGGGCCGGTTCGCGCACGGCGGCATCGCCCCCAGGCAGGCGGAAGGGCCGCAGGTGGGCCACGCGCGCGCTACCTGCAGCATCGCCCAGCAGAAACTCGCCGCCCCAGATCGCGCCGTCCGTCCCGTAACCAGTGCCGTCCCAGATCACACCGAGGGCCGGGCCGACGGCGGCGTGTTCGGCCAGGCAGGCGGCGAAGTGGGCGTGGTGATGCTGGACGGCCACCCTCGGCGCCTCGGGGGCCACAGATGCCGCGCGGGCGAATCGGGTGCTGACATAGTCTGGGTGCAGATCGTGAGCCACCAGGGACGGCGTGGCCGCGTAGAGCCGCAGGAAGTCAGCGATCACGCGGGTGAAGGCGGACACCGCCTCGGCGGTGTGCAGGTCGCCGATGTGCTGGGAAATAAACGCCTGGCGGCCAACGCTGAGGGCGACGGTATTCTTGAGTTGGGGGCCGACGGCGAGGATGCAGGGCACCCCGGCGGGGAGGGCCACGGGCAGCGGCGCGTAACCTCGGGCGCGGCGCAGCAGGCGCGGGGCACCAGCCATGATCACGGCTACGCTATCATCAACGTGGCGCGCGATCGGGCGGTCGTGGGCCAGAAAGGCGTCCGCGATCTGGCCGAGCCGTCGGCGGGCCTCGTCCTCGCCGATACAGATCGGCTCATCGCTCAGGTTGCCGCTGGTGGCGATCAGGGGGAAGTCTACGGCGCGCAGCAGCAGATGGTGCAGGGGCGCGCATGGCAACATCACGCCGAGGTAGGGGTTATGCGGAGCCACCTCGGGCGAGATCAGGAAGGCCCCGTCGGCGCGGCGGGGCAGCAGCACAATCGGGGCCGCCGCCGAGCTAAGCAGCGCCGCCGCCGTCGTGTCCACCTGCACCAACTCGGCGGCCTGGGCCAGGTCGCGGGCAAGCAGGGCCAGGGGCTTGTCGGGGCGGGACTTACGGGCGCGCAGGCGCGCCACCGCCCGCGAGTTGCGCGGATCGGCCATCAGTTGGTAGCCGCCGACGCCCTTAACGGCGATGATCGCGCCTTGGCGCAGGGCGGCGGCGGCGGCGGCGATGGCCGGGCCAATACGTAGGTCCGGAGAGACCGAGTCAGCGATTTGTGGCTGACCAACGTCCCCCGGAGCCCAGAACTCCAACCGAGGCCCGCATACGGGGCAGGCATTCGGCTGGGCGTGGAAACGGCGATCAACGGGGTCGCCGTACTCCGTCCCGCAGGCGGAGCAGAGTGCAAAGCCACGCATGGTGGTATTCGGTCGATCATAGGGCAGGGCGGTGAGGATCGTGAAGCGCGGCCCACAGTTGGTGCAGTTGGTGAAGGCGTAGCCGTAGCGGCGGTTCGCGGGGTCGAGCATCTCGGCGAGGCATGCGGGGCATGTGGCGATATCGGGCAGGATGAGGGTCGTACGGGCACCGCCGCTATCGCTATGGCGGATGTGGAAACCGCAGTGGCCGTGGGGCGGCCCCCAGACGGTCGCCACATCCACAATAACGGCCTGGGGCGGAGCCTCCGCGCGCAGACGGCGCAGGAAATCATCCAGGTGCGCGGGTTCTCCGTCGAGTTCCGCCGTCACGCCGTCGGTGCCGTTTAGCACCCAGCCGGACAGCCGGAGTTCACGGGCGAGCCGGTAGACAAATGGGCGAAAGCCGACACCCTGCACGGCACCACTCACCAGGACACGCAGTCCTGCCAGAGGAGGGGCTGTGGGCGTGACGGACAATACGCTTCCTCGTGATAGATTTGTTGTGGGATTGGGTATCCGTATGGTACCACAAGACGGGCGGGCCACCACGTTGTGGGATGTTATCTTGTGTTGTTGTCGCGCAACGGAGATCGGGAGTGGTGCCGCGAGGGCGTGAGCCGCGCTACAGTTCTCCCGCCGACCACGCATCGATATGGGCGAGGAAGACCGCGACGACCACCGGATCGAAGTGAACCCCGGCGTGATCCGCCAGGTAGGCGCAGGCCCGGCTGGGCGGCCAAGCGGCGCGGTAGGGGCGATCATTGGTCAGAGCGTCCCACACATCCACCACAGCGAAGATCCGGGCCGGCAGCGGGATCTGCTCGCCCCGCAGGCCGGCCGGATAGCCCTGGCCATCCCAGCGCTCGTGGTGCGAGATCGGGATGGCCAGAGCTGGGGTGAGGAAGGCGATCTCGTGCAGCAGATCATAGGAGTAGACCGGGTGCATGCGCATCTGCTCCCACTCGGCATCGGTCAGCGGCCCAGGCTTGAGCAAGATCGAGTCGGGCACACCCATTTTGCCGATATCGTGGAGCAGCGCCCCACGGCGGATATGCTCGATCTCCACGCCGGTGATTCCCATCGCCCCGGCGAGGCGCACCGTCAGGCTGGTCACGCGCTGGCTATGCCCGTTTGTCTCCTTATCGCGCAGGTCGAGCGCCTGCGACCACCCGGCGATTGTGGCATCGTAGGCGGCGACGAGGGAGCGGTTCGCGTCATGAAGCGCCTGCTCGTGACGCCGACGCTCGCTGACATCTTGCTTGATCGCGATAAAGCGGATGATCTGGCCGGCGTGGTTGCGCACCGGGGTGATCGTCTGCTCCTCATCATACAGGCTGCCGTCCTTGCGGCGGTTCACCAGGGTGCCCCGCCAGACCTGCCCGGAGAGGATGGTTCCCCAGAACTGCTGGTAGAACTGCTGATCGTGAACCCCCGAGCGCAGCAGGCGCGGGGTGGCCCCCCTGGACTCAGCGGCGGAGTAGCCGGTGAGGGTGGTGAATGCCGGGTTGACCCACTCGATCACCCCATCGACGCTTGAGATAATGATCGCGTTTGCCGCCGCCTCCAGGGCCGCGCTACGGATATGCAGCTCGCTCTCGGCGCGCCAGAGCAAGATGAAGAGCATTGCCGCCGTCACCGCGACAAACATCAGACCCTTGCCGATGCTGATCAAGCTAATCGTGAAGAGCGCGCTGCCTGGCCCGCTGACGAACAAAAGATCACTGCCCACAATCCAGATCGCAGAGACCAGGGCGTAGATCGCGGTAATTCGGATAGCAAAGCGGCTTTGGTGACGCCCGTTCCCCATCGTGATCTCTTAATCCTAGTGCGAGCGACGTGATCGTCGCCGCGCTATTGTAGCAAGATCTCCACAGGGATTGTACGGGACGCGGCAACTCATCTACTGCAACCCAGTCACCAGCCCGGCATACTTATCGATCAAGACGCGGGCCTGCTCGTCAGAGGAACCCTCGGCGTAGATATGAAAGAAGGGGGCATCGGGGTCGGGGAGAATGAGCACCCACTCGCTGCCGAGGTCGATCTTGATCCCGTCCACCTGCTCGGCCTGGCGCTCGGCATACTGCTGGTTCAGGATACGCATCACCTTGCCCTTGGTCTCCCAGCGGCAGGGCACGCGGGTCTGGGCGAGGTAGTAGGGGGGCAGGTCGGCCAGGATGGTGCTGAGGCGCGTACCGGTGATCGCGATCAGTTCCATGAGCTTGGCGATGGCGAACATCCCGTCGGCAATCGGATAGAAGGAGGGGAAGATATAGCTGCCGGTGCCATCGCCGAGCAGCAGCAGGCTCGGATGCTGCCAGGCCGTCTGCATCAGGGCGCCGAGGGTGGCCTTGGTGCGGATGATCTGGCCGCCGTAGCGGGCGGCGATCGTCTCGAAGAGGCGGGGCGCGGTGACGGGCACCGCCACGACCCCGCCGTTGCTGGCGTGCATGGCCAGAGCGGTGACAACCGCCAGGGCGCGCATTGGGTTGAGGCGGGTGCCGCTATCGTCCACCAGGAAGATTTTCTCGCCCCCCGAGTCGATGCGCGCACCGAACTGGGCACCCACCACGGCGGTGATCTTGGCCAGGCGGTTCATGGCCGCCTCGAACTGGGCGTAGGTCTGGAAGACCATATTCTCATCGAGGTTGACATTCAGCTCGACGGCATCGGTATGCAGGCGGCGCAAAATATGCGCGAGCATATCGCCGGAGCTCGAGTTGGCGTAGTCCACCACAATATTGAACCCACGGCCGATACCGTCGAAGGCGTCGGGGCGCAGGGCGCGCATAAACGCCGCGCTATAGGTATCCTCGACCGACCTCCCGTAGTTAATGCGACCGATCTCATCGAGGTAGGCGCGGCGGAAGTCCTCGCGGAAATAGGTACTTTCGATCTTGCGCTCGACGGTGGTGTGCAGATCCAGGCCGCGCTCATCGAAGAAGCGGATCTCGACCACGCGGCTATCGACGGGCGAGAGGCGGACGTGGATGCCGCCGCTGGCCCCGGATGCGTGGGTGTAGTAGCGGGCCACCGGGATGGGCACACTCTGCAGGTCGGCGACGTTGACGCCAGCGGAGGGCAGACCGGCGACGATGGCCCGCTTGAGCATGCGCGGCGTGTAGTGGGCGTCGCGGTTGATCGTCACCGTCGAGCCGCGCGGCAGGGTGGCCCCGTAGGCCGCGCCGATCTTGGCGCACATCTCAGGGGTGATCTCAATATTCACCAGGCCGGCGATGCCATAGCGGTCGAAGAGGACGCGGCGGCCCTGGCTGCCCCAGATAATACTGGAGTTGACGGTGGCGCCCTCATCGACCTCTTTGCCAGGCCAGATCTTCACATTGGGCTGGATCACTGCGCCAGTGCCGATCTGCACGCCGTCGCCGATCACCACGCCCTCGAAGAGTACCGCCCGCGAGCGGATATTCGACTGGCGCAGCACAATCGCGCCGCGCAGCTCGGCGCGCTCGCCGATGTAGGAGTTGCGCCAGATAATCGAGCGGTCGATGCTGGCCCGCGTGTCCACGATGGTATAGTCGCGGATCACCGAGGGGCCGTGGACGATCACCCCGCTCTTGATCTTCGCACCGTGGCCAAGGTAGATCGGCCCGTGGAGCTGGGCATCGGCGGCGATCTCGGCGTCCCCGTCTACCCAGATATCACCGCCGATATTATGGCCCACGCGGGGCAGATTGACCTTACCATTGAGGTAATCGCCGCAGGCGCGCATATACTCCTCAATCGTGCCCACGTCCGTCCAGTAACCGCTGGCGATGTAGCCCTGGAGCTTATCGCCACGGTTGAGCATACGCGGGAAGACATCCTTCGACCAATCGGTGTTCTTGCCGTACTCAACGTAGGTGAGCACCTCGGGGTTGAGGACGTAAAGCCCGGTGTTGACCGTATCGGAGAATACCTCGCCCCAGCTCGGCTTCTCAAGGAACTGGCGGATATTCCCGCTATCGTCGGTGATCACCACGCCATAGTCGAGCGGGTTCGCCACGCGGGTGAGGGTCAAGGTGGCCATCGCGCCGGTGGTCGTATGGTGGTCAATGATCTGGGTGAGATTAAAGTCGGTGAGCGCATCGCCGGAGATCACGATAAAGGGTTCGGTGAGCATATGCGCAGCGTTCTTCACGCTGCCCGCCGTGCCCATGGGCACCTCCTCCAGCGAGTAGGTGATGGTGACGCCGTAGGCGCTCCCGTCGCCGAAGTAGTCCTGAATCGTGTTGGCGAGGTACTGCACGGTGACGATGATATCCGTGATGCCGTGGATCTTCAGCAACTCAAAGATATGCTGGATGACCGGTCGGTCTACGAGTGAGACCATGGGCTTGGGGCGGTTAATTGTGAGCGGCCTGAGGCGCGTGCCCTCACCGCCGGCCATGACCACAGCTTTCATGGCGGATCCCTATCTTACAGCGCAGCGGCGCGCCGCGAAGGTGTGCAGGGGTGCGTGCCCCGGTGGTACGTCGCGGAAGCTGCGACGCGATCTTTAGCTCTGTGATGCGCTACGCCCGCGCCTGAAGTATACCACGCTGCGACGCGCCCTCGCAAGAAGCGGCCCTCTGCCGTCAGGGCGTGGGGTGGCTTCACCGCCCAACCTACTGCGGGAAGATCGAGAGGTCGTTCTTGATGGCGAGGGGGGATGTCCGTGGGCGGGGGGGAATGTCCGTGGGCGGGGGGGGATGTCCGTGGGCGGGGGGGATGTCCGTGGGCGGGGGGGATGTCCGTGGGCGGGGGGG
>CAISPW010000015.1 GCA_903887465.1 uncultured Oscillochloris sp. | reverse complement strand
TGTCAGCGGCGTTCTGAAAGTCGCCTGAACTTGGCGGTTTGAAAGTAGTGGATTTTCTTCGTCGATTTTCTTTGACGAATTCCATCTGAAGGCTTTTTTTGGATCTTCTTCCGCGCTTTTCCGTCTTCTTCTTTCTTCACTTTCTTTCCTGGCAGATCTGCTCATAGTGCGCGAGGCAGCGCGCCGTTGCGCCGCACTTTTCAGCGCAAGGGGGATCCGCAATGGCGCGGGCAGAGGACCACAACTGTCTGTTTTGTGGAGCGTTCTTCCGAGCCGATGTGCGGAACGCGAAACACCAGAAATACTGTGCCGAACCTGGTTGCCGTCAAGCGAGCAAGGCGGCCAGTCGGCGCGCCTGGCTGGCCAAAGCGGAGAACCAGGACTACTTTCGCGGCCCCGAGAATGTCGCGCGGGTGCAGTCATGGCGAGCAGCTCATCCAGGGTACTGGCGGCGGCCAAGAGGCCAAAGGGGGACGCCGCCGGAGGTGCCGCTTGCGTTACAAGATCTCTTCCCGACGCAGGCTGTTGAAATCGCAGAAGATTCTCAAGTCGTGCCGAGCCATGCGTTACAAGATCTCTGGCGCGATCAACCGGCTGTTCTGATTGGCTTTATCGCTCACTTTACCGGCAGTGCGTTACAGGATGACATCGCCAGGAGCACCCGGCGGCTGATAGAACTGGGGCACGACATCTTGGCGGGGAGGAACGGCGATGACCATCAAACGGGTGCTCTGTCCGCAGCGAATTCGTCAGATCCCGGCCCAGTTCAGCTGGGTCGACCACCGATTGGTTCGCGACCGGCACATCGAGCGCTGTGATCACCCGGCAGCGGCGCTCTACCTGTTTTTGGTGACGGTCGCCGACGTCGAGGGGCTGAGCTACTACTCCGATGCCGCGCTCACGCGCCGCCTCTCGATGAGTGTCGGCCGCCTCGGTCAGGCACGTAGTGATCTGGTCCGTCACGGACTCATTGCCTATCAACGTCCGCTCTATCAGGTGCTGGCCCTCGATGTTCCCCAGCCGGTTGCCGCCCGCGAACTCGACGCAGAGGCGATCAGCCTGCGGATCGGCCAATTGCGCGCGGCCCTGGGACGGGTGCCATGATCGATTACGAGACCTACTGCAAGATCAAGGATTGCCAGGAGCGACAGCAGCTGACCATCGCGCAGACCGCGCGAGCCCTTGGCCTGCATGCGGACACCGTGGCCAAATGGGCACACCGTACGCAGTACCGCGCCCGGCACTCGGTGCCACGAAGCAGCCAGCTCGACCCCTTCAAGGCCAGAGTGGTTCGCCTGCTGGAGACGCACCCGTACAGCGCACAGCAGATCTTCCAGCGCCTGCGCGAGGAAGGCTTCGAGGGCGGCTTTACGATCGTCAAGGACTACGTACGCAAGGTCCGCCCGGCGCGACGGGAAGCCTTCTTGAAACTCTCCTTCGCACCCGGTGAATGCGCCCAGGTCGATTGGGGCGAATACGGCTCGATCGGCTGCGGCTCGACACGCCGCCGACTATCCTTCTTCGTCATGGTGCTGTGCCACAGTCGGCTCATGTACGTGGAATTCACCGTCTCGCAAACCATGGAGCATTTCCTCGCCGCGCACGAGCACGCCTTTGCCGCGTTCGGCGGCGTCCCGGCCCGCCTCATGATCGACAATCTGAAGTCGGCGGTACTCAGCCGCGTGGTCGGTGAAGCACCGGTGTTCAATCCGCGCTATCTGGATTTCGCCCGGCACTGGGGGTTCGAGATCTCGCCGTGCAACGTCGCCAAGGGCAATGAGAAGGGGCGGGTCGAGAACGGCGTCGGCTACGTCAAGAAGAACTTTCTGAACGGTGCCGACTTCCTCGACTTCAGCGCGGTGAACCCGGCAGCCGACGTATGGCTGGTGACCATCGCCAACGTGCGCATCCATGGCGAGACACATCAGCGGCCAGTGGACCTGTTCAAGGAAGAGCAGTCGCGCCTGCGACCGCTCAATCCGCTGCCCTACGACATCGGCAGCATCAAGAGCCAGCGCGCTTCCAAGCAATTCCGCATCGCCGTTGATACCAACCACTATTCGGTGCCAGCCGAGTATGCGAGTCAGCGTGTGACCCTCAAGACTTATCCCGATCGGGTCTGCATTTACCACCGGGACAATCTCATCGCACGCCATGTCCGCCGCTACGATCGACACCAGGATTACGAGGATCCTGATCATCCGAAGGCGCTGCTGGCCCAGCGGCACAATGCCCGTGAGCAGCGACTGCTGAAGCAGTTCCTGAGCCTATCGCGTCATGCGCCGGCCTATGTCGAGGGAATCGAACAACGTCGTGCGAATCCGCGCCATCACCTACGCAAGATCGTGGCCTTGAGTGAGATTTACGGCGTGGAGGCGGTCGACCGGGCTATCCAGGATGGCATCGCTTTCGCCGCCTACAGTTGCGAGTACATCGCCAACATTCTGGAGATGCGCGCCCGGGAGACCCCGGCGCCCGGCGCGCTGCATCTCACCCGCCGCCAGGATCTCCTGGATATCGAGATCGCGCCACCGGATCTCTCACTTTACGAGGACCATGGCGATGACCACTAAACGCCCGCTCAACAACTCCAACCTCCCCGCCGTCACCGATGCGCTGCGTGCGCACTTGACGCGACTCAAGCTGACGTATGTGCTTGAGCACTTTGAATCGCTGATCCAGGAAGCCGGCGCCGAGCAGTGGCCGCACGTCGACTATCTGGCGCGCCTGATTGAAGGCGAGGCACATCAACGAGAGGACCGCAGTATCCAGCGGCGGGTGGCGCTCGCCCGCTTTCCGGTACTCAAGACCCTCGATAGGTTTGACTGGGGTTGGCCGAAGAAGATCAACCGGCCGCAGATCCTGAACCTCTTTCACCTGCGCTTTATCGAGGACAAAGCCAATGTCATCTTCATCTCCAATGTGGGCTTGGGAAAGAGTCACTTCAGTATCGCGCTGGGCTATACCGCCTGCCTGCGTGGCTACTCGGTACTCTTCACCACCGCGGTCGATATCATCAACTCGCTCTCGGCGGCGCAGGCGCATGGCAATCTGAAGCGCGAGCTGCATAAATATCTCCAGCCGCGCCTGCTCATTGTCGACGAAATCGGCTATTTGCCTATCGACAAGCATGGCGCCGATCTGCTCTTCCAGGTCATCAGCGGCAGGTATGAGCGCGGCGCCACCATCCTCACCTCAAACCGCGCCTACAAGCACTGGCCTGAAATCTTCAACAACGACAGCACTCTCACTTCGGCGCTCCTGGATCGACTGCTCCATCACGCCGAGACCGTCATCATCGAGGGCAAAAGCTATCGCATGAAAGACCAGATCGAGGGGTGATTCGGGTTGCTCTTGCGGTCCCTTCGATCACGAATTTCAAACCGCCAGATTCAACCGAATTTCACGCCGCCGCGCACACCTTGGCGGCACGCGCGGGCAGTGTGATCCTGCCCGACGCGGAGCGGCTGTTCAATCCCTCGCGTGAAACCCGTCGCATCCTGACTCAGGCCAGGGAGATTGGGCCGGCGACCGAGCAACTGTGTCAGCGCCTGTTCGATA
>CAISPW010000014.1 GCA_903887465.1 uncultured Oscillochloris sp. | reverse complement strand
GCGCGTGGCAGTCCACCCCAACTGCGGGTCGAGTCAGGGCTGGCGACCGCGCAGCCCCACCTTGAACTGAGCGTCACATCGGCGACTGCGCGGGTGGGCGACCGGATCACCCTGCATATCACCTACGTCAACCTGGGGCTGCCGTATACCACGGTCCGCTGGGATCCGCTGGGGCTGGTAGCCTTCGACCCGCCCCGTACGATGCCCTGCACATACCGCGAGGATACCTCGGGCTGTACCGCGATCACCCTGCGGGCGCAGGCACCGGGCATGCTGACCATCCACGCCGGGGCGACTGGCGAGATTTGGGACGATACCTGCGCCTGCGGGTATATGAGCGGCGGGTCGGACGACGGGCCGGCGACGGTGCGTATCGAGGGGGCGCAGCTGTTCCTTCCGCTGGTTGTATCACCATAGCTGGCGGCACCGATGAACGGCGGCTCAACCGTAGTACACGTGGTGCCAGATCAAATACACCGCGATCGTTGACCGTTGGGATCGCAGCATGGGAAAACGGTCGTTTTTTTGACCACCACCATGAGGGCGCGTCGAAGCGTACATATGTTCGCTGTGTCTTTTCGGGGTGCGCTGGATGAAACGAGCGTACTAAAAAGTTGGGGAGGTATGCCACAGATGACTTGGCGATCATGTCTGCACCGATTTATACCCGCCCCCCCGACTTTTTAGTACGCTCCAGGCTCCGCACCTCCCGGATGGGAGTCAGTTAGTGGTGTCCGTGGGCGTCTCGACGGCACGTAATTCAGTTCTGCATTCCCGTTGCTGAGGCGCGAGACCCTGCACGTATGCGCCCTGATCGCAATGCAGAAGAAAGGCATAGGGCAATCACATGGCTGCATCGGTAGAACAGGTTCTGAACGCTGTGTGGCGCGGTGCAACACGTGAGGTTGCAGTGTTTCTTGATGGCTGGTGTTTATCATTCAAGACGGCCCCCTTACCGGGAGGGCATGTATGGGTGGTAGGGAGTTTTTCCGCCCCACGTCCCTTCCAGATGCCGCTATGGAACGCACTTCAAAACATTCCGGTGCTTAATGATGGCACGCGCCTCATGCTTGGGCGCACGACATTTGTACGAATCGCTGTTCTTGAATTGTGGGATGCAGCGCGCTACGACGTATTGCGGCGTCGATTACCTGGACTGCTTGAGTACTACATCCCATGGTCCTATCTCGTTTGGGGGCGTATGTTAGCCAAAGAGGGGCGCGAGTTTCAGGCGGGGAAGTATCTCTTGCTCTCAGGGCTATATGCGCCGCACGAGGAAGTACTCGTCCAGAAATGGAAGATAAGCTACCAGCACGCATCGCCCAGTCAGGTAATTTCAACCATCCCAAGGCCGTGCCGTGAGCGGAAGGCACGCGCAATCTTTCCTGATCGTGTGTTCCAAGATTTCGCAGAGATACCCTGCCCTGCGTGGTGGCTTCGGAGACCTACGAGAGACATAACCTACGGGATCTCCGGTGATGAATGATCATGGGGGCAACATGGAGCGCACTAAGAAGTCGGGGGGACGGATACGAAACGATATGAATACGATTTTGTTGGTTTTTCCGTTCTCTATTGAGATCCTTAGTTGCTGCTCAGACCCCAATGAGAGGAATATGCAGTTACCGTGATGCCGGAACGTGCGGATCCACACGCATGAGCAGCCGTATCGTAAGGACGACACAGGCCAGGGTCAGCGTTGGAAAGACTATGAGTTCCGCCGGGTTCGCATCCACTCCCGCCCACAGCATGCTCACCCCCATGGCGCTGACCGCCGCCCCCACGGTAAGGAGCTTGATGGTGGTCACCGAGGCCAGCAGATAGCCCCACGGACGACGGCGGAGCAACAGGGTTCCCGCGCGGAGGTTACGAGTATCGGTAATCCCACAACTAAGGTAATCAGGTCGTTCCCGCGTTGCTGGGCCGCCGTGCTCACCGCATCATAACGGTACAGCCCGCGACCCTGGAGTATCACCGGCTCTCCACGGTTCGAGATGAAGGGGGTGGGCGATCCGGTATCCGGCCAGAAGAGCCCTGCCCCGGCGGCGAGCAGGGCCAGCAGGCCGATCATCGGGAGTAGCATGCGCAGCGATGTGTGATGGTACATGAGGTACACGCCTTTCGTTGCCGGGCGCTGCGCTACGCGCAGCCAGATCACCAAGCCGTTGATCGCCACCGAAAAGGGATCCTTTCACTCCAGATGTCCATGTGCGGGGCGCCCAACACCGCGATGAAAACCGCCGCTCTATCGGATATCGGCTATTATAGCAATCTCACCGGGGTCGTGAAGGCACTGACAAGCCCTACCGTTTCCTGAAGCCCTGCCGCTCCGACGCCCTTGGCGCAACTTCACGACCCAAACTACAACGGTAGTAATAGCCGGACACGATCCGCCATGTTCATCGTGGCGGTGTGCGCCCCGCGCATGGACAACTGATGAGGAATGCAATGTCTACGGTGATGTCCCCCGAACTGATCGGTGCAGGACTATGTCTGTTCGCACTCTTCTGCGTCAGTGTCCTGTTATTGTGGGTCATCCGCGTGATCATCCGGGCGGGTCGTCAGTGGCTTGGTCGTTCCAGCCCGAACGCCGGTGCGGTCTCGGCCCGTGTACCGACCGCCGTTCGGTCGGCACCGATCCCCGCCACCGACAGAGACCCCTACATCCGCCAACCCGCGTTACTCACCCACGCAGAGCGCGACTTCTTCGCCGTACTCCGCGCCGCCGCCCCACCGGGCTGGTATGTGTTCCCACAGGTGCGCTTGGCCAACCTGGTGACGCCACGGAAGGGCACGCACAACTGGCAGATGCATTTCAACAAGATCGCGGCGAAGTGTGTGGACTTCGTCCTCTGTGACGCGGAAGCGATCAACCCACAGCTGGTGGTCGAGCTCGACGACTCCTCGCATGATCGTGCGGATCGCCAGGCTCGCGACGCCTTCGTGGATGCGGCCCTATGGAGCGCGGGCCTGCCCATCCTCCACGTGCGCTGGCGGCCACGCTATGATGCGGAAGATCTCGCCGTCGCCATCCGCCGCGCCGTTGGACAAGATCTCCCGCGCGGGCTTCCCACCTC
>CAISPW010000013.1 GCA_903887465.1 uncultured Oscillochloris sp. | reverse complement strand
TGCCGAGGAATCCTTCGGCAGGTAAAAGGTTGAGGGTCGTATGCGTCGGCATATGCACTCGCTGCCGGGTTCGCCCGGTAGGGCACCCGTAAACGTGCCGTACTGCTCGGATGCCGACTCGTCGGTAGCGCCAGAGCAAAGTCCCCGCCTTTAGGCGGGTGGTGGTTTACATGGGCGTCTCCTTTTGTCGGACAATGGTGATCCGGGTCACGGGTTGACCGCAGGCCGATGCGCAGGTTCGGGCTCAACGCGAACGACGGAAACCAGTAGGAGGCCGAGGTCGCGCACCTTCTGCGTTCGTTGCGTGTACCCACACTATACCGATGCATGTGGGGAGCTGTCCTCCCCATATGTGGGGGTTTATGTAGGGATATTTCGTGGTGGGTGTTGACGGATTCGCCGCCAACACCCAACCCGAAACGGGGCCTGGGGTGCAGCCCCAGGCCGTTGCATCAGCCGTGAGATACGGGGGGGGGAGCTAGGTGGCTAGATCAACCCAAGCGTTTCGGCCCGTTTGACGGCCGCCCGGCGCGTGTTGACGTTGAGCTTGCGGTAGATGCTCTTGGTGTAGGTGCGGACCGTGCTCAAGGCGATCACGAGCTCACGGGCGATCTCCGGCCCAGAAAGTTCGGTTTTGAACAAGCGGAGCACGGCAAGCTCACGCTGGCTGAGCGGATCGATCAAGGGATGAGGGGTGAAGGATGAGGGATGAGGGATGAGGGATGAGGGATGAACAGCTTCTTGGGTTCCAGAGGCGGCCAACAATCTGGCAACATACGCCTTCATCCTTCCGCCTTCATTCGTCATCCTTCCCAGGAGCGCAGCCATGGGCGGGCCTTCATCCACAAACAGTCGGACATAGCCCTCTGGCTCGGCCAGGGTCAGGGCGTGGGAGAGTGACACAAGCGCCGCCGGGGTGTCGCTCTGCGTCTGGTGGGCGAGCGCCTGTAGTACCAGGATCTCGATCACGCTGCCCATCCGCTCACCGGCTTCCGCCGCGTGTAGGAGGCGCTCCAGCAATCCGATAGCCTCACGCAAGGCGTGTTCGGCATGGTCGCGCGTCGCACGGGCGAGGAGCAACCTGGACAGGGTGATGTGCGCGAACTCGCGCAGGTAGCTGAGATCATCCTCGCCGGAGCGGCCCTGATCATGCATCCAGCCGAGGGCATCCCCTACCCTCCCCTGGACGATCCACACGCGAGTCTTCCACGCCGCGACCGGGCGCACATTGGGAGAAAAGGCCCGCACGTACCGGCGCTCAGCCTCGTCGAGCAGATCGAGCGCGCCGTCATGATCGCCCTGGGCCTGCCGGATGCGCGCCATCGCGACGCACCAGCGCGAGCGGTTGGGCGGGAACCCGGTGCGCTCGCCGAACTCCTGGCTTGTCAGCAGATGCTGCCTGGCGGCAGGCAGATCGTTCTGCTCACGCTGGATCTCGCTCATGCCCACATACAGATCTGCGGTTCCTCGCAGGATAGGGGCGCGCTGCTCCGCCGCCAGTTGCAATCCCCGCTCATAGGTACGCATGGCCTCGCGCAGACGGCCTTGCGCAATCCGGATATCAGCCAGCGTGAGTGCGCCGCCGATGGTGTCAGTGATGTTCCCGGCCAGTTGCAAATCAGCCATACCCTCGGCATACGCACGGTGGGCGGTCGCGAGATCCCCACACGTCCAGGCTGCGAGCCCCAGGAACCCCGCTGCCCCTCCCCGGTTGAGATAGTCGTCCGCAGGTACGAGGTCGAGTACCTGCCGGGCATATCTCGTGGTGTCGGCCATATCGCCCCGCGCCAGAGCCTGTCCGGCACGGGCAACGGCGATCGCCCCCGGAAGGCGACGAAATGCCTCCTCGTCTATGACGATCATCGCGCCCGCCGGGGCGTCTGGCTGGGCACGGCGGTCTGCCGACGTGTCCAGCCACCATTCGGCGTCCCGCAGGCGGGCCTCAACGCCCTCGATCTCGCCGCCATCCAGCAGCAGATGGGCATACGTTACGCTGAGCACGGGCCTGGCGCGGATCAGCTCGTTGGGGAGTGACCTGAGCCAACCCAGCAGCGTGGCTCCCTGTCTGCTCCGGCTCATAGCAGGCACGGCCAGTTCAACCAGGTCCGCCGCACGCGCGAAATCCTCAGCGGCCAGGGCGTGGCGGATCGCATCGGACGGCGCGCCATACTGCGCGTACCAGGCGCTCGCCCGCCGATGCAGAGTCGCGACCTGATCGGGCTGCTCCGCCTGCAGATGCGCCGCGAGCACGTCGGCAAAAAGGTGGTGATAGCGGTACCAGTGGCGCTGGTCGTCGAGCGGGACGAGAAACAGGTTGGCGCGCTCGATCTCCTGAAGGATGAAGGATGAAGGATGACGCACCACATCACCGATTGCGCAGTCTTCACCCTTCATCCTTCTACCTTCATCCTTCACCACAGCATCGCACAGCGAGCCGTTCAGCCGGTCGAGGATAGCGGTCTGAAGCAAGAAGTTGCGGATCAGCTCGGGCTGACGCTGCAGCACCTCCTCGAGCAGATAGTCCACGATGTAGCGGTGGTCGCCCGCGAAGGCCCGGATGAATCCAGGGATGTCCTGGTGGCCCTGGAGCGATAGCGCGGCAAGCTGGAGGCCGGCGATCCAGCCTTCGGTGCGATCTTCCAGGGCAGCGATGTCGGCCACCGAGAGCGGCAGTCCCATCACCGGGTTGAGAAATTCGGCCGCTTCGGCAGGAGTAAACCGCAAGTCGGCAGCACGCAGCTCGGTCATCTGCCCGCGCGCGCGCAGCCGGGCCAGGGGCAGCGGGGGATCCTCACGGGTAACAATAACGAGGTGCAGCTGCGGCGGCAGGTGTTCGACCAAAAAGGCGAGCGCGTTATCAACCGGTGTGGAATCGATGACGTGGTAGTCATCAAGGACGAGGACGACATGGTTCGGGAGCGCCGTGATCTCATTGAGCAAGGCGGTCAGGATCACGTCGGGCGGCGGCAGTTGCGGGGATTGGAGTACCGCCAGCACCCCTTCCCCCATCGTCGGCGCAAGCGTCTGGAACGCTGCCACCAGGTACGCCAGAAAGCGCGCAGGGTCGTTATCCGCTGCGTCCAGCGAGAGCCAGGCGAAAGATGAGGGATGAGGGATGAAAGATGAGGGATGAAGCGTTTCTTCTTCTTTCATCCTTCCGCCTTTATCCTTCATCCTTTCCGCGATCCAGCTTGCGACCAGCGTGGTTTTTCCAAAACCGGCGGGGGCAGCAACGAGAGTCAGCTTGCGATGCACGCCCTCGTCCAGCCGCGCGATCAGGTGCGGGCGGGCGACTGCGCTCGGCCGAGGCGGGGGGATAAACAGCTTGGTAACGATCACTGGGGTCGGCATAGCGCCATTATAGAATACGCGCCGCGTCCACGGAACCAGGATCGCCAGGGCCGAAGACTTCGTTTACGGGGTACTTGCCTGAGAACAATTATTGCACTA
>CAISPW010000012.1 GCA_903887465.1 uncultured Oscillochloris sp. | reverse complement strand
GACGAGGCGATGCTATCGCATCCTCGCCTCAGCGCGTCATCGTCTCGTCGCTGAACGGTCACGTGCGTTTGAAACACGCCTAAACGTGAGATTCATCGCGCTTCTACCTCCACCCCCGCAGTTCGGCCGCCCAGGCCCGCCCGGCGCGCAGCAGGCGCTCGTGGTGGCGCTCTAGCAGCACGTAGGCGGCGATCATCAGCAGGCCGACGGTGCCGAAGAGTACCCACTGGTTGGAGATCCGCACGTTGTCCACCGCCGCCCAGAGTACCCCGGCCACAAAGAAGCCCACCCCGGCCACGAAGGGCACACGCAGCCGCAGCAGCACGCCATAGGCCGCGACCGCCAGCGCCTCGCCGCAGATCAGCAGCTCGTAGAGCGCCCCGCCGCCGCGCAGCGCCTGGCCGAAGGTGGCCCCGAGCAGCAGCATCGCCGCCCCGGCCTCGATCACCTGCGAGACCTTGCGCCGCCCCTGGAAGCGGCGCAGGCCGTCGGCCAGGGCCAGCAGGTAGATCCCGGCCGGCAGCACGTAGCCCTGGGGATCACGCACGCCCCAGTCGGCCAGTTGGCACATGCCGGCGGCCACCAGGGCCGCCCCGGCGGCGTAGGCGTAGCTGATCGCCCGCAGGCGCACGGCCAGGGTGGCCAGCAGCAGCCCCGTGCTGGCCAAGGCGAAGGTGAGGGCGGGCAGGTCATCGCTGAGCGGCGCGACGCTGGCAACCCCCAGCAGCGCGAGCAGCGATATCCCGAGCGCCCCGAGGCTGCTCGCCCGCCGCCAGTGCGCTCCGTTCGCCCACTCCAGCCCCCAGCCGGTGATTACCACGCCCAGCAGCCCGAGGATCGCCCAGGCCACGCTCCACACATCGGTAACACCAAGGGTGGCCGGAAGCGTTAGGCTGGCCAGGCCGACCAGGCTCACGGCGAGCCAGGCACCGCCCTCGCGGCGCTCGAACCATGCCACCGTCCCGGCGACGATGGCGAGTCCCAGCGACACCATCAGGGTGCCCGGCCGGTCGCCCCAGGTCAGCCCAAGGGCAATTCCGCCGCCGATGGTCGCCGCCGCGTAGCTCGGCGCGACCGGGATGCGCGGTAGGCCGAGCAGCGGCGCGGAGATCGAGCGGTGCGCCCAGAGAGCCAGGATGGACTGGATGGCCACGGTCGCCAGCAGGATCTGGCTCGCGCCGGTGGCGGATCCGCCGGGCATGAGCCAGGCCGCGCCGCGCAGCAGGCCCATGTCCAGCGCAAGCCATGCGGCGGCCAGCAGCCAGGGCGTCCGGTAGCGCCAACTGGCCAGGGTGTAGAGCAGCGCCATGGACAGCCATGTCAGGCAAAGGTGCGCCGAGTCTCCGCCGCCAAGCAGGGGCGCGGCGCAAAGCAGGGCCAGACCGGCATATTCATAGGGCGGCGCGTACACGTGGGCCGCGCGCGCCCGCAGCCTCTGGCCGAGCAGGCCGAGGGTGCCCGCCAGGGCGCAGGCGACCAGGGCCAGATCGCCCGCCGCCGGTACCCATCCAGTGTAGAAACCCCTGGCGGCGGCCAGCAGCGCGCCCAGGATCAGCAGGGCCGCCGCCGGGTAGCCCAGCCAGCTGCGTCGCCAGATCCAGGTCGCCAGGGCGAAGATGCCGGATAGGGCCAGGATTGCGAGGCTCTCTGACGGGCCAGCCCTGCCCGCCTTCAGCATAGAAGCGGCGATAGCGCTCAGGGCACCCAGGCCGGCCAAGGTGCCCCACCCGATCGCTGGCCACGTCCAGTGACGCAGCTTCCCTGCGCGCAGCAGGCTGCCGCCGACCGCATAGGCCGCCGCGTAACCCACGCCGGTCCAGATCCACCACGACTCGGACAGTGTGGGGGCGCGGGCCAGAGCCAGCCCGCCCGCCAGCATGGCGCTGCTGAGGGCCAGGGCCGCCCACGTGCGGCCCTGGCGCAGGGTGGCCTGGAGCGCCCAGATCAAGGCCAGGAATACCGCGCCGGGCACCCAGGTGTGCGCGTCGAAGAGGGTGGCCGCGCCGGATAGCATGGCCACCAGGGTACCCGCTGTCTGTAGGCTCAGATCGTAGCTGCGCCGAACCTTGCCCGGCCACCAGCTTGCCCCGACGAAGTAGGCCGCCGCCAGAGGTGCCAGGATCATGCCGCGCACACCGACGCTTAACGCGCTCAGGTCGAGCATGGCCAGTAGCCAGCCGGGCAGCAGCAGGGCCGCCATAGCCAGCCCCGTGGTCGCCAGCGTATAGCGCAGCCGAGCGACCCAAGCTATGCGCCCGCGCTCGATCATGGTGGCCAGGGCAGCGCCAAAGGCCACCAGGATCGGCAGGGTCGTGCGCGCAATCTCGGGGTCTGTCAGGCTGGCGAGCAGGGACGTGCCGCCGAGCAGCGGGGCGATGATCAGGATCGGCTGGGCCAGCGCGAGCCTGGGCCGCTCAAGGGCGATGCCGAGGCCAAGGTAGCCCAGGGCCAGGGCGGCCAGGGACGGCGGCCAGAGTTGCGCGGGCAGGCTGGCCCAAGACTGCGCGGCGAGGAGGGCACTGACGCCGACCATGGCCGCCGAGGTGCTGTAAAAACCCCGGCCCGTGCGCCACGCGGCCAGCAGATAGACCGGCAGGCTGAGCAGCGAGACGGTGAGCCACGCGGTGCGCGGAGCCATGTCCAGCAGGCCGGGCCGGGTGAGGGCGAAGGCCACCGCCGGCACAAGCAGCCCGGCGACGGCCTGGAGGTTGCGCCCGGCGGCGGCGAGATCGGGCCGACGGATCATCCAGGCCCCGCCCGCCCACAGGCCGCCCACCACCGACGCCAGGAGGGCAATCTGAATGAGCGGCGGGAAGCTGGCCCAGTTGAAGACCACCAGGGTCAGCGCGGAGACGGCGAGCAGGAAGCTGCCTAGGAAGAGCAGGGTGCGCCTGGTGGCCAGGGCCACCAGGGCGCTGATCATCTGGCGGCGCGGGGCGACCGGCGGGTGGCGGGCGGGTTCCGATCCCGCCAGATCATGTGGCACAGACTCCGGTTCCATGCCGCCGGTCGTCGGTCGCCCCACGCCGGTCGTCGGCACCGCCCAGCCCAGAAGTTGCGCGCGGTCACCGCTGATCAGGGCGCGCACCTGGGCGGCGATCTCGCCGGAGAGACGCCCGCTATCGGCCCATCCAACGATGCGGCGGTCGAATGCCTCAAGGGCCGCAACGCTGCCGTAGTCGGGGCGACGCCCGATCAGCAGCAGCGCGATCACACCGCCGACCAGTAGAAGCAAGCCGACGACGCAAAACACGCTCAGGATAGCGATGGCCAGCATATTGTTCATAGCGACTCCTCCGGGCGTGTATCGGCTTACACTCATAACGCAATAGCGCGAAAGTCACCCTGCGCGGTGCCACCCGCCGTGGGGCTGAACCCCTCGGCTACGGTGACGAAGGCCGCCTGCGCGGCCTGCCTGAGGCCGCCTGCGCGGCCTGCCTGAGGCCGCCTGCGCGGCCTGCCTGAGGCCGCCTGCGCGGCCTGCCTGAGGCCGCCTGCGCGGCCTGCCTGAGGCCGCCTGCGCGGCCTGCCTGAGG
>CAISPW010000011.1 GCA_903887465.1 uncultured Oscillochloris sp. | reverse complement strand
GCCGACTTTGTCGGCGCACGCGCTGTGTGTCTCGCGTAACAAGAGAAGTTCCGCACGTTTGCGCGTGGGCAGAGCGAAACGCAGCTCACCAGACCACGTACGCTGCGGCGACATCCTTACATGGGCGCGCGGGCGGCTCGTCTGCGCGCCCATGCGGCGAGACAGGCATCGCCCTACTCCTGCGAACCCCGGTTTGCCACGTCCCTGATGCGTGTCGCAGCCTTGTCGACCGGGAGCAGTTCGCGGCTGGCCTGCTGCAGCAACTCCTCGGGCACATGCCAATCCTGGTACAGGATCCCCATCTCCAGGCCGAGCAGCACGCGCCGCAGGTTGACGACCTGGGCGAGCAGCGTCTCCATCTGCTCGGAATCGAGGAACGGTTTCAGCTCCTCGCCGTATGTGTCGAGCGCCTGGGCCATCGCCAGCGCCGCCTGATCGATCTGCAAAATTGCCGTCTCGTGCATATGTAAATCTCCTCGTCCGGTGGCGCGACAGCGTTAGCCGAACTTATAGGCGACACCGTAGCCGCCGCGCGGCAGATACCAGTCGATATTGTGGGGGGGGCAGCCGATGCGGCAGCTCCCACATTCTACGCACGCCTGGTAGCCGACCATAATCTGGCCCTGACCGTCCTGGGTGAAGACATGCACCGGGCAGAAATCAAGGCAAGGTTTCGGCCCGCAGGTGGTGCAGACCGCGTGATCCTGCACCTGGATGTGGGCGAACTCCTCGTCCACGTAGTACTTGATTGAGACGACCAGGTCGTTGACGTTGACCGTCGGCAGAGTGGTGGTGAGTTCGGGGCTCAAGGGCTGGGGTTTCTGATCCTTCATGATGCTATCCTCTCATTGCGCGCAGCAGCTTGAGCATGTCCTGGGCCATTCCGAAGAAGGAGCGGCGCTCCTGCAGCAGCCCGACGATCTGCTTCTCCATATCGCGCTTGGGCATCCCGTGGGCCGTGAAGTAGCGCAGCGCGGCGTCGTTCAGGAAGTTGGCGTACGTTCCCATAAAATGCGGCGTGCTGTCGAGAAAGTCCGTCATCCGGCGATACTGCTTCATATCCTTGAGGACGAAGCTCGCCTCCAGACTCTGCCGGTACTGCTTGAGAAATGCGGCAGAGAAATTGTTCGCCTGATGCGCCGCGATGGCCGTCGTGCCCGCCAGCTTACCGGCGGTCATGGCCAGGTTCGTCCCCTCGCGATGTACGGCGTCGACCATCCCTGCGGCGTCGCCGACCACCATGACGCCGGCGGCTGACAGCTTGGGCATGCGGTCGTAGCCGGTCTCGGGGATCAGGTGGGCACCATACTCCAGCGGCTTCCCGCCTTCGAGGTAGGGCTGGATGACGGGGTGGTTCTTGAAGCGGGCCAGTACCTCGTAGGGCCGCAGCTTGTGGGCGACAAACTCCTCAAGCAGCATACCCACGCCGATCGAGAGGCCGTTGCGGTCGGTGTAGAGAAATGCGGTGCCGGGGAGCCCCAGCGTGGCATCGCCGAATACGTCGATTGCCGCTCCCTCGCTCGGGCCGCTGAGCCCGAAGCGGGCCTGGATCTCCTTGGGCGGCAGGCTGATGTACTCCTTCACCGCCAGGGCCACAAAGCGCGGTGGGAGATCGTTTTTGATCAGACCGAGTTTCTGCGTCAGCAGGTTGTTGACGCCCTCGGCGATGATCACAATCGGCGCGTAGACCTCGCCGTCCGGTCGGTCGGTCCTGACCCCGATCACGCGCCCTTTCGCGTCTTGCAGAATATGGGAGACCGTTGTCTTGGTGATCAGGAGCGCCCCAGCGGCAACCGCCTGCTCCGCCAGCCACGGATCGAACAGCGCCCGCAAGACTGTGTATGCCTCGGCTGGCTCCTGCTTGTAGTGTTCACTCTTATGCATGATCCGGACGACGCTATCGGGCGAGAGCATCCAGTAGCCCTGCTCGGTGACGGGCCGCTCGAAGGGTGGTTTCCGCTCCCAGTACTCGGGCAGCACATCGGCCAGGGCGTGGGTGTACATCACCCCACCGAAAAAGTTCTTGGCACCGACGAACTGCCCCCGCTCGATCAGGATCGTCTTCAGACCAGCCCGAGCCATGGTCAGTGCCGCCGCAGAGCCCGAAGGCCCGCCACCCACCACGATGGCGTCGAAGGTGTGCTTACTGCCCATTGCGCGTTCCTTTCACCTGCCTGATCAGCTCCGGGATCACCTTGTAGAGGTCGCCCACGATGCTCGCATTCGCCACCTGGAAGATCGGTGCCTTCGGATCCGAGTTGATCGCCAGAATGAAGTTGCTGCCGCTCATGCCGACCGTGTGCTGCACCGCCCCGGAGATCCCGGCGGCGATGTAGAGCTTGGGCCGCACCGTCTTGCCGGTCTGGCCAACCTGGTGTTCGTGGCCGAGCCAGCCGGCGTCGATGACGGGACGGCTAGCGCCGACAACCCCACCGAGCGACTCCGCCAACTCTTCAAGCAGCGTGAAGCCCTTCGGCCCGCCCATGCCGCGCCCGCCTGCGACGATCACGTCGGCATACTCGATGTTGAGCTGCTCCTTGCCGGGGATGAGGCGCAGGCGCCGCACGGGGATGTCGCGCTCGTTGAGATCAAGCGGCTCGCGTAGCAACTCGCCCTCGGCTGCGGGCAACGGCTCCGGCATAGACAGAACACGCGGGCGAACGGTAGCCATTTGTGGGCGGTGCTTGCGACAGAGGATCGTGGCCATGAGGTTGCCGCCGAAGGTCGGTCGGGTGGCGGCCAAGATCTTCAGCTTGGGATCAATCGTCAGCTCGGTGCAATCGGCGGTGAGGCCCGTATGTACGCGAGTCGCAATCGTGCCGGCCAAGTCGCGCCCGAGCGTCGTCGCGCCGAACAGGAAGATCTCCGGCTTGTATTTTGTGACGAGCATACTCACGCCGTGCCCGTAGGGCAGGTTACGGTACGGCTCAAGCAGCGGATCGTCGATCAGGTAGACGCGCGTTGCGCCATAACGATATGCCTGCGGCGCGATCCCGGCCACATTGTGGCCAAGCAGGACGCCCTCCACCACGCTGCCGGGCAACTCTGCGGACAGGCGCGCCGCCGCGCCCAGCAGCTCCCACGAAACTGGGTGCGGCTGACCTTCCTCTTGCTCAATAAACACCCAGATGCGCGGGGCGGGTGTCTCAATCTGCTCGCTCACGACCTACCTCCGTTGTGGTGTTCGAACGTGACGACATTGGCCTGGACGATCATCGCCAGCGCATCGGCCACGGTCTGGCGCAAACCCTTCTCGGCCACCGACAGGATCGCCCCGGCCCCACGCGGGGTCGGCGTGAATGCCTTACCGACAATCGTGGGCGAACCCTTGATTCCGATCTGCTCAGGATCGAAGGGCACCGGCGCATCGCCAGTCCACAGCTCTGGCTTATAGCGCGCAGCATTGATCACGTTCGACAGCGCTGCCCGCTTGACCGTAGCGATTTCCTTCTCGACCGTAAGCAGTGCAGGCAGGCTCGTCTCGATCACCTCGACGCCCTGCTCGATCTTGCGATGGATCACGGCCTTGCGCGCCACCGGGTCAAAAGACTCGATCATCACCGCGTTGCTGAGCAGCGGCACCTGGAGCCGTGCGGCCACCCCCGGCCCGACCTGGCCGGTATCGCCGTCAATCGCCTGCTTGCCAAACAGGAGCAGATCGACGGGACCTTCCTTCTGAAGCGCCTCAATGGTGTGCGCTAGCACGTACGAAGTCGCCAGGGTATCGGCGGCACCAAAGCGGCGGTCGCTGATCAGAATGGCCCGATCTGCGCCCTGCTCGACACACTCGATCAGCGCCTCCATAGCCTTGGGTGGCCCCATTGAGATAACCGTCACGGTGCCGCCGAACTGCTCCTTGATCCGCACCGCCATCTCGACGGCGTGGATGTCGTAGGGGTTGATGATTGTCGGGACGCCCTCGCGGATTAACGTACCGGTCTCAGGGTTGATCCGAACGTTAGAGGTATCCGGCACCTGTTTGATTGCTACCACTGAATGCATGGCGTGTCTCGCCCTCCTAAACCGACATGTTTGGCGTTGTTAGACGAGCGCGCAGAACCGCTCTACCGTTTGGTGCGGTGGCGAAGAGGCGCGGACGTGCGCGTCCGCAGATCTTCACCGCTTTGCCCAATATGGTAAAGCGCTCGATTGAACCACATCTCAACGCATAATCTGGATCATAGCGTCGGCGCGTGCGCCAGGGGGGGATGAAATGGCCTTTCTGTGGATATATCTCTCAACAATACTCACGGGTACGTGTCGCCCAGCCCGTGATGCATCGCGATCACAGCTGCCTGGGTGCGATCCGCAACTTCGAGCTTGGCCAGCACGGCGCTGACATGATTGCGCACCGTCCCCTCCGAGAGGTGCAGCCGGGCGGCGATGTCGGCTTTGCACGCTCCGCAGCAGGCTGGTATACTGGCGCCAGATCCCTCGCTACGCGCCGGCCCAGCCCCCGGCCTGAACAGGTCACCATGTCCGACCAGAATCACATTCGCACGTTCTCGATCATCGCCCATGTTGACCATGGGAAAACAACCCTCTCTGATCGTCTGCTTGAGGTGACGGGCACGATCACCGCGCGCCAAAGCCGCGAGCAACTGCTCGATGGGATGGACCTTGAGCGCGAGAAGGGCATCACCATTAAGGCCAAGGCCGTCCGCATGGAGTACCGCGCCAAGGACGGCGAACTCTACCAACTCAACCTGATTGACACCCCCGGCCACGTAGACTTTGGCTACGAGGTCTCGCGGGCATTAGCCGCCTGCGAGGGTGCCTTGCTGGTGGTGGACGCCGCCCAGGGCATTGAGGCCCAGACCCTAGCCAACGTCTACCTGGCGGTCGAACACGACCTGACGATCATCCCGGTGGTGAACAAGATCGACCTGCCCGGCGCGAACGCCGAGGAGGTGGCCAACGAGATCGAGAAGGTGATCGGCATCGCCCGCGAGGAGACGATCCTGGCTTCGGCCAAGGAGGGCATCGGCATCGCCGAGATCCTGGAGGCGATTGTCGAGCGCATCCCGCCGCCACGCGGCCAGCGCAACCAGCCCGCCCGCGCCCTGATCTTCGACTCGCACTACGACGCCTACAAGGGCGTGATCGCCTATGTGCGCGTGGTCGATGGCTCCTTCTCCAGCGGTGCCCTGGTGCGCTTTATGGGCACCGACGCCACCGCCGGAACCCTTGAGCTCGGCATCTTCCGGCCGGGGATGACCGCCCTCAGCGAACTCTCGGCCGGCGAGGTGGGCTATATCGCCACCGGCCTGAAGACGGTCGAGGAGTGCCAAGTCGGCGATACGATCACCCTTGTGAACAACCCCGCCGAGTCGCCGCTGCCCGGCTACCGCCCGGCCAAGCCCATGGTCTTCGCCGGCCTCTACCCGATGGACAGCAACGCCTACCCGGAGCTGCGCGACGCTCTGGAGAAGCTGAAAATGAACGATGCCGCGCTCTCCTACCAGCCCGAGACGAGCAACGCCCTCGGCTTCGGCTACCGCTGCGGCTTCCTCGGCCTGCTGCATATGGAGATCGTCCGCGAGCGCCTGGAGCGCGAGTACAACCTTGAGTTGCTGATCACCGCGCCCAGCGTCGAGTACCAGGTGCTACTTACTGATGGCGAGATCGTCAATGTCGATAACCCTGCGGATATGCCCGACCTCAGCAAGCTGGCCAGCATCGAGGAGCCGATTGTCCAGATCAGCATCATCTCGCCCACCCGCTACATCGGCACGATCATGGATCTGGTCACGACCAAGCGCGGCAGCTTCAGCGCGATGGACTACCTCGACCCGACCCGCGTGCAACTGAAGTATCGCATGCCCTTGGCCGAGATCGTGATCGACTTCTACGACCAGCTCAAGAGCCGCACCCAGGGCTACGCCTCGCTCGACTACCACCTCGACGGCTACCAGGAGGCCGACCTCGTCAAGCTCGATATTCTGGTCAACCAGACGCCCGTCGACGCCCTCTCGCTGATCGTCCACCGCGACTTCGCCTACAACCAGGGCCGCAGCTTGGTCGAGCGGCTGCGCAAGCTCATCCCGCGCCAGATGTTCGAGGTGCCCATCCAGGCCGCCATCGGTGCCAAAGTCGTCGCCCGCGAGACGGTGCGGGCCATGCGCAAGGATGTGCTCGCCAAATGCTACGGCGGCGACATCAGCCGCAAGCGCAAGCTGCTGGAAAAGCAGAAAGAGGGCAAGAAGCGCATGAAGATGGTCGGCAACGTCGAGATCCCCCAAGAGGCGTTTATGGCCATTCTCTCGCTCGGCGAGGGCGGATTCGACGACGACTAAGTGATAGATCGTATGGTGAAAGATGCCAGCTTCGCTGGCATTTTTTTACCGTACGATGAGAGCTTTTTGGAGGTATATGGTGAAGCGATTTGCCTGGGCGCTGTGCGCCCTCATGCTCATGATCGCCCTGGCCGGCTGCCAGAGCACCGCCAACGGTGCGGACCTTCAGGTGACGCTGGATAACCCGCAGATCTTTCGCCTCGGCGGCGATAGCTACACGAAGGCCGACTACGTCCGCCGTCTGGACCAGGAAGTTGGCCAGGGCATCGCCAGCCTCATCCAGCAGGGGCAGACCCGCGAGCAGATCCAGCAACTCGCTGACCAGAACAAGGTTCGCACCGGGATCTTCGAGCGCATGGTGCAGGACGCCCTGCTGATGCAGGACGCCCGCCGCAACGGCATCGGCGTCGATCCGACGGCCCTCGACACGGAGGTGATGGCGCAGCCCGGTGCGATCAGCCCGACCAGCCCCCTCAGCGACACCACCGCCCTGCGCATCAGTCGGGCCCAAAACCAACTGGTGCTTCAGGTGCTGGCCCGCAACACCCGCGCCGATATGTTCCACGCCCGCTATATCGTGGTGGAGACCGAGGCCGCCGCCGACCAAGTACTCGCCGACCTGAAGGCCGGCGCAGACTTCGCCAAGCTGGCCGCCGAGCGCTCGAAGGATACGAATACGTCTGCTGTCGGCGGCGACCTGGGCTGGACGCCGAAGGGCGAGCTCCCCGCCGATGCGGAGGCGGCCGGATTCGCCCTCGCCCTCACGACGCCCACCAAGGTACAGGCTGGGCACATCTGGTATGTGTTCGAGGTGCTGGAGCGTCAGGTTGGCGCGACCGCCGCCGAGAAGCGGCCGTTCGATAGCTTCACGCAGCTCCAGAAGACCCAGAACGGCCAGCAGTTCTACCAGGAGACCTTCCAGCCCTGGTACGACCAACTGCGCAAGGACGCCGAGGCCAGCGGCGATCTCGTCCTCGCCCAGGGCTTCGACCCCGAAAACATCCCTCTGCCCTTCCCTGCACCGTAGGGAGAAGGATTGAGGGAGGGACTGGCTCTCCCTCAATCCTTCTTTTTTCGATTGATATGCCTACACCAGGACAACTCCTCGACGCCTGTTGCGCCGCGCTCAAGCTAGACAATGCGGCGGTTCAGATGTTCCACGCCCCGGCGCTGCGCTCTGCCGCCGCATCGCTGGCGGGTCAGGGCGGCCCCGCCGCCGAGGTGCGCTCATGGGCCGAGGTTCAGGGCCACAACGCCTACACCCCGCCGCCCGCGCCCTTCCCGCTGCTCCCTAGCGCCCCGGCCATTATTTGGGATGTCGGCGCAGACGCCCCGCCGGGGTGTCTCTACGCGCTGCTCGCATGGCGCTACCCTGATGAGCATCCCGTGACTCTGCTCTCCCTCGATGCTGCGGGCGCGGTTGCCAACACGATACAAATGCCGCTTGGCGATCTTGCAAGCTTCACCCTTCATCCTTCATCCTTCATCCTTTACCTCCCCCCCCTGCCAATCACCGCCGACCGCCGTAGCGCCGAGGGGCTGCACTGGGTGGTGGCCCGCCTGCTAGCCCCCGGCGGCTGCCCCTGGGATGTCCGGCAGACCCACCAGTCTCTGCGCGGTGCCCTGCTGGAGGAGTCGTACGAGGTGCTGGAGGCGCTCGACGCTGGCGACATGCACGGTCTGAGCGAAGAACTGGGCGACCTGCTGATCAGCATCTTCGCGCATAGCGAGATGGCTCGCCAGGCCGATACGTTCAGCGTCGCCGATGTGTTCGGCCAAGTCACATCCAAGCTCATCCGGCGTCACCCGCACGTCTTCGGCGACCTATCCGTAGAGGGTGAGGGCCAGGTGTTGCAGAACTGGGAGCAGATCAAAGCCGCCGAGTTGGCCGAGAAGGGCCGCGCGCGCCCCAGCGCCCTCGACGGCGTGCCGCCGGCCCTGCCCGCCCTGGCCACCGCCCAGAAGCTCGGCAAGAAGGCCGCGCGCACCGGTTTCGCCTGGCCAGACGCCGCCGGGGCATGGGCTAAGCTGCATGAGGAGTTGGGCGAACTTGAGGCCGCCGTAGACAGCGGCGACGCCGCCCACACCGCCGAGGAGCTTGGCGACCTGCTCTTCATCGTCGCCCGCCTAGCCAGTTACCTCAATGTGGACGCCGAAGCTGCCCTGCGCGAGGCCAACGCGAAATTCCGCCGCCGCTTCACCTTTATCGAGCAGGGCCGCAACCTGTCCGACCTCTCCCTCGAAGAAATGCTCGCTCTTTGGAATAAAAGTAAGATCGCAGCAGCAGCGGGTCATTCTCAATAGAGAATTGAATACGGGCTGCTGCGCCCCTACGATGCGTCCACCCATTGACATCTACATTGGCGACATCGTCCAGATGCGCAAGGCCCACCCCTGCGGCGGGGACACCTGGCGCGTGGTGCGCCTCGGTGCCGAGATTGGCATACGCTGCCTGACCTGCGAGCGCAAGGTGCTGCTGCCCCGCGCCGAGTTTGAGCGGCGGATCAAGCGTTTTGTCGTACACGGCCCCGACGCGCCCTAGCTCATTGCAGGTTGTAGATTGCAGATCGCAGATTGCAGCCGTGGCCTTCGCGTTCGCGCCCTTCGCGTTCGCGTCCTTCGCCCACGTTCGCGTCCTTCACGTTCGCGTCCTTCGCCCACGTTCGCGTCCTTCGCCCACATTCGCGTCCTTCGCGCTATCGCGCCTTCGCGTTCGCGTCCTTCGCCCACATTCGCGTCCTTCGCGCTATCGCG
>CAISPW010000010.1 GCA_903887465.1 uncultured Oscillochloris sp. | reverse complement strand
GATCCTACTGGCGGAGCATCCGCTGGGAACCTAGGTCCACGCACCCTCACCACAAACACCGCCGCCCCTGACATCGTCAGGGGCGGCGGTGTGTTTTGCGGTTTTGGATTCCCCGCAGCGGGAGCTGGGCCTGCGGCCCCCGCTGGCGCGGAGGGGGTTTGGATCGCGGAGGGCGCGAACGGGGGTTTGGATCGCGGAGGGCGCGAACGGGGGCGGAGGACGCGAAGGCGAAGGCGCGAAGGTGCGAAGGGCGTTTGGATCGCGGAAGGCGCGAAGGTGCGAATAAAGTGAGGCTGAGTTCCAGACCGCATGGTGTTGGGTTTCGGCGGTAAAGCCGCCGAAACCCAACACGACTTACGCGAGGGCGTCCTCGACGATGCGGGCGCGGACGAGGTCAATGGCACGGGGGCGGGAGCGGATGAGGGTCTCGATCTCATCGATCAGCGTAATCAGGCGGCGGTAGTCGCGGCGCAGAGACTGTTCCTCGGCGCGGTCGAAGGCAACGACAGGGGCAATGGCACCGATCCAGTCGTCAAAGCAATCGCTGGCGGTGAGGGACTCGATGCTACTGTAGCAACTGAGGCTACGCCAGATCTGGGCGGCACTGTCGGTGAGCAGACGGACACTGTCGATTGCCATTGGCGGTACTGGTGTGGGCGAGGGGTACTCTGCCCAGAATAATCAACTCTCTATGCTGGCCGCAGCGGGCCGCAGCATTTGTGCGCTATAGCGCACAACCATGGTAGCGTGCGCTGGGCGCTCCGCTATCGGTCTAGAGGTTTAGTTTCGGCTCCATCGCGGGTTGGGCTATGCGGTATGGTCGGCGGGGGTGGGGGATGTTTGGTATAATCCCTGGTAGAGAACGATGATACTATGGCGGAATTATGCCCGAATCCTTGAAGCTACATCCGGTTGAGATTGCCCCGCCCGCTCCAACATCCACGCCGCAGCCAAGCGCTTCGCCGCAGTTTCACCCGCGCGAGCGCTTTTTGCGTGTGTCGCTCTTTTTTTTAGGGGTGGTCGTCCATATCTATGTCTGGGACATCTTCCTGCCGCGCTTCGCCCTGGCGCGCTGGTATGTGCGGCGCACGCAGATGCGGCGATGGAAGCGGATCGCCCGTGGCTTTCGGATCATGGCCCTGGAACTGGGCGGCATGCATATTAAGTTTGGCCAGTTCCTCTCGTCGCGTGCCGATATCGTGCCCCAGGAGGTGCGCCGCGAGCTGATTGGCCTACAAGATGAGGTGCCGCCCGCGTCGCCTAGCCATGTGCTGGAGGTGATTCTGGAGGAGTTGGGCGCGCCACCTGCGCAGATCTTTCAGAGCTTTGATCCGCACGCGGTGGCCGCCGCATCCCTCGGCCAGGTGCATTTCGCCATCCTCAAGAACGGTCGCGAGGTGGCGGTGAAGGTGCAGCGGCCCTATATCGACAAGATTGTCGAGGTCGATCTCAGCGCGGTGTCCTGGGTCGTGCGCCTGATCAAGAACTATCCGCCCATCCGTCGCCGCGCCGATCTGGACGCCCTGCTCGCTGAGTTCGGGCGGGTACTCGTCCAGGAGTTGGATTATGTTGGCGAGGCGAAGAACGCCGAGAGCTTCCGCGCCAACTTCGCCGGTGTCCCTGGCATCTATACCCCCGAGACGATCCCCGAACTGACCACCCGGCGCGTCCTGGTGATGGAGCGCATCAGTGGGGTGAAGGTCAACGACGTACACGCCCTCGATAGCTTGGGGGTGAGCCGCCTGGAGCTGGCTGCGCGGCTGAGCAATGCCTACCTCAAGCAGTTTTATGTGGATGGGCTGTTCCACGCTGACCCGCACCCTGGCAACCTGTTTGTGCGCATCGAGCCCACCCAGCCCTTGGCCGTACACCACAATGGCCACGTGTCGCCTAAGGATCTGGCGAGCGGCGCGTGGGTCGCCCACGCCCTGCCCGACTCGCAACTGAACGACGCCGCCGCCAAGGGCACACCCTTCACGCTGATCTTTGTGGACTTCGGGATGGTGGGCCGCCTGTCGCCGCAGATGATGGAAAGCATGCGCGGCGGGGTGATCGGCCTGGCCACGAACGACGCCGAGCGGATCGTCGACTCGCTTGATAAGATGAACATGATCTTGCCCGGCGCGGACCGCCGCCTGATTGTGCGCGGCATCCAGTCTCTTATGCGCCTCTCGTTCAACCGCACGATGCGCGAGATGACCAATCTGGATGTGGATGTGATCTTCGATGAGACGCGCGATATCATCTACGATCTGCCCTTCCAGATTCCGCAGGATCTGCTCTATCTCGGTCGCGCCCTGAGCATGGTGGGCGGGCTGGCCACCGAGATCTGCCCCGATATTAACCTCTTTGAGGAGCTGCGCCCCTTCGCCCGCATGATGGTCGAGCGTGAGCAGCAGGCGGGCAACTGGGTTGACCGGGCGCAGAAGGAGTTGCTCGACCTGGGGCAGATTATGCTCAAGCTGCCGCGCCAGATGGAGGCGTATTACGGCGCGGCGAATAACGGCGAGATCCAGACCCGCTCGGATACCAGTCGGCTGGAGCGCGGCATGCGACGGGTCGAGCGCTCGACCGACCGCCTAGCCGGCGGGGTATTTGCGGCCAGCCTCTTCCTCGGCGGGGTGCAACTGCGCACCCGTGGTCTGGAGAAGGAGGCCAGCCGGGCCTGGTGGGGCGCAATCGCCGCCGCCCTGTGGGCCTTCTGGCCGCGTGGGGAGCGGTGAGCGTGCCGGGGGCATGTAGGCGGAGTAGACGTTGTGCGCCTGCTACGCCTTTACGGCCGCTATGATCTCACTACGACAGCTACTCGGCTGGATCTTGCTGCTGGCCCTGCTGTCGGCGACGACCCTGCTGGCCCTTCGCCCCGATCCGCGCGACGACCTGCGGGCGGCTGACCGGCTCTTTCTCGGCGGCCGCTACTACGACGCACTGCGGGCCTACCAGGTGATCGACCCACGTGCGCTGCCCGAGGCCGCGCTGCGCCTGGGTATGCTGCGCACGATCCGCAGCGAGCGCTCGCCCGCCGAGCGCGCCCTGCGCCTGGCTATGCAGGGTGGCCTGCGCCCCGCCGACTACCAGTTGGCCCTGATCTACCTGGGCCAGGTGCTTGCCGATGACGGGCGCGCGGCCTTGGCCACCAAGACCTGGGCGCTGACCGATGACTGTCGCAACCCGGATGCATGCGCCTACCGTGGCCCCGCCCGTACCCTGCTGGCCGAGTTGCGCCTGCGGCAGGGCGACTATGCCGCCGCCGAGGCCGCTTATCGCGCCGCGCTGGGCCTAGCCCCGCCGGCTCCGTGGGCCAGCCTCGACACCTACCGCCTGGCCCTGCTGCGGGCCGCCCGCGACCCCGGCGCGGCGATGGTCATTATTGGGCAGGTTACGACCGCTCAAGCCCCAGGTGCAGATCCGCTCCTGGCCCCGCTGCTCCCCGCCGATATCTCCTGGCGCGGCGAGCTGATCGCCGCGATCTCCGCCCCCCCGGATGGCCAACCCTTTCGCCTCGGGCAGCTCTACCTGGGCCTGGGGCTCTACGGGCTAGCCGAGGATCAGTTTGACATGGTGCGGCCCGGCAGCCCCGACGCCCGCGCGGCCGCCGTCTTTGCCGCGTACGCCCGCTGGCGGGGTGGGGATCGCGCGGGGGGGCGTGATCAACTGATGCGAATCGTCCGCGCGCAGCCCGACGACCCGCAGGCCAGGGCTATCCTCGCACTGGCCTATCTATCCGAGCAGCAGGCGGATGCCGCGCGCGACCAGATCGACGCGCTGGCGCGGCTGAACCCGGACGACCCCGAGATCCACCTGGCCTGGGCCAGTTGGTATCTCACGCGCCGCGAGTACCCTCAGGCCAGCACAGAATATCGCCTGGCGATGGCGCAGGCTCCGGCAGCGCGGCGCGGCCACTACGCCCTGCTCGGTGCCCAGTTCCACCTCGTCACCACTTACGACATGTGTGCGGGCGGGATGCCTTTGGCCGAAGCGGCGGTGCGGGCCATGCCCGCCGACAGCGCGGCGTGGACGGCCCTGGCCGCGCACCAGTACTACTGTGGCCAGCCGGGCGACGCCTTATCCTCGGCTCAGCACGCCGCCGACAGCGGCGGCGGGGCCGAGAGCGTCTACTACCTGGGAGTTGCCCTGGCCGCCCTCGGCCAGCCAGGCCGCGCCCGCAGCGCGCTGATCCGTGCGGCCGACCTGGCCCCGGCATCGGTCTGGCGTGAGCGGGCAGAAACAGCGCTGGCCGCCATACCGATACACACTGATGGCGAGCCATAGGCTCGCCATCAGTAGAGATTACCCCTCGTCGAAGTAGCCGTGGAGCCGCCGGCCAAGGTGTGGATCGCGCAGCTTCCTCAGCGCCTCGCTCTCCAGCTGACGGACGCGCTCGCGGGTGAGGTTGAGGCGCTGCCCGATCTGCTCCAGCGTGAGGGCACCGTCACTGGTTAGCCCGTAGCGCAGGCTGAGGATATGGCGCTCGCGCGGGGTTAGGTGCGACATCGCCTCGCTGAGGTCATCGCGCAGGAGTCCGTGGGCGACCTGCTCAAGGGGCGTCGGCTCCAGCGGGTCGGCGATCACCTCGGCGAGGGCACCGGTACCATCATCAGTATGCGCCTCGTCCAGGGATGCCGGGGCGAGAGCGGCCTGCTCGGCACGCGTCACCTGATCAGCGGTGATGCCCAGTTCGCGGGCGATCTCCTCGGGCGTGGGGTCGCGGTCGAGGCGCTGGATAAGGCTTTGGCGTGCGCGGGCCAGGCGCGAGAGCCGCTCGCCGAGGTGGACGGGCAGGCGCACGGTGCGACCGTGGTCAGCGATGGCTCGGCCGACGCTCTGCCTGATCCAGTAGGTGGCGTAGGTGGAAAACTTCAGGCCACGACTCGGGTCGAACTTATCGACGGCGCGCATCAGGCCGAGGCTACCCTCCTGGATAAGGTCGAGCAGGCTCAGGCCGTGGCCCTGGTAGCGGCGGGCGATGCTCACCACTAGGCGTAGGTTCGAGTTGATCAACTGGGCGCGGGCGGCCCCCCCGGCGCTCACCTGATGCTCCATGCGCCGGCGATCAGTCAAGGCCAGGGGGTATTCGTCGGCGAGGCGGCGGGCCGCCTCGTGCCCGGCCCCCATGGCACCAGCCAACTCCTGCTCCTGGTCGAAGGTCAGCAGTGGCTCGTCGCCAATCTCGTTTAGGTAGAGGATGATCGAGTCCGCCGGAGTGGTACTGGTAAATGCAGGGTTTGTCATGATATATCCCCTTTCTCATCAACGACTCGGGGCTGCCGCCGACAAAAAAGACACACGCATGTGAGGGCGACCTCCTTTGAGGTAGCATCACTTAGTATGCTTGGAGGGTATAAAAAAAGTCTTAGTGGGAGATGAGCGCCAGATGAGAATAGGGACATCGGATTCTCATGTGCGACGTTCCGACGCCCCATAAGCGAGGGTAGGGCTAACCATACGCTTTGTGTCGCTAGGCGGCGCTCGTCTATGGCGGCGGTATTAGGCCGCTTCCTGTCCCGTGTATGACATTGCGCCAGGACTATACTAGCGCCGCAGATATGTAGATCTCCCTCGCCGTCGTTTTTTTCTACCACCATATGCAATCAGCGCGATATGGCATTGCGTTTCAATAGGATGTAGCCGTATCTGGCATACAGATATTAGCAGTCCTATTCCAGTTATGAAGGAGGCCGGTTGAAGCCTTGACTCCTCCTTCACGATCCCAAGAGGATTGCGATATGCTTTCCTGATACCGAAAGAGTTTTATGGATTTAGATGCGATGGCCTTGCTATAGAGGGCGAGGATGTCATCTTTTTTATTGTTTAGCGTATAGCATAATGCGCGTTTCGTGGATGCGGAAGGTGAGTTAACAATTTTTTAAGTATCACAAAGAGAAGACTACTTCTTACTCCGCGATATAACAACCTTAAGATGACAGTTTCGTCATTGCACAAGCTATACGTTGGGAGTATAATGGCCGCACAATGTCGCCTCGGGGGGAACTCAACATAAAGAGTCTGTTCATATGCGGCGCGACAGGATGCCAGATATACATTTCGACATACCTGTCAGATTCACAAATACCACATCCTCGTACCTGCCTCCCTCGCCCTGATCTCACCCTCAACTTACTACACCAACCTACCGCATACTGCCAGTGTACATGCCGGAGCAAGCGCTCGGGATGGACGTGATTCTCGCTTGGATTTGTGGCCCCTGCTGTGCGGTTTTGGCTTACCGGCAAGCCTGGGCGTAGGCTCGGCAGCGTTGGCCTTAGACCAATAATGCGACCGGAGTATCCACCGTGTTTGCACCTCTACGCCAGCCCAGCGAACCTGACGCTGATCCTGCGCAGCTGCGTACGCGGATTGCCCAGCTTGAAGGGCTGATTCAACGTTTGCCACAGCGTGACTAAGGCATAGTTCAGATCTGCTTTCCCGTTTGGGCGAGGATGCGCTGCGGCGAGAGCGCACTCGTATCGCATCCTCAAGTATCCTCGCATCCCTGCAGAACGGTCACCACGCTCAACGTGCTCCTCTGAAACCGTGTCGATTGCCGCGAGGACAGATGGCACAGGAGGCATAGCGTGACTGCACAGCTATCCGTATTGCTGACGACCGAGGACACCTACCCGTATCAAGAGGGCGGTGTCAGCATGTGGTGTGAGGCGCTCATCCGCAATATGCCGGATGCGTCGTTTGTCATTGCCGGGATCAGCGCACGGCCCGCGCGTCCCCTGATCTCTAAGCTTCCGCCTAATGTATCCCGCGTGATTCCTGTCCCGCTTTGGGGGACGATGGGGGTAAGCGAGATCCGCAGCGATCTTGACTGGAGAGGTGTGCGGCAATTGCGCGCCGGTGCGCGGCAGCCGGCAACGATCACTCGTTTTGCCGATCTCTTCAAAATTCTGGTCGCGGATCTGATCGACGAGCATGCCAATGTCAAGCGGTTGACCCTCACCCTGCGTGACTTGGCGCGCATTTTTGTGACAAGCGACTACGATATCCTTATGCACCACCCGATCACATGGCGGGCGATGAAGGCCGTGATTGAGGAGTGGGCCAAGGGGTGGGCCGAACCGGCGCAGGGCAGTCCAGTTCGCCCGAGTCTTTACGATGTCACCGAGGCGCTCCATGTGCTGACGCGCTGGCTTGCGCCGATTGGCGTGCCGATGCCGCGCTGCCAGATCGTCCACGCCACGACGGCGGGGCTATCGAGCTTGCCTGCGATTGTGAGTCGGGCTGAGTACGGCACACCTTTTCTCCTCACCGAGCATGAGATCTATCTGCGTGAGCGCCTGATTGCGTGGACGGCGAGCGACGCATCGCCGTTCATGAAGTGGTTCGCCGTCCGCGTGACCAGACGGATTGTTGAGCTAAGCCTCGCGATGGCCGATGTCATCGTCCCGGTGAGCGGGTGGGGTGGCCGCTGGCAGCAGCAACTCGGCGCTGCGCCCAGCCACATCGAGCCAATCCGCACTGGTGTTGATCCGCTGCGCTGCGCCCCCCAGGCCATGCCCGCCTGGGCGCAGCCTACAATGATCTGGCTTGGCCGGATCAACCCGCTGAAGGACGTGATCACGCTGATTGAGGCGATGGATCTGGTGCGGCGCGAGATGCCGGCGGCGCGAACATTGCTCTTCAGTAAGGCATCGGTCGGGGATGCGGCGTATGAGGCACAGTGTCGATCTCGCATCGCCGACCTTGGCCTGGAGCAGTCGATTCTGTTTAAAGACTTTGCGCCTAGCCTAAACGAGGTGTTCGCTCAGGGTCATCTGAGCGTGATATCGAGCATCTCCGAGGCGCTGCCGTTCCCAGCGATTGAGGCGATGTTCTGTGGGCGCCCAGTGGTTGGTACTGCCGTCGGCGGTGTGCCCGAAGTGTTGGTCGAGGGCGGCATGCTCGTCCAGCCACGCAACCCTGCCGATCTGGCTCGGGCTTGCCTCACGCTGCTGCGCGACCCACCGCAATGCGAAGCGCTTGGCTCCCGCGCCCGGATCCACGCTGAGGCCAACTTTAGCCTTGGGCGTGCGATCCACGCCTATGCTAATCTCTACCGACGTATGCAGGGGCTGCTGGTGTGTAGTAAGCGGGTGGTGCCAGCCTGGGCAAGGCATGGCGCAGAGGTATTTGTCGATGGCTTCGCAGACTGAGCGTAACCATAGGGTTTACGTAGGACTACAACCATGATTAATCCTCCCATGCATCAGGAGTCCCAGCCGCTTGAGGTAGGTGACCGCGACACCGCGACGGCAGTGCATCAGGTGGCAGACCTGATTCCCTACGCTCCCCAGGAGGCCCGGCTCGCCCTAGCCGCGCTGCTTGAGGTGCGCGGGATCAGCGATGATGTGGCACGCCATCGCGGGGCTACCGATGTGTTCGACCTGGCCCGCCAGCTTCTGGCCGAGCATCCGGCAAATAGACAGGTTCCCGTCCGCCTCATGACCCAGCCTGACAGCGGATGGTGGCGGCACCTCATGATCGGCCTAGCGCATGCCGTGGTAATGATCCTCGTCCTTGCGCTGCTGGCCATCGCGAATGCCTGCCTAGCGTCTGCCGGCGTGTGGACGGCGACCGTCGTGCTGGGGATCATTCTGGCGACGGTTGTGGTGGGCGGTGCCTTGCAGCTGAATGCCTGGCTGGCTGCCATCGCGCTGGGCCGTAGCCCGCTGCACGCGCTGCGGGCAGCGCTGTGGCACGGGGTACGCATTGGTATGGGTGCCGTCCTGGCCCTAGCGTTGGCCCTGATCTGCGCCGGACTTGTCCTCGGCGTCGAGTTGCGCCAGGTCATCGCCGTGGCCGCGATCATCGCCCTGACCACGCCGCTGCTTCTGGCCACGGGGACGCTGCTGTTGCTCGGACGGCGTGCCGAGACTAGCGCCATCTTGGCAATCATGGTAGGAACGGTCATCGCTGCGTTTGCCATCTATCCAGGGACGGTGGCGCACCTCATTATCGTAGGTGTGGGAACCTTCGGCGCGACGGCGGCCATAGGCGCGCTGGCCGAGCGCGAGATCAGGCAGCGGGAGATGAACCACGATCAGCTGAATCTTCCATCCGCCGGACGGGTCATGCACGCGGTCACACCGCGAGTCTGCTACGGAATCTTGTCGGTGATCCTGATCTTTGCCGGTCAGTTGCCCATCTGGTTGGATATCGGCCCCACGTCGCCCCCCATCGCGCTAGGCTTAGGGCATATGCTGGGGCTGGGCCTGCTTGTACTCGGGCAAGGAGCCTTCGATGCGGCGACGCATAACCTCTGGGGTGTGGTCGTCGCTATCAAGCACCAGCTCGCCCTCGCGGAGTCCGATGCGGTGGGTGCCCGATTCGCAACCTTTATCCGCATCGCTATGGGCCGGGCGCTGCTTGTCCAACTGGCCATAACTGCGATGATAAGCGGGGGGGCGGCCCTGCTGCTATGGATCATGCCTGCGCTCGCGCCAACCCCGGTTATGAGCTTGGCGCTGGCGGTTTGCCTGCTGAGTTACGCCATCCTGGGCCACGCGATCTTCCTGTGCGGCGTCCTAAACACCCTTGGGTCGCGCTGGGCGGTGGTCAGGATTATGGGTGCGGCGACTGTCATGATCGGCTTTTACAGTACTTTAGGGGCGGCCTGGTGGGGAATCCTTGGTGCGACGCTCGGGCTGCTTATAGGCGGGATCGCACTCCTCGGGCTGGCGCTCGGTGAGCTACGCGGCCTGCTTCAAGCGGGCGACGGCACCTTCTATAGCGCCTTCTCCTGAGATTGTGCTGAATAGTTAACGGGAGGGTGTGGGGCTGGCTTTGCCGCCTCCGCACCCTTTTTTGTTGGATCCTCGGATAATCTCGTTTGACGTTCCCATGGGCGCGGCGTAGAATATACTTCAGCCACCGCGCCGTCGTGCCGCGATCACCACCATGCCGGCCGCAGCACATGGTGGGGCACGCCACGGCCCCACGCCGCCTCACATCCACATCATCGCTCAGCTTGTGCGAAGGGAATGTTATGCAGATCACGGTTCGGGTTGGAGACATGCTGCGCGAGCCCGCCGACCTGGCGGTGCTGGCCCTCGTTGAGGACGCCCCCCTGCCCGCGCTCGTCGCCGGGCTGCTGGAGCCTGACGACTTTCGCGGCGGGGCCAAGCAATCGCTGCTGATCTATCCGCGCGGCGCGGTCGCCCCGCGCCGACTGCTGCTGATCGGCCTCGGCAGGGCCGATTGCCTGTCGGCCGAGACGCTGCGCCAGGCGGCTGCCCTCGCCGCCCAGAAGGCCCAGGATCTCAAGGTGGCCACGTTTGCCCTGGCTCTCCCCGCCGACTTGGCTCTGGCTCCGGCCATCGCCGGCCAGGCATTCGCCGAGGGTGCCCAACTGGGGCTCTACCGCTACCTGCGCTATAAGACCGACCCGTACAAGGATGTCGAGGTTACGGCGGCGACCCTGTATGTGGGCGGTGCGGTCGATCAGGCCCAGGCCGGCGTGAATATCGGGCTCGCCGTCGCCGATGGCGTGACTCTGGCCCGCGACCTAGCCAACGGCCCCGGCAACCTGATCACGCCTACGGCCCTCGGCGAGGCGGCCCTCGTCCTTGGTGAGCGCTACGGCTTTGCGGTGACGGTCCTCGACAAGGCCCAACTCACTGCGCAGGGCTTCCACGGCATCCTCGCCGTAGGCCAGGGCGCGGCCCAGGAGCCACGATTCATCGTGATCGAACACGGCAGCGCCGCCAAGGGCGTGCCCACGATCTGCTTGGTGGGCAAGGGCATCACCTTCGACACCGGCGGCATCAGTATCAAGCCCGCCGACAGCATGGACAACATGAAGATGGACATGGGCGGCGCGGCCGCCGTTCTCGGCGCGATGCAGGTGCTGGGCGAGCTGAAGCTGCCGCTCCACGTCGTTGGTATCGTCTGCTCGGCCGAGAACATGCCCAGTGCCACCGCCTACAAGCCCGGCGACATCATCGGCAGCCTGAGCGGCAAGACGATTGAGGTGCTGAACACCGACGCCGAGGGCCGGATCGTCCTGGCCGATGGGCTCTTCTACGCCCAGCGCTACCGCCCGACCGCGATCATCGACCTAGCCACCCTCACCGGGGCGATCATGGTGGCCCTCGGCCCGCACGCCATCGGCATGATGGGCACCAGCCAGGAACTGGCGGACCGGCTGCGCCAGGCCGGCGAGGCGGCGGACGAGCGTGTCTGGCAGTTGCCCTTGTGGGACGAGTACCGCGACATGATCAAGAGCGATATCGCCGACCTGAAGAATACCGGCGGGCGCTACGGTGGCGCGATCACCGCCGGCGGCTTCTTGGCAGCCTTTGTGGGCGACTACCCCTGGGCGCACCTCGACATCGCCGGGACGGCCTGGGTCGAGCGCGCGACGCGCCCCTACTACACCAAGGGTGCCACCGGGATCGGTGTGCGCCTGATCGTTCAGTTGCTACGCGGGTATGTGGAGTAGCGAACAGATACCAGGCTCCCGGTACCCGATAACAGGCTGTTGTATGGTACCGGGAGCCTCACCCCCAAAAGAGGCCCCATGAACAATGACGCATTTCTCGTACGCTTCTGGGGCACGCGCGGCAGCTTTCCAGTGCCCGGCCCCAGCACGGTGCGCTACGGAGGCAACACCGCCTGCGTTGAGGTTCAGGCTGGCCCGCATACCCTGATCATCGATGCGGGAACGGGGATTATTAACCTTGGGTACGACCTGCTGCGGCGGGCGCGTGAGCAGGGCGGTACACCGATCCGCGCGACGCTGCTGCTCACCCACATGCACCACGACCACACCCAGGGCTTCCCCTACTTCCCCCCGGCCTATATCGGCACCAGCGTGCTGTATATCCTCGGGCCGCGCACCTTCGAGGAGGATCTGGAGGAGGCGCTGAACCACGCGGTGTTGCCGCCCAGTTTCCCCGTGAGCCTCCACGACCTGCCCTCGCTCAAGGTGGTGCGCAACATGCGCGAGACGGAGACGGTGCTGATCGACGAGCCAAACGGCGATCCGCGCATTCTCAACATCTACCGTGAGCAGATTGTCACCGGCCCGGACACGCTGCGGGTACGCATCCACAAGAGCTACGCCCACCCGCGCAACGGCGTCTACATCTACCGGATCGAGTGGCACGGGCGCTCGCTGGTCTTCGCCAGCGACACCGAGGGCTATGTGGATACCGACCAGCGCCTCGTTCAGTTCGCCCGTGGCACCGACCTGATCATCCACGACGCCCAGTACTCCGCCGACGACTATGTGGGAAAGCAGGGCTGGGGCCACAGCACCCCGGAGATGGCCTGCGCAGTGGCGAGGATGGCCAACGCCCGCCGACTGGTACTCTTCCACCACGAGCCGCGCTACGACGATGCCAAGATCGCGCAGCTTGAGCGAGAGGCCCAGTTGATCTTCCCGCAGACGCAGGCAGCCTACGAGGGGCTGGAGATCGAGCTGTAGTCCTACGACAAGGTTTCAGGTGCCAGGTTTCAGCGTGACCGTTCGCAGTGGCGGATTCAGCCGCACAGGTGCTGAAGCGCCCACGACGAACCGTAAACCTGAAACCTGGCACCTGAAACCTTGTCGTAGCATTTATCGCGTATGATGCGGTGTGAGTAGTACCCCCCGACATCCAATGTGCCCATGATGAGGCTTCACCAATCATGCCTATGTCTCTGAGCGATCTGACCCTAGAAGTCTTTCTCATCTTACGCACTGCCTTTTTTGCTAACGACGGCACCCCCATACCATTTGGCCTCCGTGCGAAGCGCAATACACAGGAT
>CAISPW010000009.1 GCA_903887465.1 uncultured Oscillochloris sp. | reverse complement strand
GGGTTTTGTGGTCTCGTTCTGGTACCCGCTCGGCGCCCGGCGGGCGGCTGAGTAGGTGTCCCCGCAGGGCTGGTGCAACGTCGCTGGGGCTGCGCCCCAGACCGCGCTTTTGGTTGGTTTTTGGCGGCTTCGCCGCCAAAAACCAACCAAAAAAGATCTTTCGGGGGTGGTAAAGCCACCCCCAAACCCCCGCCGGAGGCGACGTTGCAACCGCCCTGGGTATCCCTGCCCCCACTGTGCTACAATGCCTGCGGTAATGGAACATGTTCCACAGGGGGCTGGCCGATGTTCGAGAACGTGGCGTCCTTTCTGGGCTATTTTGAGAATGTTCGTCGGCGAACCCTGAAGTTCTGTAGCGCGGTGCCTGAATCACGAATCGACTGGGCCCCGAAGCCGGGAGACTTCACCTGCGGCGATATTGTGCGCCACATTGCCGCATCTGAGCAGATGTTTGCATCGGTGGCCCTCACCGGTCTCTGGGCCTACCCCGGCCACGAGCGCATGCTTGGCTCGACTTTACGCGGGGCGTTGGCCTTCCTCGACGCCGGCCACACCAGCGCCGTGGCCGCCCTGGGTACCCTCAGCGATGGTGCGCTGGTCGAACGGCGAGATATGATCGGCGACCACATGATCGAGATCTGGCACGTGCTGATCCTGATGGTCGAGCACGAGATCCACCACCGCAGCCAGATCGGCTCCTACCTCAACCTGATGGGTGTTAAGCCGCCCCAGCTCTATGGGCTGCGCCTCGAAGAGGTGATTGCCTACAGCGAAGGCCAGCGGGCGCGCGCCCGAGGTTGATGGTAGAATAGGCCATGATCTACGAGCGCTACGCCCCTCTCTACGACGCGAGCGGCCAGGTGCGATTCGCCCTGCTGGTGGCCATCTACCTGCGCGAGCTGCTTACGCACCACCCCATCACTGGCCAACGCATGCTCGACCTCGCCTGCGGCACCGGCACCCTGGCTCTGTGCCAGGCCGGCGAGGGCTGGCATGTCGTTGGCCTCGATAGCGCCCCGGCGATGATTGCGCAGGCTGAGGCCAAGCTGTCTGGCGCGGTGCTGTCTGGCAGTGCCCGCTTTTTCCTGGGCGACATGCGCCGGGCGAACCTGTCGCTGCCGCCGGCGGCGTTTGATCTCGTGACGTGTACCTACGATAGCCTGAACTATATGACCAGCGCGACCGACCTGCTGGCCTGCTTTGAGTCGGCGGCTTACGCCCTGGCTCCCGGTGGCCTGTTTATCGGCGACATGAACACGCGCCACTTTCTTGAGTTCGAGTGGGGCGCGTACGCGGTACACGAGCAGGAGGGCTTCGTGCAGATCGAGCAGAGCCATTTTGACCCACAACTGGCCGCATCGACGATGGTGCTGACCGGCTTTGTGGGTGATGACGCGGCGGGCTATGCGCGCTTCGATGAGGTGCATGTGGAGCGAGCATACCCGCTCGATCTGGTTCACGATCTGATTGGGCGGGCCGGTCTGCGCGTAGAAGCATGCTACGATAGCTTTACGATGAGTCCCCCCGGCCCGCACACGCAGCGAATCTTCTGGGCGGCACGGAAGGCCGCAGGGGCGCCTCAGCAGCAGATGCAGCCCTACGCGGGAATGTAGTCGGGGCTGCTGCGCTTTTACACGATGGCATTATTACACTATGAAACGCATTGTTGTGATCACCACGGGCGGAGCGATTGGAGCACGGCGTGGGCCAATGGTCGGCGGGGCGGTACCCTCGCTGAAGAGCGATGACTTCCTGGCTATGCTGCCGCGCAGCGGCGTCGACCTGGTCTTCGAGGAGTTCGCCAACTTGCCGAGCAGCCACTTCACGGCGGTGAGCGCGCTTGACCTGTCGCATCGGGCGGATGGCCTGCTGGCGAGTCCTGACATCGATGGCGCGGTGATCCTTCATGGCCCGGACACCCTGGAGGAGACGGCCTACATGCTCGATCTGACTCTGGTCAGCACAAAGCCGGTGGTGTTTACCGGAGCGATGCGCAGTTCGGCCAGCCCTGGGTACGACGGGGTGATGAACCTCGCAAACGCTATCCGCCTGGCCGCCGCGCCCGAGTCCCAGGATCTGGGGGTGGTGGCGATCTTCGATGAGGAGTTCTACGCCGCATCGGAGCTTCAGCAGGTACATAGCCAGGCGCTCGGAGCCTTTGCCTCGCCGGGTAGCGGCCCGCTCGGCCAGGTTGAGGGCGAGCGGGTCTACCTGCGCCACCGGCCCTCATCCCGCCAGCGCATCCCCTGCCAGCGCCTTGAGGAGATGGTGGATCTGATCCGGGTGACACAGGGTGCCGATGTGCGCCAGCTGCGCCACAGCATTGATGACGGGGCCGCCGGGGTGGTGATCGAGTCTTTTGGCGGCGGACGCCTGCCGCCCTGGTGGCTGCCGCTGATCACCGATGCGCTCCAGCGGCGCACGGTGGTGGTGATCGCCTCCCGCTGTATGGCCGGCGGCCTGGGCGATGAGTTCGGCTATGTGGGTGCCTACCACGACCTGAGTCGCCTGGGGGTGATCTTCGCCCAGCAACTCAGTGGCCCCAAGGCGCGGATCAAGCTGATGGTAGCCCTTGGCACTGCGCGGAATGCGAGCGAGCTGCGGGGCTGGTTTGCAATGTAGGGGCGGCTCGCGAGCCGTCCCTACGCTGCAAATCCGCAGGGTTGTATTTTTATATGCGCAGTTATGTACGCCAAAGGCGCGCACAATTGCGTATATAAAGAGATTTGCGAGAGGGGTACAGTGAGCGTCTTACCAGACATTGATCAGAAGGCCACCTACGTCGAGCGCATGTTCGCGCGGATCGCCCCCGGCTATGATCGGGTGAATCGGGTGATGACCTTCGGTCTCGACCAGGGCTGGCGGCGGCGGATGGTGGCGATGGTCGCGCCGCCGGTGGGCGGGGACGCCCTGGACGTAGGCACGGGCACGGGCGACTTCCTGCCCGAGCTGGCGGCATGGCTGCGCGGCGGGCGGGCGGTGGGGGTGGACTTCACCGTGCCGATGATGGTGGCCGGCCTGCCGAAGATCGCCGCCCTGGCCGACGGTGGCCGGGCGGCCTTTGTCGGCGGCGACGCGCTGCGCTTGCCGTTCCCCGACCGCAGCTTTGATGCGATCACCACCGGGTTTATGCTGCGCAACGTCACCGACATCGGCCAGGCGCTGGGCGAGATGTACCGGGTGGCCCGACCGGGCGCGATGCTGGCATGCCTGGAGGTGGCCCGCCCGAAGCTGGCCCTGCTGCGTCTGGGCCACCGGATCTACTTCGAGGGTGTGGTGCCCTGGATCGGCCAACTCCTCGGCGGCGACCGGCGGGCCTACATGTATCTGCCGCAGTCGGCGCGGAACTTCCCACCGCCCGAACGGCTGGCCGAGCTGATGCGCGCGGCGGGATGGGCGCATGTGCGCTACGATCTGGTGGGATTGGGCGCGGCGGCCATCCACACCGGGGCCAAGGTGTGAGATGCCATGAGCTATGACGACGATAGCTACGCGGAGCAGCGGCGGCGGCGCGAGAATATTATGCAGCAGCGGCTGCGTAAGGCCCGTGGCGAGGAGATTGATGAAGATCTCGACGCCGGCCGATACGACGATGATGTCGACATCCCGCGCAGCTTCAGTCGGGCCAGCGCCCCCGCCCGCTACTCCGGCATCCCGCGCGGCGGCGGGTGTTCCGGCGCAGGGTTCTACCTGGTACTCGGCGGATTGGCCTCCCTGCTCGTGGTGGTCTTCTTCTTTAACCAGACGACCAAGGGCTTCGGCAGTCTCTTCAGCGGGATGCCAAATCTCTCTACGATGATTGTGACGCCGACCCCGGTGATCAAGAGCGGCGCGGCGGTGATCCAGCGCATCCAGCAACTCAGCCGCCTGGAGACGGCGGCGTATACGGTCGAGCAGGTGATCGAGGTGCGTCAGGATAGCAACGTGCCGATTGTGGGCAACCTCCTCGCTGGCGACGCCCTGCTGCTGATCGCGCACGGCACGGTGGTTGCCGGGGTGGATCTGAGCAAGCTGGACGCGGGTGCTGTGACGATCTCGCCCAATGGCCGCACGATTACCCTGCGCATGCCGCCGGTGCAGATCTTCGACTCGCATCTCGATAGCAGCAAAACGCGGGTCTACAGCCGGGATCGCGGCGTGTTTGCGCCAGACAACAAGGATCTGGAGAGCCAGGCGCGCATCGAGGCCGAGCGGCAGATCCTGCAGGCCGCATGTGAGGACGGGGTGATGAGCCGGGCCACCGATGAGGCTGCGAAATCGCTGCGCCAGTTCCTCGGCCTGCTCGACTATGACACGGTGGATGTGATCGCTAGCGCCCCGACCGCATGTGTGGCACCCACCGGCGGATCACAGGCTACACCGGCACCGTAGGGCAGGAATCGCGCGCATGTCCTCTTCCTCCTACACTATTCTGCTTGCTGGCCTGGGGATCCGGGCTGAGGAATTTCTTGTGCCGGTACTCGTCGGCCAGGGTTATACGGTGCGTATCGCTGTGGGCATGGCCGCAATCTTCACGTCCATGGAGGAGTCGTGCGATCTGGCCCTGATCGACCTGCCCTCTGAGGATGAGTTGCGGCATCTGCAAACCCTGCGCGACCGCTGCGGCTGTGCGATGATCGTGATCGGCCCGTCGCACAACGACCGGCTGCTGGTGGCCGCGCTAGATCATGGTGCCGATGATTATGTGCAGCGTCCCTTCCGCACCGACGAACTGCTGGCCCGCGTGCGCTGCCTGTTACGCCGGGTGCAGCGCCGCCGCCCGATGTAGAGGGTGACGAGGCGTTACCCCGCCACCCCATGATTTTCTCACCCAGGTCCGGCGACGGCCAGGACGTATGACTCGGTGGAGAGGTATTTCTGGGCGGCGGCGGCCACCTGCTCGCGGTCGACGGCGGCGATGATCGCGGGGTAGCGGGTGATATAGTCGGCACCGAGCCCATGGCGCTCGATGCCAATCAGGCTGCTCGCAATGCCGTCGCTGGTCTCCAGGCCAATCACGAGGCTGCCGGTCAGGTAGGCGCGGGCGTCGTCGATCTCCTCGTCGGTCGGCCCCTCCGCACGGAACTGCTCGATCTCGGCGAGGATGGCCTCGACCGCAGGCTCGACGTTCTCGGGACTCACACCAGCGGCGGCCATCCACGGCCCGGCACCCAGGTCGGCATCGATGTCGCTGTAGCAATAGTAGGCCATGCCCTGTTCCTCGCGCACCTGCTCGCCCAGGCGCCCGCCCATGCCGATCTGGCCGAGGATCATGTTGGCGATCATGGCCCCGTAGTAATCGGGGGCGGCGCGGCGCAGCCCGTGGACGGCCCAGATCAGGTCGGATTGCACCTTGCCGGGCATGGAGATGGTACGGCGCTGAATGCAGTCTAGGGGCGGCGCGTCGGAGATGTGGACGGCCTCGGGGGCGGCGGCGACCTGCCAGTCGGCGAAGCGGCGCTCAAGCTCGGCAACCACCGCCGGTGGGTCGATGTCGCCCACCACGGCGATGCTGGTGAGGGCGGGGTGGTAGCGGCGATGGAAACAAACCAGGTCGTCGCGGCTGATCGCGGCGACGCTGGCGAGGGAGCCGCTCGACGGTCGGCTAAAGGGGTGGCCAGGCGGATAGAGCATGGCTTGCGCGGCCATGCTGGCGCGATAGCCGGTATCCTGCTCACTTTCGCGTAGGCCGGTGAGGAACTGGCCGCGCAGCCGCTCGACCTCGACCGCAGGGAAGGTGGGCCGGATGAGCATGTCAGCCAGCACCTCCAGGATGAGCGGCAGATCCTCGGCCAGCGCCTTGCCCGCGAAGCCGCTGGCCTGGGTGCCGCCACCGGCGCTGACGCTACAGCCGCGACCCTCGGTTTCGGCGACGATCTGCTGGAAGCTGCGCTCACCGGCCCCGCGAGTGAGCGTCGCGCCGGTGAAGACGGCCAGACCGCCGCGCTCGGACGGCTCCAGGGCGGCACCGACACGCACCTCGCCGCGCACGCTCACGGTGGGCGCGCCGGGGTTGCGGCGGATGAGGGCGACCATCCCGTTTGGGAGGACGTGGCGCAGGGCTGCGCCAGAGTCTGTATATGACATAACTACCTCGTAGGCAGACGGGGGTTTGGATTGCGAAGGACGCAAAATCGGGCGGAGGACGTGGATCTCGCGGGTCTGGCTGATGGACGGGCCTTTGGCGCAGCCATCAGCCATTTGTTCATGCTTCTTCAGTGGGTATGAACTGACCGACCGTGCGCCGGGACTCGGTCAGGTAGCGCTGGGCGACGCGGCGCACGTCCTCGGCGGACACGGCGGCCAGTTCGTCGAGCAGGGTATCGACACGACGGTAGCTATCGAGCGCCTCCCACATGCCGAGCTGCATGGCCTGGTTGGTCACGCTCTCGCCGCCGTAGGCTACCTGGGCACGCATCTGCTTGCGGGTGCGGGATAACTCAGACTCAGCGATGCCGTCTTGCTGGATTTTCGTCACCTCGGCGACGAGGGCGGCCTCGATGGCGGCGGGATCCACGCCCTCGCTGGCGGTAGCGCCTAGCTCAAAGAGATAGGGGTCGCGGCTGGGAGAGATGCTGCTCCAGGCCGAGGCGGCCAGGCCACGCTCGACCAGGGCCGGGTAGAGCCGCGCACTGCGATTGGTCTGGGTACCGCCGCCCATGAAGGTGAGCGACTTGGCCCCGCTGAGCGCGGCGTCGAGGATGGCCAGCGGTGCGAAGTCAGGGCTACGGCAGCCGGGGGCGAGGTAGCCGATCTGCACGTAGGCGGCCGGGCCGGGGCGGCGCACCGTGACCCGGCGCTCGGCCTGGGGCGGTGGCTCGGCGGCGGGTGCCGGCGGCAGGGACGGGCCAGCAGGGAGATCGGCGAAGGACGCCTCGGCCATGCGCAGCATCGCATCGGGGTCGAAGTCGCCCACCAGCACCAGCACCGCGTTATTCGGCATGTAGAAGGTCTGGTAGTGGTCGTACAGGTCGGCGCGGGTCATGGCCTCCAGGTCGGCGCGGTAGCCGATCACCGGGTGGCGGTAGGGGTGCCGGGTAAATGCGGCATCCTTAACCGCCTCGTCAAGCCATGTCTCCGGCTCGTTGGCGTAGCCCTCCAACTCGGAGATGATCACGGTGCGCTCGCTCGCGACCTCCGCTTCCTCAAAGAGCGCGTTGACCATGCGGTCGGACTCGATCTGCAGGCCGAGGGCGATCCGGTCGGCGGGGAGGGTCTCATAATAGGCGGTGTAGTCGATCCAGGTGAAGCCGTTGAAGACGCCGCCGTTGCGGGCAACCAGGCGGTCGAGTTGGCCGACAGGGATCTGGGGCGTGCCCTTGAAGAGCATATGCTCGACCCAGTGGCTGACCCCAGTGCGGCCGGGGGTCTCGTTGCGCGAGCCGACGCGGTACCAGATCCAGCTGGTGGCGACGGGCGCGCTGCGGGCCTCCTTCAGCAGCACCAGCATGCCGTTGGGCAAGGTGTGGGCGATGACGGGGTTACTCATATGACTCTCGTGATCCTGACGCACTTCTTTCAGGTACGGCTTAAAAACGCATGCTGGGCCTTCGCAACCGCTTTGGGTGCCACCCCTACGCCAGGGCGGTTGCAAAGTCGTCTCCGGCGGGGGTTTGGGGGTGGCTTTGCCACTCCCAAAAGCGCGGTCTGGGGCGCAGCCCCAAGAACTTTGCATCAGCCCTGACCCCTACGCCCGGTGGCGTGCGAGGAAATCCTCCATCACGACAATGTACTCGGGGAAGCGGGTGAGGGCGGTGATATGGCCCTGGCTGTAGAAGGTATGGATCTCGGCCTGGGGATAGCGCGCACGCAGGGCCGTGCGCTCGGCGGCGGAGAACAACGGGTCGTTGGCCGTCTCCAGAAGCAGAGTTGGGCCATCCCAGCGAGCGGCGAGCGGGATGCGGTGCCCATGCCGATCCATCTCAATCATCACCCGCACCCGGTTCACAAACTCGGGCACCGTGAGGGCGGCGACGACGCCCTTGAAGTAGCGCTGCCAGAAGCAGTGGGCCGGCGTGTTGCCCTTAAGCACATAGCGCAGCACCGTGGCGAGCATCGCGTGGAATCCCAGGCGCGGCACGCGCGCGATCGCCGCGATGGCAACTCCGAGTACGAAGGCGCGATCCCGCCGCGCCACCCCGGTGTCGCCGATCAGCAGGCTGGAGACCTGGCCGGGGTCGCGACCGACGAGATACTGGGCCACCAGGCCGCTGTAGGAGGCTCCGATCAAATGGATCGGCCCGGTGGTCTCAGCGGCAAGCAGGCCGTCGAGCCCGGCGAGCAACTGCTCTAGCGAGCCGACATTGGCGGGATAGCTGGGGGCAATCACCCGGTGGTGCCGCTCGAAGGCGACGATATAGGGGAAGGCCATCTCGGCGATTCCGGGTGCCCCAGGCAGCAGCAGCAGGGTATTCGGCCCGCGCCCACCGACGACATAGCTCCATGTGGCGTCGGCAAAGCTTGTGCGGATCAGCCGATGCGTCGAGCGAAAGGCCGATAGCTGCGAGTCGAGATCGAGAAGCATGGAAGAATCCTCACGGCCACTACGGCGGCGGCCAGGTAGACGAATGCCTGGAAGCGCAGGCTGTCGCTCACTCTGGAGCCTGCTGCCCGAGGGCGCGGTCGAGGGCCAGATTCAGGCTGGGCTGCTCGCGGGCCGCCGCTAAGTCGATGCGATCTTCGTGAAGCAGGGCCAGGAGCTGGCGGTAACGGCCCACCTCCAGATCAATGTCGGCATCGGTCAAGCTGTGGGTACCCTGGATGAGATAGGGCGGCAGGTACTCCATCCCGCAGAGGTGGGCGGTCTGATCGATCGGCGCCAGCAGGTCGCGCACGGTGAAGCGGTTGTAGCCGTCGCGGCGATAGGTGCCGGCTGGGCCGCCGGTGCTGATCAGGCTGAGTAGCCGCTTACCGCGCAGGGCCGTGCCCTGCGAGCCGTAGGCCCAGCCATGCTCCAGCACCAGATCCTCCCACTGCTTGATGATCGCCGGCGTGCTGTACCAGTAGAAGGGGTGCTGGAAGATGATCAGGTCGTGGGCCAGCAGCAACTCCTGCTCGCGGGCCACGTCGATGGCGAAGTTCGGGTAGGCGGCGTACAGGTCGTGCAGGGTGATTCCGGGCAACTCCGGCACCGCATGGATCAGGCGGCGGTGGATGCGCGACTTGTCCAGGGCCGGGTGGGCGAAGAGGATGAGGATGCGAGTCATAGGTGTTGAGATCCGGGAATTAAGAATTGACAACACAGAGATTAAAAGAATAATACCTGAGAATGGGCCAGCGTGCCCCGGGATGGTCGCACCATCCGCAGATCGTGCGTGGCGTGGGCCTAGCAGGCAAAGCCCATCGAAGTAAGGCGAATGCGTTGAGGGAGGATCGCGATCCCCCCTCTGCGTTCGTCCTTCGCCCGCGTGCGCGGCTAGCGCGATCCAAACCCTGGGATGAATTCCTCGGCGCTGGCGATGCTGCGCACGAAGGCGGCGATCAACTGGGCGGCGGACTCCACATCGGCCAGGGCGACCATCTCGTTGGGCGAGTGCATGTAGCGGTTGGGGATCGACACGGTGCCGGTGGCCACGCCGCTGCGGGACTTATGGATGGCGTCGGCGTCGGTGCCGGTGGAGCGCGGGGTGATCTGAAGGCTGTAGGCGATCCCGGCGCGCTCGGCCACGTCCAGCAGACGTGCGTAGACCAGGGGGCTGTTGGCGGAACCGCGCGAGAGTACCGGGCCGCCACCCAGCTTCACGTCACCGTACTGGTGCTTATCCGACTCGGGGTGGTCGGTGGCGAAGGTCACATCTACAACGATGGCCACTTGAGGGTCAAAGTGGAAGGCCGCCGTGGCCGCACCGGCAAGCGTAATCTCCTCCTGGGTGGTGGCGACGGCGGCGACGCTGGCGGTGGGCCGGTTCTGGCTGAGCAGGCGCAGAGCCTCTAGCACAGTGAACGCGCCGATACGATTGTCGAGGCTGCGGCTAACGATACGACCGTGGGGCAACTCGTAGAGCGGTGCGTCGATCACGGCCACGCAGCCGACCCGCACGTGCGCGAGCGCCTCGTCGCGGCTGTCGACGCCGATATCGATCCACATGCGCTCGATCGTGCTGGCCTGGCCGCGCTCGTCGGACTTGAGCAGGTGGATGGGCTTCTTGCCGATCACGCCTAGCACCTCGCCGGCGTGGCCGAGCAGGCGCACCCGCTGGCCCACCAGCACCTGGGCGTCCCATCCACCAATCGGCGCGAACGAAAGGTAGCCGCTATCATCGATATAGCTCACCATCAGGCCGATCTCATCGATGTGGCCGGCCAGCAGCACCTGCGGCCCGGCCCCCGCGAGCAGCGCATAGCTATTGCCGCGCATATCGGTGGAGACCTTATCGGCGAAACCGCTGGCCTCTTCACGCCAGACCTTCGCCGCCGCCTCTTCGTCGCCAGAAGGTCCGGGGGTATTTAGCAGCCGCTTCAGAAAAGCCACCCGCGATTCATCCATACGAATTATGCTCCTGATCAGGAATTTAAGATGGCGCATTATAGCACCAGCCCCGCTAGATCCAGTGCAGTATCGCCGTCGGCAAGGCTGTATGGACGAATTTGCTACTTCCGAAGGATCTTTTGCACTACCGCAAAAGGCACGCGGTCCGGCACCGCCCGCCGGGGGCGCTAGGTCTACGACGGCCGCTGAAGCGGCCTCAGACATGCCGCTTCAGCGGCCGTCGTCGAACCTAGCCCGCCCGTTTACGGGCCGGGCGCTTGGGCTGGCAGCGTGACTGATGTGAAAATAGCCGATAGCCGATAGCCGATAGCCGATAGCCGGGCATCAGCGACCATGTTCATCGCGGCGGTGTGCGCCCCGCGCATGAACG
>CAISPW010000008.1 GCA_903887465.1 uncultured Oscillochloris sp. | reverse complement strand
GGTTTTTGGCGGCTTTGCCGCCAAAAACCAACAAAAAGCGAGGTCTGGGGCGCAGCCCCGAGGACTTTGCTCATGCCCTGGGGCGCAGCCCCAGCGACATTGCACCCGCCCTGGGCCATGCGCCCTGCGGCCCTGCGTAGCCCCAGAGGTATGGTACAATACGCTCGCTGCGACCTCGCCTGTCGCTATCGGGCGAGGTCTTCTGTTGTTCGCCGATAGGGAGATTCCGTGCGCGCACTGATCAGTGTCTACAACAAGGTCGGCGTGGTTGAGCTGGCCCGCGAGCTTGTCGGACTCGGCGTCGAGATCATTTCCACCGGGAACACCCAGCGCCTGCTGGCTGAGGCGGGCCTGAGCGCCCGCGCGGTCAGCGATGTGACGGGGTTCCCCGAGATCCTCGATGGCCGGGTGAAAACGCTTCACCCCGCCATTCACGCCGGCCTGCTGGCCCGCCGTGACCTGCCCGCCCATATGGCCCAACTCGCCGAGTACGGCCTGCTGCCGATCGATATCTTGGTCGTGAATCTCTACCCTTTTCAGGAGACGGTCGCCCGCGCCGGGGTGACTCTGGAGGAGGCAATCGAGCAGATCGATATCGGCGGCGTGGCCCTGCTGCGCGCCGCAGGCAAGAATTATCACCACGTCCTGCCACTGGTGGACCCAGCCGACTACCCCGAGGTGCTGGCCGGTCTGCGCTCCGGCGATCTGCCCGCTACCCTGCGCCGCCGTCTAGCCGCCCGCACCTTCGCCCACACGGCGGCCTATGACGCGGCGATTGGCAGCTATCTGGCGGAGGAGACGCTGCCAGAGACCCTGACCGTGAGCCTGCCCCTGGCCCAGCCGCTGCGCTACGGCGAGAACCCGCACCAGCCGGCTGCGCTCTACGGCGGGTTTCTTGGCCACTTTGCGCAACTCCACGGCAAAGAACTTTCGTACAACAATATCATCGACGCCGCCGCCGCCCAGGAGCTGATCGAGGAGTTCCCCGCCAGCGAATCTGCCGCCGTGGTGATCGTGAAGCACACCAACCCCTGCGGCGTGGGCACTGGCGCGACACTGCTGGATGCCTGGGAGCGGGCTTTCGCCACCGACCGTGAGGCACCCTTTGGCGGGATCATCGCCGCCAACCGCGCGGTTGATATGGGCCTGGCCCGCGCCATCGACGAGATCTTCTCGGAGATCGTGATTGCGCCGGACTTTGACCCCGAGGCTCTGGAGTTGCTGCGCAAGAAGAAGAACCGTCGCTTGCTGAAGCTGCTGCGCCCGGTGACGCGCCCCGGCGAACTGCTGCTGCGCAGTGTGCCCGGTGGCCTGCTGGCCCAGATCGCCGACCGCAGCCCGCTGGCCGAGGAAGAGTCCCACGTGGTGACGCAGCGCGCCCCCAGCGATGCGGAGTGGCGGGCGCTGCGCTTCGCCTGGCGCGTGGTCAAGCATGTCAAGTCGAACGCAATCATCTACGCCGCCGCCGACCGCACCCTGGGCGTCGGTGCCGGCCAGATGAGCCGGGTTGATAGCTCGCGCCTGGCGGTCTGGAAGGCCCAGCACGCCGGCCTCTCCTTGGCCGGATCGGTGGTCGCGTCCGACGCCCTGTTCCCCTTTGCCGATGGGGCCGAGGCGGCCCTGGCCGCCGGGGCGACGGCGATCATCCAGCCCGGCGGCTCGCTGCGCGACGCAGATGTGATCGCCGCCGCTGATGCGGCTGGGGCCGCCATGGTCTTTACTGGACGACGGCACTTTAGGCACTGATAGTAAGGTCAAAGCACTCGCGCTAGGGCGAGTGCTTCGGCCCTACGGATGCGATATGGATTTCGATAACAACGGCCTGATCCCGGCAATCGTGCAGCACGCCCGCAGCGGCGAGGTGCTGATGCTCGGGTATATGAACGCGGAGGCGCTGCGCCTCACCCACGTGAGCGGTCTGGTGACGTTCTGGAGCCGCTCGCGCCGCGAGATCTGGCAGAAGGGGGCCACCAGCGGCAACACGCTGCGCCTGGTCTCCATCCGCCAGGACTGCGACGGCGATGCGCTGCTGGTGCTGGCCGAGCCCGCCGGGCCGACCTGCCACACCGGCGCGCGCAGTTGCTTCTCCCGCGACCTGGACGCTGCCGCGCTGGACGCCCCCGCCGTGCCCAGCAGCGTTGTCGCGCGTCTGGCCGATCTGATCCACCAGCGCGGCGAGCAGCAGGATGCGGGTTCGTACACCGCAAAGCTGCTGCGCGGCGGGGTCGACCGGATCGGCAAGAAGATTGGCGAGGAGGCGGCTGAGGTGATTATCGGGGCCAAGAACGGCTCGCCCGCCGAGCTGACCTACGAGATGGCCGATTTGATCTACCATAGCCTGGTGTTGCTAGAGAACCAAGGCGTGACGCCGGAGGATGTCTGGAGGGAGCTAGAGCGCCGCTTTCACCTGTGAGCCTGCGCTCGGCGACGGCAGTGCTGCCGCCCGCCCGCTGTGTGCCCCTACAGACTATGCATATGACAGATCATGCTGGCCGAGTCCTGGTAGTCGATGCTGATCCGAACATGTGCGACCTCTGCGCACAGACGCTGCGCCGCGTCGGATTCGATGTTGAACTGGCCGATGCTGCCCCGGTAGCCATGGCCCACCTTCGCACGCACGCATTTGACCTCGTGCTGCTGGAGAGCAGCGCACCGGAGCGTGGCGACGACTCGCTGCTGGCGCAGATCCGCGCCCACGATGCCAACCTGCCGGTGCTTCTCGTGAGCGGCGCGGCGACGGTGGCCCAGGTGGCCGACGCGCTGCGGCTGGGCATTCATGGCCTGCTCCAGAAGCCCTTCCAGCCCGATGAGCTCTGCGTGGTGGCGGTGGAAATTGTGGAGAAGCGGCGGGCCGCGCGGGCGCGCGAGCGCGTGGCCGCCCTGCGCCCGCTGCTCCAGGTGAGCCAGCGCCTTCACGCAGAACTCGACCTCTCGCGGCTCCAGAATCTGATCATTGAGACGGTGCGCAGCGAGCTGGAGGCTGACCGGGCCTCGCTGATGCTGTTCGATGATCTGGGCCAGAGCCTCCAGATCACGGCATGCTCGGGCCTGCCGCCTAACGTGGTGGTGGGGCACCGCGTGCCGGTCACGCGGGGTCTAGCCGGGTGGGTGGCCACCCACCGCATCCCGCTGAGTATCAACGCTAGCGGCGAGGTTATGCCGCCCAACGCCGATGTCCGTGGGGTGTTTTCGAATGATAAGATGACCTCGTCGCTGGCGGTGCCAGTGCTCGCGGGCGACCATTTGCTCGGCGTGCTGAACGCCGCCAAGGTTCACTCGGGGGTGTCCTTTAGCGCAGCCGACCAGGATCTGCTGCTGCTGCTGGCGGGTCAGGCGGCCACAGCGATCACCAATGCGCGGCTCTACAGCCAGGTGGCGCACTCGGAAGAGCGCTACCGCGCCCTGCTTCAGCACGCCAACGACGCGGTGCTGCTGCTCGATGTGGGCGGGCGGACCATTCTGGAGGCGAACCTGGCCCTTGAGCAACTCAGCGGCTACCACCGCCGCGAGCTTCTGGGCATGTGTCCGGTCGACCTGCTGCCCAATGTGGACAGCCTGGCCAAAACCGCGCTCAACGGGGCGACGAACGGCCACGGCCACGGCGATTCCCAGGAGATCGAGACGGTACTCCAGACGCGCTGGGCGCAGCCAGTCCAGGTCGCGGTGAGCGTGAGCGTAGTGCCCTACGCCGGCCAGCGGCTACTGCTGGTGATCGCCCGCGATATCAGCGAGCGCCAGCGGATCGCCCGCCAGATGCTCCAGACTGAGAAGCTGGCCGCCCTCGGTCGGCTCTCCGCCTCGATGGCCCACGAGATCAATAACCCGCTTCAGGCCATCCATAACTCGGTTCACCTGATGCTGAACCGACCGCTTCCCGAGGAGAAGCGCCAGCGCTATCTGGAGATGACCCGCGAGGAGATCGACCGGCTGATCAGCATTGTGCAGCGCATCCTCGACTTCTACCGACCGACCCGCGACGGCATGCGCCCGGTGGATCTGGGCGATATCCTCGACTCGGTGCTGACCCTCACCTCAACCCAGATGCTTGATCACAATATCCAGGTGATCCGTGCGGATCGCGCAGCGTTGCCACGGGTTCTTGCGGTGACTAGCCACATCAAGCAGGTCTGCCTGAGCCTGATCTTCAACGCGATTGAGGCCATGCCTGACGGCGGCGAGTTGCGCTTGGGGATCTATCTGGCGGCGGATGGCAGCGATGTGGGCGCGGACGGATTTACAGTGGTGGCCGGCGGACACACCGCCAGCCCGATGATCGGGCCGACAGTGGTGATCGAGATCGGCGACACCGGCGCGGGCATCTCTTCGCAGGATCTGCCTAAGATCTTTGAGCCTTTCTACACAACGCGCATGAAGGGCACCGGCCTGAGCCTGGCCCTGAGCTACAGTATCGTCGAGCAGCACCACGGGGAAATGGCGGTGCGCTCCGCGCTGGGCCAGGGGACGACCTTCCGCATCAGGCTGCCCGTGGCGCTGTAGGGCTGTCGGTCTACAAGCCTTCATGTGAAGGAAGGCTTAGGCATGATTCAAACGCACGTGACCGTTCAGCGAGGATGCGATGAGGCGCTCCTATCGCCGCATCGCGTCATCGTCTCGTCGCTGAACGGTCAAGCTGAAACCTGGCACCTGAAACCATGTCTTTGCAGGAGCCTGCGGCCCTCTGAGGCTGTGGGCGCAGCCCACAGATATCTCATGGCCAGCGGTAGCGCTCGCCCGGCGGCAGGCGCAGGCTCTCCTCACCCAGCCGTCCGAGCCCCTGCTCGCCCGTGGCGGTCCGGCGCTCCAGGCGCGCCGCCGTCGTCCACTGGGCCTGCCAGCCGTTCCGCAGCAGTTCGCCGCTGATCGGTATCCCCAGGCTCTGACCGTACGGCTCGGCGAGATCCTGGAACTCCGCGCAGATCCCGTCTTTGAGCGCGCCGCCTGGACACTCCGCGCTGCGGATCGTCTCGGTCAAGTAGAGCTGCGCGCCGAGCGGGCGGGTCTGGATCTGGCCGGCGCGCAGCTCCAGGCAAGTCCGCTCGAAGCACTGGAGCCGTCCCCAGGCGAAGGGCACCGCCGGGGTGAGCGGCAGCCCGGCCCGATCCACCCCGCCGAGCTCGGCCCACGCGCGCATAATCGGTGCCGGCACGAAGTACCCAGTTTCGGCAAACGTGATCCCGCCCGCCCCGCGCACCTCGATCTCGGCCAGTTGCTGGATCGGGCCGATGGCCGCGCCGCCGACGCGCAGTTCCACCGCCAGCCTGTAGCGCCCCGGTGGCAGCTCGTCGGGCAGGGCCAGGGTCTGGAGGTGCTGGACGGACGCCGCCGCAGGCCAGTGATCCGGTGGAAGCGCGCCGTAAACCAGAGGCAGCTCGCCGGTTCGCAGGGGGAGACCACCCGGCGTTGTGAGCTGCACCACAACGGCCACATCTTCCTTCACCGCGATCCCTTCCGCCGGTCGCCAATGTAGCGCGATGGTCAGCAGCTCGCCTGGCTCGTAGGCCGTACTCAGGGGCGCGGCCAGGGCGTAGCTAACCAGATCAAGTCCCGCGCCCAGGCGGGCAGGCGGAATAACCGCCTGCGCTGGCCCGGCGTCCACCGGTCGGTAGAGGTCGAAGGTGCCGATGGCCCCGTCCTGAGCGTAGCGGTGGCGCAGCACGGCGATGATCTCGGGGGTTAGCCAGTTGCCCAGGTAGTCGATCACGGCCAGAGGCGGCCTGCCGTCGGCCAGGTCGGCCAGCAGCTCCGCCTGACTGGCCAGTCCCTGGTCGAGGAGCTGGCGGGCCTCGAAAACCTGCATGCGCGACCCGACCCCGGCGGCGGCGGCGATCCCCGGCATGTCGGTGAAGACCTGCGAGCCAGCGGCGCGCACCTCCTGCTCCAGGGCTACATCCGCCCGGTCGAAGGCCGCGAGCAGCTCGCCCTCGCGCCGCGCATCCTGCCACAGCCCGTAGCGCCCGAAGGCCAGCCGGGGCGGGCTCGGTGCCACCAGACCCGCCTGCCGGGGCCAGGTCGGATCCCACAGAGGCGGGTAGGTAATCATGGACGCGATCAGGAGGATCGGGATTGATAGCCGATAGCCGAGAGTATTACCGTTGCAGTTGCCAACATCGCCATTCCTGGCGGGGGTTTGGGGGCCGCAGACCCCCGAGAAGAAACCCCTTTTTTTCTTTCGGAGGGGCAAAGCCCCTCCGAGCCTCCCCGCCGGGGGGACTACAACGGTAGTAATAGCCGATAACCGAGGGCGAGAGGCCACGATCCAGACCAGCCCGATATAGAGTTCCAAAAAATAGTTGCTGTAGGCACCGACCTTGCCCACCCCGGCGGCGGTAATCGCGCCGCAGAGGGTGTAGAGCAGGGCGGGGGCCAGCGGAATGTCCGATGCGAGGGATTTGCGGAGGGCTTTGTGCTGGGCGACCAGCGACACCAGCGCGGCGGCGGCCAGCGGCCAGCGCAGTTGGGCCTGAGCCTGCCAGAACCCCTGGGCCAGACCGGCGTCCCAGCGATTGGCGTTGGCCGCCACCACGTGCAGGCTAAACCAGCCGCCGCTGGCCAACTGAAGCAGGCCGAAGAGCAGCCCGCCGCCGAGGGTGATCGTGCCGCCGAGGGCGAGGATGGCCCGCAGCTGCGGCCCGCGCCCGGCCCGGCCCGGCTTTCGCAGATCCACGAGCAGCCAGAGACCGGCGGCGGCCGGGGCGGCGAGCAGCGAGGGCTTCGTGAACAGGCAGGCCAGCAGCAGCAGCCCGGCGAGGGCCGGGCGGCGGGTCGCGCCGGGCCGACCGAGGGCCACCAGCCCCCACAGTCCGAGGCTGATCCCGAGCAGATCGACGCGCATCAGGGCGGCCCACTCGCGGACGATTGGGATCGTGAGGAGGAGCAGGCTGAGGGCGATCCTGGCGGGGGCTTGGGGGCCGCCGGCCCCCCAAAAAAGATTTCCTTTCTTTTCTCTCGGCGAGGCTTCGCCCTTCCGAGCCTCCCCAGTGAGAACGGCGATAGCCGCCACAGCGGCGAGCGCGCTGATCAGCGAGATCAGCCGACCGGCGAGCAGGGCCGAGCCGGTGAGCGCGGCGAGGCCGGCGCAGAGCAGCAGGTAGAGCGGCGGGTAGTTGACGACCGCGTAGGGCGGCGCTGACGGGTCGCGGTAGAGCTGCCAGATCGGCGTGCCGGCCCGCAGCCGATCAACTTGGGCCAGCAGCGGCCCCTCGCCGTAATCGAGCGGGTGGGGGAAACCGAGGATCTGACGGGCGTGGTCGGCGAAGGAGAGCAGGTAGGCCACCATAACGATGGCGAGGCCGATCTGGGCGGCGCGCAGGGCCGTGCGGGCGAGCATGGGCGATCCCGTGGGTAGTTGGTTGCAGGCCCGCATTATACAGGTCTGGTGGGATCATGGCGCAAACAGCCCCCCGGCAACGTCTATGGTGCCGGGGGGCGTTATCGTTCTATGGCGTGGAGATTAGCCCAGCCCGTAACTACTCCTCATCCTCAGATTCCTCGTCGTCGGACTCCTCGTCGTCGGACTCCTCCTCGTCCTCGGACTCCTCGTCCTCGTCCTCGGACTCCTCCTCGTCGCGCTCAAACGAGGGCAGCGACAGATTCATGAGCTCACGCTCATCGCTGATCGTCTCAATCTCCACAGACATGATGAGGCTCCTCATTACTATCCAGATGGCCACAGTGGCCGCTGGGACGTGACATACGGGCCGCATGATGCGATGCGACCGTGTTGGGGAGGGTTCTCTGTGTGACAAGCGCATTGTAGCACGGGCAAATTAAGGCAGCTTTAATAAGCGGTGAATAGCGCGGTGAATTTTTTGTTAGGCGCGGCTAGGGCGATATCAGCTGCATCAGCGCCATATTCGCATTGCGACGGCCCAGGTGCCAGCTCTGCCAGCCGTCATCTGAGTCATACAACTGCTGCCGTCTCGCCCTCAGTTGGCGCAGCGCCTGCTCGCGCTGCGTGGTGTTGAGGATCGGCAGTGCGGCGGCCAGATCGGGAACCGCGTCGTTCGACAGCGAGAGCAGGTAGCTCAGGTCAACCTTCTCGCTGCTGAACCGGCTGCTGCCGGAGTTGAGCGTCAGGGCCGAGGGGTTGGCCTGATAGCGGGCGATATTCTCGCGGACGATCAGGGTATCGGGGCTGACGATGTTGAGCATGGTGAGATAGACCAAGGCGGAGGCGAATCCGCCGGTCAGGAAGATCTGTGGGCGGGCAGTGACGAGGGCGGCCACAAAGAGCAGCAGCACCACAGCCAGCCAGATCATAAAGCTGTGGGTGTAGATCCGCATGCGGGTGAAGCCGTAGGCCAGTTCGTAGAGCCACATGCGTTGGTAGGCCGAGGCCAAAATGCCGAGGACCAGCAACACCATCGTTGAACTGGCGGCGTTGAAGGCCAGCCGCCGGGCCGCGCTCTCGCGGCGCGTCACCAGGGCCAGGGCGCAGAGCAGCCCGAGGGCCATGCAAGCCACCGTGAGCAACTCGAAGAAGCCGCGCCGGGCGTACTCGGCATAGCTCATCCCAGTGCGGGCCAGGCTATCGAACCCGCCGAAGAGATAGGCTCCCTGGATGGCCATAAACCCGGCGAAGAGCATGTCGAGCAGGAGCAACACGGTGAGCGCCTCGGTGCTGCCGAGGAAGCGCCAAGCCATGCCGCTACGGTCGAGGCGCTCGGTCTCGCCCTCGGCGGGGAGCGCGGCCATGGCCGGTATGGCCTCGGCCATGGCCACGATCATGCCGCCCGCAGTCGCCCAGGCGAAGCCGCCGACGATGATCGCGTGGGCCGTGGCCGTCGCGAGATCGAAGGGCAGTTGGAGGCTGAGCAGTTGGCCCATATAGCTGGCGAAGACGCTGTCGGCGGCGACGAGCAGGCCGGCGAAAACCAGCAGCAGCGGCGTGGCCAGGATGACCCCGCGCACCACCGGGGCCAGGGCGCGCACATGGCCCCGCCCGACCCGCAGCCGCGCGACCTGGGCGAAGGCCAGGATCACCGGGTGGATGCCGATCTCGAAGAGGGCCAGGAAGGCTCTGGCGGCGAGGCGGACGGGGGGCAGACGGTGCAGCGCCTCGCTACGGAAGCTGACGGCCAGCAGCAGGAGCAAGGCGATCATGGCGAGCATATTGAGCGCGATGAGCATCGGCTCATCGCGCACGGCCAGCCAGATCGCGAAGCTGAGGGCGGCCCCGCCGAGCCAGCGGTTGGGCCTGCCGGGGCGGCCCTCGACCATACTGACGCCGACCAGGGCGGTCAGGCCGAGGGCTACAAAGATTGGAGTCGAGATGCCGATGCCGTGCCCATAGAAGAGCATGTCGGCGCAGATGCCAAGCAGCAGAGCGATGCCAAGCAAGATGTGGGGGGCGCGCAGGCTGGCCATAGGTAGCTCCGGGTCGCAGAGAATACAATGCCGCTGCCCTGGTTATACCAGGATAGCGGCATTGATTCGACCCTTTATGTGTGGCGGCCTGCGCACTCAGGTGCTTGACATGCCAACCTACATCTTCATCTTATAGCCAATCTCCTTGAGCAACTCGCGGGCGATCACATTCTTCTGGATCTCGTTGGTGCCCTCGAAGATCCGGGTGACGCGAGCATCGCGGTACATGCGCTCTAGGGGCAGCTCGCGTGAGAAGCCCATGCCGCCGTGGATCTGGAGCGCCTCGTCGATCACCTGGCTGGCCATCTCGGTGCAGTAGAGCTTGACGATGCTGCTCTCCAGCGTCGCGGGCTTGTTGGCGTCCACCAGCTTGGCGCAGTCGTAGACGATCTGCTCCATGGTGTAGATCTTCACCGCCATCTCGGCCAGCTTGAACTGGATGGCCTGGAAGTCGGCTAGGGCGCGGCCGAACTGGTGGCGCTCGACCGCATACTTACGGCTGAGATCAAACGCCTCCTTGGCCGCGCCCACGCTGCTACCGCCCAGGCCCACCCGACCGATGTCGAGGGTCTTCATGGCAATCTGGAAGCCGTGGCCCACGCCGTGGGCTCCGCCGAGGACGTTCTCGGCTGGGATGCGGCAGTTCTCGAAGAAGAGGCTGGCAGTGTGGGACGCCTTTAGGCCCATCTTATGCTCGACCTTGCCGACACGGAATCCGGGGGTGTCCTTCTCGACGAGGAAGGCGGTGATGCCGCCGCGCGGCCCCTTATGCTTGTCGTTTACGGCGTGGACGACGATCACATCGGCGAAGCTGCCGTTCGTGATCCACATCTTCTGGCCGTTGATCACCCACTCGTCGCCCTGATGCTCGGCGGTGGTCTGGAGATGGGCAGCGTCGGATCCGGCGTCCGGCTCAGTAAGCGCCCACGCGCCGATCATGGTGCCGTGGTTCAGCGCCTTGAGGTAGTGCTCCTTCTGGGCCGGGGTACCGCCAATGAAGATGCTCATGGCCGCAAGCTGGGCGTGGGCACCGATGATCGTGGCGGTGCTGGCGCAGGAGCGGTTCAGCTCCTCCATCAGCACGCAGTAGCCGGTGATGCCCATCTCAAGCCCGCCATACTTTTCGGGGAAGGGCACGCCCAGCAGGCCCAGTTCGCCGGCCTTCTTGATCACCTCAAAGGGCACCCGCTCCTCCTCGTCGAGGTCGTGGGCGATCGGGCGGATCTCCTTGTCCACGAACTCGCGGACGGTCTGGCGCAGCATCTTAATCTCGTCGGTGTGCTCGTACTCCATCGTCGTGGCCTCCTTGATAATGTTGAACGCTGAATGCTGGACGTCGAGGGTTGGAACTTTGTCCGGCATTCAACATATTACACACTGCGTCATAAAGTATATCAACCGCCCGCCCGGCTGTCAAAGGGTTGGGCGGGGCGATCTCGATGGTATAATGGCCGACGCACTCAGATTTGCGGGAGGACAGCGCCATGATCGCATCACTGCGCGGCACGCTCATCCACATCGGCGTTGACCACCTCGTGATCGAGACGGGCGGGGTCGGCTGGCTCGTCTACGCGCCGCGCACCGTACTCGGCGCGGCGGGGGCCGTGGGTGAGCCGATCTTCCTGCACACGCAGATGATCGTCCGCGAGGATGCGATGACCCTCTACGGGTTCGCCAGCGTGGCCCAGCGCGCGCTATTCGAGAGCCTGATCGGGGTCAGCGGGGTTGGGCCGAAGGTGGCCCTGAGCCTACTCTCATCCGGCCAGCCCGACGAGATCCGCGCGGCGGTGGCCCAGGGCGACACGGCCCGGCTCTCGCGGGTGCCCGGCATCGGCAAGAAGACGGCCGAGCGCCTGGTGCTTGAGCTGAAGGGCAAGATTGACCTCAAGGGCCTCCCGGCCCTGGGGCCGGGGGCGACCCCGGCGGCCACCGCAGTGAACAGCGACCTGGCCGACCTGCTGATCAGCCTGGGCTACAGCGGTGCCGAGGCCGCATCCGCCATCGGTGCCCTGCCCGCCGACGCGCCGGAGGATCTGGAGCAGCGCCTGCGCCTGGCCCTGCGCCACTTCGGCAGCGCGTAGCGCCTCCACCTGCCGCTAGGGACACGGGGGCGGCACCGTCCCCGCCCTTGGTTGGGTTTGGCGGCGAAGCTACCAAAACCCAACCAAAAGCGAGGTCTGGGGCGCAGCCCCAGCAACTTTGCATCAGCCCTGTCGCAGGTGCGTAGGCGCTTGAATCTCTCTACCTGCGTGGTATGATGCGAAGAAGGTATAGACGAGACGCACGACCTGCACCGCCGTCTGGGCGCAGGTGGACGTATTGAGGAGGACGGCATGGCCGCGCAGACCAACACCCCCGTGATCGACCCCGCCCGCATCGCCGGGCGCAGCCCAAAGCGCTATGCTCGCCTCTCGCCCCTCTACAAGGCATTGATCTGGACCTCATTCCTGATCAACGCCGTCCTGCTGATCATCCTGGGCGTGCTGGCCGGGGTACTGATCTCCAACCGGGGCCAGGTGGTTGGCCTATCCGGCAACGCGCAGGCATTTGCGGCCGACAACCTCTCCGAGCTTCAGGATGTGGTGGTGAAGCTTGAGGGGGCGACGATCAGAACCACCATCCCGCTGAGCCAGCCGCTTTCGCTGGCCGGTAAGGGCATCTTCGTCCCGGTCGATCAGGTGACGGAGGTGCGGCTGACGAGCCCGGTGCCGCTCGTGCTGAGCGGCGCGGACATCGATTTGGGCAACGGCAACCTCCTGCGTGCCAACAATATCAACCTGACCCTACCCGAGGGCACGCCGCTCCAGATCGCCCTCAAGATGAACATCTCGCTCGACAGCGTGACGATCCCGGTGCAGCTCGACGTGCCGGTGAGTATCCCCCTGGCAGAGACGGAGCTCGGCCCGCAGTTCCAGCGCCTAGGGGCGATCGTGAACCGACTGGTGAACCCGCTTGCGCCGCTGCTGCCCATGCCCAACACTCCACCGGATAGCAGCAAGCACTGAGCACGTGCATCAGCCCAAACCCCCGCCGCAGGGCATGAGCAAAGTCGCCTCCGGCGGGGGTTTGGGGGTGGCAACGCCACCCCCGAAAGATCTTTTTTTGTTGGTTTTTGGCGGCGAAGCCG
>CAISPW010000007.1 GCA_903887465.1 uncultured Oscillochloris sp. | reverse complement strand
CGGGGGGGAACAACTCATTGGTTCCCCCCCGCTTGCGGGGGGGTTAGGGGGGGTAAGTATGCCAAAAGTGTAAAGTAAACTCGGCCTCTCTGAAACCATGTCTAATAAGAAAAACGCTGTGGGCGCAGATGTGCGTCTACAGCGTCATCGCTTGCGAGGAAAATCTGTCTGTGATCTTTGCTCCCCATCGGGGGTTTCCCCGATGGAACCCGCAAGGTTCAGTTGGATATGTGCGTGTCTAACGGTCTCCACCAGCGAACTGGCCGCGTGTCGTGACACACGCACAATTGTACCATAGGCAACCATTCAGCGCAACCTAATGAGCTATAGCGACAGGGCTGATGCCACGTCGCTGGGGCTGCGCCCCAAACCCCCGCCGGAGGCGACGTTGCTACCGCCCTGCGGTGGCAACCGCACTGTGAAGCCTAGATCACGAAAGATGCTATAATCGCCCGCGCAATGCACGCAGAGCCTACGCCTGTAGCGGTAAGCGAAATGAAGGTACGAGATTCCGTGGCTCAGTGGCGTAACCATTCCGTGCGATCCGCTACGCTTCCCCTGGCAATCTTCCTGCTGCTGGCCGGGATCTACCTGCTGACAAGCGGAGGCCACACCTACGCCACCGACGAGGAGCAACTCTTTGGCGCGACGGTGAGCCTCGCCAACTACGGCAGCTTCGCGCTAAACGCGGGCACGGGCGATCCGCCCGTCTATAGCTCCTACGGGCCGGGCCAGTCGGTTGTGGCGCTGCCGCTCTATCTAGCGGGCCGCGCCGTGGCGGCGGCATTCCCGTCGGTGGGCACCGCCTACCTCACCCGCGCCGCCGTAGGCTGGCTCAACCCGCTCGTCACGGCCGCCGTGGCCGCCCTCGTCGCCCTCGCCGCCCTGCGCCTCGGCTACGGGCCGCGCTCTGCCGCCGCCGCCGCCTTGATCTATGGCCTGGCGACGCTGGCCTGGCCGCATAGCAAGACCTTCTTCGCTGAACCGCTCTCTGGCGGGCTGACCTTCGCCGCCTTTGTGGCGTTGTTAGGGGACAGGCGACAAGGGACAGCCGACAGCCGACCGATAATACGTTATGTCATCTCGGGGCTGCTGGCGGCCCTCGCATGCACGGTGAAGATCCAGGCCGGGCTGGCCCTGCCTTTCCTGGGGCTGTACGTCCTCTACCGGCAGGCCACAGAGGCGCGCCGACCGTTATCCCGCATCCTGCCACCCGTATCCTTCGGTATCGGCTCCGCCCTCGGCCTCGGCATAATCGGCCTCTACCAGTGGGCGCTCTTCGGCAGCCCGCTGCGTAGCGGCTACGGCGCGGCCGGCGGGGTCTTTAGCGGCGATCTGGCCGAGGGGCTGTACGGCCTGCTGGTTAGCCCCGGCAAGGGCATTGTCTGGTACGCGCCGCCGCTGGTGCTGCTGCCCTTTGGCCTGATCTGGCTGTACCGGCGCGACCGGGGCGCGGCCCTGCTCTGCGGGTCGCTCGTCCTGGCCACGCTGCTCTTCTACGGCAAGGTGACCTTCTGGCACGGCGACGGGGCCTGGGGGCCGCGCTATCTGAACATGGCCCTGCCATTTATGGCCCTGCCGCTGGTGGCGCTGGCCGATGCCGCACTGGCCGGTCGGCGCGGCGCAGCCCTGGCCCTGGGGGCCAGCCTGATCCTGGCGGTGCCGGTGCAGATCGCTGCGGAGGCGATCAACCTCGACGCCTACCTCGGCGTGCAGCGCAACGCCAGCCTGCGCTACTTCGCGCCCGACCAGTCGCCCATCCTCGGCCACCTGCGCCTGGCGGTCGCCCAGTTCGGCCTGGGCTATAACCTGGCCCTCGCCCCCGACAGCATCGTCCTACGCGATGGTTTTAGTTACAGCGAGGGCGACCGCTCCAGCGACACGCAGATCCCACGCTGGACGCTGCCCTCGGCCCGGATCGAACTGCGCCCGCCGCAGACTGGCCCGCTGCGGGTGGCCCTGGGGGTGAGCGGGTGCCGCCCCGCGCCCGTACCATCGGCGGCGATCACCCTGCGGCTGGACGGCGCACGCATCGGCGAACTAACCGCATGTCCGGCGCGGCGCATCGCCCTGCTGCTGCCGGCCCGTCCCGCGCACCTCCAGATCGACAGCCCGGCCTGGAACCCCGCCGATGCCGGGGTCGACCGCGAGGGGCCGCTCGGCGTCTACCTAATCCAGGCGGCGGCATGGGCCAACGGATCACCCCTGGCGCTGCGCGGTAACCTGCTGCCCACCCCGCCGCTGCCGAGCGGCCCGGTGGCCCTGCGCCAGTGGGCGAGCGACTACCGCTACGGCCAGTGGGATGTCTGGTGGTGGTACCTCGCGCACAGCGGACTCCCGACTGCGCCCAGCCTGGCCCTCGGCGTCGCCTGGGCTGCCGTCGCATTGAGCCTGATCGCCGTTGGCGCACACCGGCTCCGGTGTGCGCTGGGCGAGTAGCCCAAAATCCAGGTTTGTTCATGGTTGACAGCTTCACCGCCAACCATGAACAAGAAAAGGCACTACCGCAAAAGACGTTCATGCGCGGGGCGCACACTGCCGCGATGAACATGGTCGCTGATGCCCGGCTATCGGCTATCGGCTATCGGCTATTTTCACGTTAGCTGCCTACGGGTAAATCCGATACAACTGGCGCGGGAAGGGGATGGTCTCGCGGATATGGCGAGTGCCCGAGATCCAGGCCACAGCGCGCTCGATGCCCATGCCAAACCCGCTGTGCGGCACCGACCCGTAGCGGCGCAGGTCGAGGTACCAGCGATAGTCGGCCACATCCAGCCCGTGTGCGCGGATGCGCGCCTCCAGCAGAGCCGCGTCGTGGATGCGCTGCGAGCCGCCGATAATCTCGCCGTAGCCCTCGGAGGCCAGCAGGTCGGCGCAGAGGGCCAGCTCCGGGCGCTGCGGATCCGGCTGCATGTAGAAAGCCTTGATCGCGCTCGGGTAGCGCTCCACGAAGACGGGCCGGTCGAACTGCTGGGCGATCAGCGCCTCGTGCGGCGCGCCGAAGTCCTCGCCCCACGCCATGGGCGTGCAACCCTCCACGTCGCCATGCTTCGCGTTCACCAGCACCACCGCATCGTCGTAGGAGATGCGCGGGAAGGGGGCCAGCACCCGCTCCAGCGGCGTCGTGTCGCGCTCCAGAGTCTTCAGATCCGCGCCGCGCCGCTCCAGCACCCGCAGCACAATCGCGCTGACAAACTGCTCCTGGAGCACCATGTTCTCGGCGTGATCGGCGAAGGCCACCTCCGGCTCGATCATCCAGAACTCGGTCAGGTGGCGGCGAGTCTTGCTCTTCTCGGCGCGGAAGGTCGGCCCAAAGCAGTAGACCTTGCCGAAGCTCATCATGCCCGACTCGACGTAGAGTTGGCCGGTTTGCGCCAAGTAGGCCCGCCCCAGATCGAAGTAGTCGGTGCCGAAGAGGTTCGTGCTGCCCTCCGCCGCCGTCATCGTCAGGATGGGCGAGTCGAAGCGGATAAAATCCTGGGCGTTCAGCCACTCCTGGGCCGCCGCGATCACCTCGGCGCGGATGCGCAGCAGGGCGTGTTGCTTGGCCGAGCGCACCCACAGATGCCGGTGTTCCATCAGGAACTCCACGCCGTGCTCCTTCGGCGTGATCGGGTAGTCCTGGGCGATGCTGACAATCTCTACGTCCTGCACATCCAGTTCGTAGCCGCTGGGCGCCCGTGCGTCGGCCCGCACCGTGCCGGTGATCCGACATGACGACTCCTGGGTCAGCTGCTGGGCGTGTGCGAAGACCTCCTCGCTCACCCCTTTCTTTGAGACCACACACTGGATGCTGGCGCTGCCATCGCGCAGGATCAGGAAGATCAGCTTGCCCCGCTCGGTCTTATGATAGATCCAGCCCGATAGCGATACCGTCTGCCCGTCGTGGCCGGCAATCGCGGCGATAGCGGTGGTTGGCAGCAGCGACATTGCACACTCCTTGTAGGGTATAGCCAGTTCTGGCGGGGGATTTGGGGGCCGCAGGCTCGCGAAAAGCCCCTTTCTTTCAGAGGGGCGAAGCCTCCCCGCCGGGGGAATCACAGGCGTTTGCTGCGCCAGTATGCCACGAGTCCCATGCAGGAGCAAATTGACACCGGGGGGATGTTCGGACATAATCAGTGGCCGTGAATACAATGGCGAGCGCGGGTCTGGCTGCTGGCATTGGCATATCTCGGACGGCCAGCGGCCCAGGGCGGTTGCAACGTCGCCTCCGGCGGGGGTTTGGAGGTGGCTTTGCCACCCCCGAACGATCTTTTTTGGTTGGTTTTTGGCGGCGAAGCTGCCAAAAACCAACCAAAAGCGCGGTCTGGGGCGCAGCCCCAGCGACGTTGCATCAGCCCTGGCCAGCGGCCGCTCAGGATTGACAAAGAATGAGGCAGCTATGGATATTCAGCGCTGGCGCACAAACCCGGCGGTGCAACGAGCCATCGCCGATCTGGCCGATCCCCGACCGATCCTGGAGACGGTCATCGCGGTGCAGCAGGTGCCAGCCCCGACATTCGACGAGCGCCGCCGTGGCGAGCTCGTCTGTGCGCGCATGCGTGGCCTCGGCCTGCAAGATGTCGAGCACGACGGGATCGGCAATGTGTACGGTCGTCGGCCAGGCCAATCGGTTCAGCCTGGCCTGCTCGTCTCCGCCCACCTCGACACGGTCTTCCCAATCGAGACCGACCTGCGCATCCGCCGCGAGGGTGTGCGGGTCTACGGCCCTGGCCTGGGCGACAACAGCACCGGCGTGGCCGGCCTGCTGCATCTGGCCGAGGTCTTCCAGCGCCACAGCCTGCCGAACCAGGGCGACGTCTGGTTTGTGGCCAACGTGGGCGAGGAGGGTCTGGGCGACCTGCGGGGCATCCGCGCAGTGCTAGATCGCCTGCGCGACAAAGTCAGCGCGGTGATCGTGCTGGAGGGCTGCGACTTCGGCACCCTGCACCACCAGGCCATCGGCGTGCGCCGCTACCGGGTCGCGGTCAACGCCCCCGGTGGACACTCCTGGGGCAACTTCGGCAACCCCAGCGCCATCCACACCCTGGTGCGTCTAGCCGCCCGCATCGCCGAGCTAAACGTGCCGCGCAGCCCGCGCAGCACCTACAACATCGGCATGATCGAGGGCGGCACCTCAGTGAACACCATCGCCCAGCAGGCCAGCCTGCTCCTCGACATGCGCTCGGTCAGCGCGTCGGCCCTCGACAACCTCGTATCCCAGGTGGATCAACTCGTGCGCGCCGCCGCCGCCGAACACGCCGACGTGCAGATCAATGTGACCACCGTAGGCGACCGGCCCTCCGGCAGCATCCCGCGCGAGCACCCGCTGGTGCAGGCCGCCGTCAGCGCCTACCAGTCGGTCGGTGCCACGATTAGCTTCCAGCAGAGCAGCACCGACGCCAACATCCCGCTCAGCCAAGGCATCCCCGCGATCTGCGTGGGCATCACCGACGGCGGTAACGCCCACCGCCGCGACGAGTTCATCATTCCCGAGAACCTCGGTCGGGGTATGCAGGCGCTGCTGCTCCTAGCCATGAGCGCCTGCGGCTGAAATCGTGTCCCACCACACGGATCTGGCCGTCGTCGTGATGAAAATGGCGACTGATGCCCAGCTATCCCAATCCTAAACTGGTTATGAAAAGGAGTCGAGCCGTTAGGCGGCCCTATCCGGCTAAAGCCTCGACTCCACACAACAACCCTAAGAGGATTGCTATATCGGCTATCGGCTATCGGCTATCGGCTATTTTCACCTCAGAGGAGATCCCTATGCTCAGCAAGCGCGACCTGCTGCTCGCCACCATCGCCCGCATGCCCACGCCGCGTATCCCCGTCGCCCTTTGGCGGCACTGGCCGGTCGAGGATCACTCCGCCGAGGATCTGGCCCGCGCCACCCTCGATTTCCAACGCCGCTTCGACTTCGACTTCATCAAGCTCACGCCCTCGCAGGTCTTCGTCGCCGAGGACGCCGGGCTAACCGGGGTCTACGAGGGCAATCCCGAAGGCGACTTGGTCAAAGGGCCGCGCCCGATCAGCTCCCTAGAGCAGTGGGAGGCCATGCGCCCTCTGTCGATCCACGCCGGTGCCCTGGCTCGCCAGTTGCGCTGCCTCGATCTGGTCGTCGCCGGTGCCGCCGACACCCCGGTTCTCCAGACGATTTTTAACCCGCTCACGGTTGCCGCATGCCTGGCCGGCGACCAGGCCACGATCTGGCGACGACGCCACCCCGAGGTTTTCCAGCGCGGCTTCGACACGATCATCGAGACCTGGCGTGACTTTGTGGCGGCGGTCATCGTCGGCGGGGCGGCCGGGATCTTCTTCTCGACCGCCGACGCCAGCTACCGCAGCATGTCCGAGGAGGAGTACCTACGCTGGGGCCGCCCGTCCGATCTGGCCCTGCTCGACGCGGCCGGCTCTGGCTGGCTCAACGTACTGCACGTCCACGGCGACGACCTGATGTTCAAACTGGTGGCCGACTACCCCGCCCAAGTGGTGAACTGGGACGACCGGCGGGCCGGGCCGTCGCTGCGCGAGGGCCAGTCGCTGGTGCGCGGGGCGGTGGCCGGCGGGATCGCCCAGTGGGGCGCGCTGCTCAACGGATCAGCCGACGAGGTGCGCGCCCAGGTGGCCGATGGCATCGCCCAGACCGGCGGCGTCGGCTACATCGTCGCCGCTGGCTGCGTGACGCCCATCCCGGCCCCCGAGCGCAACATCCGCGCCGCAATCGCCGCCGCACACGGCGAGTAATGAGAGGTAAGCGCGGCGCGGCGCGGGGATGGCGAATCCATCCCCGCGCCGCGCCGCGCATCTTAGCGCTGTCCCCAGTTGATCAGCGTCGCTCGGTACGACCCGTCGGCCTGCGGCTCCAGCTTGATGAAGGTGTTCGATGTGGTGTAGTTGGCCAGGTCAGCGACCTCATCCCAGCTATAGGCGCGGCCCTGCTCCTTCAGGTGGCGCGTCCAGGTGCCGCTGTTGAAGTAGTAGCCCGTCCGGCCATCGGGCAGGTCGATCGGGCAGGCGTAGCCGTCGATTGGATCGTGGGTGTGGCCCATAATCACCGTACCCACGGTGAGGTCGCACTCCAGCACAGCGCGGGCCGCCTGGCGGTACGCATCCTCGGCGTCGGCGGCGAATCCGCCCAGCACCACGCCCGCGCTGGACGCAGCGTCCAGGCTGAAGAGCGCCGCCGCGCCGTCCAGGGCCACCGGGCCAACGTGCTGGATGGCCTGCTCGAACTCGGTCCGGAAGGCCGGGTCGCTCAGTTGGGCCTCGATCTGCGCCCGCAGGGCCACATCAGCCAGCGCAGAGGCCACGCCCTCAGCCGTTGGCGGCGTCACGCCCGCAGCGGCTCCGAGCACATCCGCACCCCCGCCGAAGATCGGCGGCGGCCCGCTGGTGAGCAGGAACGTGGCGATCATGCCGAGGGCCGTGGCCGTGAAGCGAAAGTCGTTGCGCAGGCCCAGGCTCACGATTTTGGAGATGGGCTTGACGTTATCGATAAACCAGTGGTCGCGCTCAAGCTCGTTGTAGACCTTCTCGACGAAGAGCGTGCCCCAGCAGCGCTTGAGCCGCCGCACCCCCCGCTCGTCTAGGGCGAAGGGCATGCACATGCGGTCGCCGAAGCGGTTGGCCTTATCGTGTTCCTGGCCGTGTTCGATGTAGACTCGGCCCTGCGGCCCCTCGCCCACGTGGTAGCAGAACTCGTAGAGCCGCAGGTCGCCCGCCGCGCCGGGCGGGTAGATCGCGTCGAAGACCGCCGCCCAGACCTCGCCCCACAGCAGGTCGATGTCGTGGTTCCCGGCGATGATCGTCACCGAGTTGCCGCCCATCATAAATCTGCGCAAGGCGGCGAAGACCTCGGGATGCCCGCTGGAGATCTGCGGGCTCTGGCCCATGATCACCCGCACCCGCTGCAGCGACTCCTGCTCCGTGCTGCCCAGGTGATCCGCCGGCGCAGCCAACCCCACCGCCGGCAAGGTCTGCGGCACCTCCAGAAGATCCCCGGCGATCACCAACTCCACCGGGTCGTCGCCGCTGCCGACCTGCGCCAGGAACCGCGCAAAGTCCGCGTCGGCGGTGAAATCCTCCAGCGGATCTAAGCTGCCGTCGGGCAGCGTCCCCGGCCCCAGGTGCAGGTCACTCACCACGTAGACCACTCTGCCCATGGTCGCCCCCTATCTAAATGCTGGTGTAGCACGTTCCCTCTACCGTATCATAGCATAGCCGCCGCCGTGCCCTGGGCCATGCTAGAATGAGGCACAGGGCTGGTGCAACGTCGCTGGGGCTGCGCCCCAGACCTCGCTTTTTGTTGGTTTTTGGCGGCGAAGCCG
>CAISPW010000006.1 GCA_903887465.1 uncultured Oscillochloris sp. | reverse complement strand
CGGCTTCGCCGCCAAAAACCAACAAAAAGCGAGGTCTGGGGCGCAGCCCCGAGGACTTTGCTCATGCCCTGCCTGCGCAGCGAGGTCGCATTGCCGCGCACAGGACTGCCTGCTATAGTGGCGGCAGCCGGTCGCACCCTGCGGCCCTGCGTTAGCGCCCGCTGGGCAGAAGCGCCTATGCCTCCCCTTCACGATCCCCGCACGGGCTACACCAGCGACCGTACATGGCGGGCCATCCAGCAGTTCCTCCCCGCTGACATGCGTCTTAGCGACGGATTCATGCCCACCGAGGAGTACTGGGACTGGCAGGGCCATCAGATCCACCTCGACCGCTTGACGCAGCCAGACTCCCCAGTCACGGTCATCCTCTTGCACGGGGTGGGCACCAACGGGCGGCAGTTCACGCTGATTGCCGGTGGCCCGCTGTTTCGGTGCGGCCTGTCCACGGTGGCCCTGGATCTGCCCACCTACGGGCAAACGCACGTCCGGCGCGGGGCGCACGTCACCTACGACGACTGGGTGCAACTGGTGTGCGACGTCATCACGGCGGAGCGCACCCGCACGGGGCGCCCGGTCGTGCTGTACGGCCTGTCGGCGGGGGGCATGCTCGCCTATCACGCCGCCGCCATCCACGGCTAGGTTGCCGGGATTATTGGGATGACGTTTCTCGATCAGCGTGAGCAGCGGGTGCGCGACGACACCGCCCGCAACCTGCTGATGAGCCGCGTCGGCGGCTGGTTCGCTGCTGCCGCTGCCGGGGATGCACTACATGCAGGTGCGCGCCCGCGACGCGGCCACCAATATCTCGATTGGCAATGCACGCCAGTTGATTAACTATGAAGGCACCTCGGATAGCATCGGACGGGGCCAGACACGTATCTACCGTTACACCGTAGCCGCAGGACAGCAGTTCAGCGTCAATGTAGAGGTTCTCAGCGGGGACGCCGACTTGTCCGTCTGGTCCTCGCGGATCGATCAGTCGGCGCGGGTGAGCAATCAGGAGGGCAGCGTCAATGAGCAGGTGATCGTCCCGGCCAGCGAGGTCGTACCGGGGATCTACCAAGTGGAGGTCTTCGGCTACAGTGCGGCGGAATACCGGCTAAGCACCTCCAACGGCGCGACCCCGGCTAGCCTCCAGGCGCTGGGACAGGGTGGTTTGGCGGCCAGCAAGACGGTGCCGAGCGCGCCGGTGGTGCCGGTCGCCAGCATGCCGGACGAGCGCGCGGGCAGCGTGCCCCCGTCGGATCCGCTAAACACCTACACCGTGTACCTCCCGCTCATCGTGCGCTAGCGCCAACCTATACGCACGTAAGGGCCGTCGGCAATGCTGGCGGCCCTTACGTATTGCGGGCCATTGACCCCTGGCAGTTGCAGATGCCCACACGCTGATTCGATAGCAATCTGCCAAGCTGCGCTCGACCAACATCACCGCCATGCTCTGCGGGGCACGACGACACCATGTCTTGCGTGATCGCTCTCCTGGACACGACATGTTGTCACCTGCAGAGTTATGTGGCGCATGTGTTGTAGCGTTATTCTGCGCATCCTTCCAGTCCTTTGACGCTGGGCGTACACGCAGACCGTCCCTCTTCACTGCACAGAATGTCCCCTTCTCTGGAGTGAACCTGACTGAACATGCCCTTTGTCGAGCCTCAACACCGCCCGTATCCCCTCTGATTCACGTCACGAAAGAAGCGCGAGGTTGATCCCGATCTCGTCACCTGAGTCCATGCGCTCGTCCATCACGGTCGGGGATACGCAGAATTACACTGCATAAGTCCTAACATAGATTACGGCTGAGCGACTCGTGCCGCCAGCGCATCGCCCAGCGTTGCCATATAAGTGGCCGTCACGTGCCCCGTATCCCTGAAAATAACCTGGCCGTCGCGTTCTGCCGAGCAGCGGTCGTTGGGACAGATCAGCGCATTCAGATCCAGAACCCGCACGTTGGGGTAGGGGTTGGCCGCTTGGGTCAACCAGCGGTAAATCTCAGTATTGCGCTGGCTTGTTGCAGGGCCGCTGCAATCCTTTGGCGTGGGCAAAAACGCAGGCTGCCAGTCTCTGCGTGCGAGGCAGCCGGGGCCATCGAACGGTAGCCCGGCGGTTGGCCTGATGATGAATACATTATTCGCTATTGGCACGATCCGATCCAGCACCCGTTGCGTCCCCGATATCCACTGCGATTCCGTGAAGCTCGCGCCGTAGTTCCACGACTCGCCCATAAAGACCACATCTGGATGAAGCGAGCCAAGTTGCGTCAGCGCCGCATCGCGCCAGCGGTCGCACACAGTATAGATTGCACGGATCGTAACATAATAAAACGGCTGATCGATCATCGGACATGACGACTTCGTCAGAACCAGCACCCGCCAGTCGGGCTGATGGTACGCAGCAGCAATGGCGGGGAACCACTGCGCCACATAGCTATCGCCGATGATTATGGCGGTATGTGCTGCCGCTGCGTTACCAAAAGGACAGATCTGCACCTTGTCGCTTTGCCAAAACTCATCGCAGCCCATAGCATAGATAACGGGCCGATCACCGGAGATGGCCTGATAGCGTTGTTGGTCTGGTCGCACTGATCCCGTGAGCGCAAACGATCTCCAGCCGATATTGGCGGCAAACGCGCCGATCATCAGGACAGTCGCGGCCATAAGGGTAAGGCCAGGGCGGCTGATCAGCAGCGGGTTACGTCGCAGGGGCAATTCAATGGCCCAATGCGCGATGACGGCCAGTATGAGCGAGATCCCGGCGAGGGCCATCTGCTGACCGAGCGCATTCATCTGAAACGCCGCGCCGCCCAGAATCAGCACTGGCCAATGCCAGAGGTACCACGAGTAGGAGACTCGTCCGATCCCTTGCATTGGGCGAACCGATAAAATCCGTGTGATACTTGTGGGGTTCGGGGACGATCCGGCCACAAGCACCAGCGCCGCACCCACAGATGGCACCAGCGCCCACAGGCCGGGGTACACAGTCTGCTCATTGATGTACGCCGCCGTAGCCAGAATCAGCGCGATGCCCGCCCAGCCTGCGGGGGCCACCAGCCGACCGATCCCGCCCGCATCACTGCGGAGCTGGTCGCGGTTCTGCACCGACCAGAGCAACGTCAGCGCGCCGAGGGCGAACTGCCATGCGCGGGACGGCATCAGATAAAAAGCCCAGATCGGCTGCGTCGCCATCAGCATCTGCGACAGCCCGAAACAGACCGCAACGGTTGCGAGCATGCCGATCTGTAAGCGACGCAGATTGCATACTGCGCCCTGCCAGCGAAAACTACCGAGTAAGAGCATGAGCAGCACGGGCCAGACCAGGTAGAACTGCTCCTCGACACCTAGCGACCAAGTATGCAGAAACAGGTTCGTGTTCGTGCCTGCCGCAAAGTAATTAAGATTGGCGAAGGCGAAATGCAAATTACTGAACCAAAACACCGCCGAGCGCATCGTTGCCACCTGATCGATCTGTTCAAGCGGGGAAAGCAACACCGCAGCAGCAAGCCCGGTACACATAATCATGAGCAGCAGCGCGGGCAGCAACCGCCGCAGTCGGCGAGCATAAAAATCTAAAATTCGGATGTGGCCACTGCTCTGAGCCTCGTGAACCAACAGGCCGGTAATCAGATAGCCGGAGAGGACGAAGAACATATCAACGCCGATGTAGCCACCGGCGACCCCCGGTATCTTGGCGTGCGCAGCGACGACGAGTAAAATCGCTACGGCCCGCATCCCCTCAATATCGCCGCGAAACCCTAGCCGATACGTAGTAGTGCCGCGCGGAAACGCCCCCGGTGTTTGTTCATCGGTATCTGCACGACCGTTACCTTGTTCGGACACAATGCTACAACCTTTCGACGGGCGACCGGCCCAATGCTCCGTGTCAGGTGCGCCGCATGCGGAAACCGCCACGGCTGGCGGCACCGGGCGCACTTGAAAACCACCCCGGGTGACGGGGCGCGTCAGCGGCGTCGCTTGCATCCACCGATACCCCCGGCGGGTACTCCCCACCAAAGAAATCCTGGTTCCTCGCCCGATCCGGGGAGGATTTCTTAGGAGGCCATGTTGGGCGGCGCGAAATGAGTATGAATTGCTTCATCCTTGAAGATTTGACGGCGGCTTAGAGTTTTCTTGGCATAGAGGATCAGAGGAATCTAGCGCGTTGTTGAAATCCATGAATAATTTTGCGGTTTGACCTGATTGAATTTCAACATCTCTGAAAACCTAGCACTTTTCGGCTACTTGTTCTCCGATATCTGACGCTGTTTCCAATACCTTCGCCAAATTTCTGGATGTCGGAGCGACAGGTACCGCATCACAAAGACCCAGGCGGATCATCTGTACGTATACCAGGATCAAATAATCCCCGATCGGCTCTCCAGGATTTCCCGGAGTGTTACACGGTTTTGACGCGGATACGTGTAAGGTCGGTTTCGTTTTTCCGCATCAGAAAGCCATGTTGATCGAAGAACAGACGTTTTACTCCGGGAAATCCTGGAGAGCCTTTTTTTTTGCATCAATGCGATCAGGATCTTTCTTCGGGTGCTGTGATTGGGCTCGTTTCCACGTGACACGTGCTTCGGCGAGCATGGCATAATAGCTTTGTCGCGATTTGAACTTGACACCATAGGTGGTTCGTATGTGATCAACAAGTGCGTCAACGTTTTCCATCTTTTCAACCGTGATCGCATGAAGAACCAATTGTCGTTGTTCTGAGGTAAGATACCCGTGAGAGCCGTGGTATTTTACGGTAAACACATCTATACCGCCCTTGAAAGAGAGTATCTTCCACTTACTCACAAATGCTTCGGTAACGTTGAGGGCTAACGCAATATCGCATGGCCGAAAATCAAGGAGAATCATCCGTACCGCCATCGCTCTCTTGTATTCCATCACATCTTCCGTGGTATCAAGAAATGTGGTAATGGCATCAACCGATGGTGGACGCATGGTCTATCCCTTCGTATCACGGCGGTTTCAGTCACACAAAACAGTATACACTATTCCGTAACTTTCAACAACCGATGTGAGTTTGCTATACAGGGCGGTTGCAAAGTCGCCTCCGGCGGGGGTTTGGGGGTGGCTTTGCCACCCCCGAAAGATCTTTTTTTGTTGGTTTTTGGCGGCGTTCGCCGCCAAAAACCAACAAAAAGCGAGGTCT
>CAISPW010000005.1 GCA_903887465.1 uncultured Oscillochloris sp. | reverse complement strand
GTCATTCGCGTCATTCGCGTCATTCGCGTCATTCGCGTCATTCGCGTCATTCGCGTCATTCGCGTCATTCGCGTCATTCGCGTCATTCGCGTCATTCGTGTCATTCGCGTCATTCGCGTCATTCGCGTCATTCGCGTTCGTGTCATTCGCCCCCATTCGCGTCATTCGCGATCCAAACCGTCCGCGATCCAAACCGTCCGCGATCCAAACCATCCGCGATCCAAACCGTCCGCGATCCAAACCGTCCGCGATCCAAACCGTCCGCGATCCAAACCATCCGCGATCCAAACCGTCCGCGATCCAAACCGTCCGCGATCCAAACCGTCCGCGATCCAATCTGTCCGCGATCCAAATGCCCGGATCGTAGGGATGAGGGAAGGTCTCATGATGCCCACTATCTATGTTGGCAACGCCCCATGCTCGTGGGGCACGCTAGAGTTCGCTGGTCTAGAGGGCGAGCGGATCAGCTACCCGCGTATGCTCGATGAGCTGGGGGCCACCGGCTACACCGGCACCGAGCTGGGCGACTGGGGCTATCTGCCCACCACCCCGGCTGTCCTGCGTGCCGAGTTGGCCGGACGCGGCCTGAGCCTCACCGGTGCCTTCGTGCCGGTGGCCTTGCGCGACCATGCCGCCCACGCGCCGGGGGTCGAGTCGGCCCTGCGCGTGGCCCGCCTGCTCGCTGCCGCATCCGAGGGTGCCGAGACGCGGCCCTTCCTGGTGCTGGCTGACCGCAACGGCGACGACCGTGTGCGTACGGCTTGGGCCGGGCGGGTGCGGCCCGACCAGAGCTTTGGTCTGGACGAGTGGCGCATCTTTGCGCGAGGGGCCGAGGCCGTGGCCCGCGCGGTGCGCGACGAGACCGGCCTGCGCACCGTCTTTCACCACCACTGCGCCGGCTTCGTCGAGACCCCCGCCGAGATCGCGGCGCTGCTGGATCTGACTGACCCCGCCCTGCTCGGCCTGGTCTTCGACACCGGCCACTACGTCTACGGGGCAGGCGCGACCGACGGCGCGGCGGCCCTGGAGGGGCTGGAGCGCTTCGCCGAGCGGGTCTGGTACGTCCACTTTAAGGACTGCGATCCGCAGGTCGCCGCGCAGGCCCGCGCCGGGGGGATTGACTACTTCACCGCGATCCGGCGCGGCCTCTTCTGCGAGTTGGGGCGCGGCTGCGTAGACTTCGCCGCCGTCACCGGCTGGCTGCGCGGGCACGACTACCACGGCTACATCACCGTCGAGCAGGATGTGCTGCCCGGCATGGGCGCGCCGGTGGAGAGCGCCAGGCGCAACCGCGCATACCTGCGCGGGGTCGGCTTATGATCAGGCAACGCTGCGCCAGCCCTGCTCCGGCACGCATCATAGCTTCCGCGATCCCCATCTTTGTGGTACCATGCCCGCGCCACCCTCTACGCAACACGCAACACGCAACGGCCTCACGGTGCGCCGACAACAGCGTACTTTCGAGTACGTAGAAAGTAGCAGATTCCCATGCCTGAGTCCAACCTCAACAAGCAGCTTGACGATGGGAAGTCCAGCGCCGCCCCCCACGGCGGCAAAGAGTCCGCCCCCGCCGCCGGGATCGGCGCCATCGGTGCCATCGGCGGGGCCAGGGTTGGTACGGACGCCCACGTCGATCCGCCCGCTGTCATCCACGGTGCGGCAGAGATTGCCCACGCCGCCACCGGCGGCCTCGCCCTCGGCGCTACCGCCTACGTGCAGAAGGCCGGTGGCAAGAACCTGCGCCTGCACGACGCCGCCAGCCTGGAGTCGCACGTCTCGGACAGCCTGCATCCCGGCACCCAGCTGACTCTATTGAACGGCCCGGTCGAGCGGGATGGCTACCCCTGGTGGCGCATCCGCACCGCCGATGGCCGCGAGGGCTGGGTCGCCGGTACCGAGCTCGTGACTCACCCCGAGTAGCGTTGCCGATGGCCGATTGCCACACCGTGCCCAATCGGCAATCACCCTACCCCGGCTGCCACAGCCGGATCACCCCGTCGCTGCTGCCCGAGGCCAGCAGATCCCCGGACGTGCTAAACACCACGCGCAGCACGCCGCTGCCGTTGTCGGTGAGTACCTGGAGTGGAGCGCCGTCGCTCACCCGCCAGAGCCGAATGCTGCCGTCCACCCCGCCCGAGGCCACCGTCTGGCCGTCGGGGTGGACAACCACCGAGCGCACGGCGTTCTGGTGCCCGCGCATCTCCTGGCGTAGCGTGGCCGTGTCGAGATCCCACAGGCGCACCACGCCCGTGCCGTCGCCCGAGGCCAGCATGCCCCCGCCTGGGCCGTAGTCGACACACTTCACCTCGGATCCGTGGCCGCCCAGCGTCTGCAGCAGCGCGTCCTCGCGAATGCCCCACAGCCGCACCGTGTTATCGGCGCAGCCGAGGGCCAGGCTGCGCCCGTCCGGGTGAACGGCCATCGTCTGCGCGCCGGCCCGTGGCTGGATCTCTTGCACCAGCGAGCCATCGGTGATCCGCCAGAGGCAGATCCGCCCATCGCCGCTGCTGGAGATGATCAACTGGCCGTCGGAGCTGAAGCGCACGCTTTCGAGGTAGCCGTGGTGCCCGCCGAGCGACTGCACGAGGCGACGCCCGCGCACGGCCCAGAGCTTGATCAGATCGGTGTTGCCAGAGGCCGCCAGGAAGCGCCCGTCGTGGCTGTAGGCCACCGAGAGCACATTCCCGCCGTGGTCGTCGAGGGCACCCTCGGCCGCGCCGTCGGACGTCCGCCACAGGCGCACGCGCTGATCCCACCCGCCCGAGGCGATCTGCCGCCCGTCGGGGCTGATGTCGAGCGCCCAGACCCCGCCGCCACGGTGGGCGACGATCTGCCGCAGCGGGCGCACCTCGCCGGACTCCCAGTTTGATCGGCGCGTCCCGCCAATCAGTTGCATCATCGCGCCCCAGCGCGAGAGCCGGGCCTCCACATCGATGCGAAACCCCGCCCCCGTGCGGTCGCGCATCAGCACCGCGTCGCGCATGCGGCCCGAGTCGGTGGCGCGGCGCATGTCGGCGGTGAGCCGAAGCTTCTGCTGGTGGCCGGGCGGTAGCGAGACGTTTAGGGCGCTCGGCACCACCCAGCGCGGCGGCTGGATCTCAACCCGCACGTAGCGCCGCCCGCTGTTACTCAGCAGCAAGCTCTCTTCGCGGCGCTCCTCGGGGCCGAGTTGGCCGAAGTCGATCAGCCGCCGGTCGGAGGTCATGCGCGGGGTGATGGCCCCATAGCCCTCGGGGTCGAGCAGGGCGAGCAGATCATCTATCCCGGCATGCTGGTCGGCGGCGTTGGTGACGACGAGGGCGCGGATATCGGCGGCCAGGCGGTTTTTTCCCCACAGCCGCGTCACCTGATCGGCCAGGCTACCGTAGAGCCATGCCGTCGCCTGCGCCCAGTGCGCCTCTGCCCAGTGCGCCAGGGCGGCCTCGTCGGCGATGGCCAGCCCGTCGGGCGACTGCAGGTCGGCGCGGGCCTTCGGGGTCAGAATCCTGTCCAGGGCGTCGAGCAACTGGGCCGCAGTGGGCCGACTGGCCGGGTCGAAGGCCATGCCACGGGAAATGATCGCCTCCACCAGGGGCGGGATCGTCGGGTCGATGCTGCGGGCGCGGGGGAAGGGCACCTTCTTGCCGCGCATAAAATCGCTCATGTCCGAGCGTTCCATCTCCGGCTGTTGGCCGGTGATCGTCATGTGCAGGGTCGCGCAGAGCGCGTAGATATCGGACTGCGGCACCGCCTCGCCGCGCCACTGCTCGGGCGGGGTGATCCCGAACGTGCCCGCCATCTGGGTGTGCGGGGAGTCCGTCACCACCGCCTCCACCGGCGTGGCCTTCGAGAGGCCGAAGTCGATCACCCAGACCCGCCCGGCGCTATCGATCAGGATATTCGAAGGTTTAATGTCGCGGTGCAGCACCGGCTCGGGGCTGCGGCTGTGCATATAGGCCAGGGCCGAGCAGACCTCGCGGATGATCCCGAGTCCCTCATCGAGGGGCAGCTTGCCGCCCCGTTCCGCCAGGATCCAGCTCAGGTCGCGGCCCTCCACATACTTCATCACCAGGCAGTGAATGCCGGGGATGTACTCGAAGATCTCCGGGATGTTGGGGTGGCCCGGCGTATTCAGCGTGCTGAGCAGCTGGGCCTCGCGGCGAAAATTTTGGTACGCCTGCTCGCGCATGCGCCCGCTCCACTCGGGGTTGGGGATCTGCCGCTTGGCCACACAGAACCGCCCGAGTTGCTGGTCGCGCACGAGATACGCTTGGCCGAAGCCGCCGCGACCGATCGCATGCTCGACGACATAGCGCCCGCCGGGGCCGATCAGGGCACCGGGCAGCAGCTCGGCCTCGGGGGCCGGGGGAGGGGCCGGGCGCGAGGCCGTCGGGCCAACCGCCGACGCCTGGAGGCCGGACGCCGGTGCCATCGTCGTGTGGGTCGGGGTCTTATCAAAAGAGACCCGCGCCCCACAGGCGTTGCAGAAGCGCGAGCCGGGCGGGTTGGCGTGGCCGCAGACCGGGCATGTGATCATAGGTAGTGTGTAGCGCGCGGGCGAGCAAGATCGGCTCGCCCCTTTAGTTTCCAGTTCCGCGCACAAAGATATTCGGCCAGGCGCGGAAGTGTGTGAAGAAGCTGTCGCGGCGGATCTCGACCCCACGGTCGGTGATCACTCGCTCGACGGTGATGTCGCGACCGCTGCGTGCGGTGTCGCTCTGGTAGCTGCTACCGGCGGGCAGGCTCGCGTCGTCAAGGTATACCGGATCGCTCGGGGCGCGCACCTCGTTGGTGATCGTCGGCCCATCCAAGCGCACCTCGCGGCGCGGCGTTGTGCCATAGAGGCGCACGGCGAGTACCTGATTCCCCTCGTCCACCTCCGTCTGCATCAGCAGCCAGTTGCCGGTATCATTCACGAACTTCAGGTCGTTCACCCCCGTATAGATCGAGGCGTCCATACCCTGACCGCTGCCCTGCGGGCCGAGGCCGAATTCATCATACCAGCTAATATAAAAAGCGTGGGCGTGGCGCTCGGTGATCGGCAGCCCGGCCCAGAAGGCTGCACGGAAGACGGTTGTCGAGTCCTGGCAGACGCCGCCGCCCCACTCCAGTTGGGTGCGGTTGCCGATGATCGCATAGCCCTCGACAAAGCCGTTGGCTGCGTCCACCTCGCCGAGTTGGGTGTTGAAGGAGAACTCTTCGCCGGGCGCGATCAGCACGCCGTCCATCCGCGCGGCCCCAGCCTTGATATTGGTGATCCGGTACTGGGCCGAGCCGGAGAAGCTGCTCACGCCCTCGCCGACCAGTTCTTTGATCCCGAGGCTGCCCAAGGTGTCCTTGGTGATCTTTGGGATCAACTGCTCAACCGGCAGGGTCAGCGTGCGCGTGGTCGGCTGGCTACTCAGCAGCAGCTTTGAGATCGCGGCGGCGGCGGCATCCTGCTTGAGGCGCCAGCCGGGCGTGCCCTCCTGCGCGATCAGCAACTGGCCAGCGCTGAAGCGTAGGCGCGGCTCGGCGGTGCCCGTGTCTACCAGTTGGGCCAGGCCCGCGACCGCCTGGGTGAGCAGTGCCTTATCCACGCCAACCTCAAGGCTGCCGTGCGTTGCCTCAACCTGCAGCAACTCGGCCAGCTTCTCAGGCGGCCAGAGCCAGCGCTGGTCACCGCGCGTGAGCTCAATCGGGCTCTGGAGCAGGTCGGCGGCGCGGGACTGAGCCCGCACCAGGGCGGTGTCGCCCACCTGCGGGGCGAGCGCGCGCGTGCGCATGGCGACGCTGCTCGGCTGGAGGCTCTGGGTCACCAGGAGTATATCGTTCGCGGTGGCATCCACCAGCAGTTGCACGCCGGGGGCGCTGGGCGTGCCCATCACTTTGGCCGCAGCGATGCTCAGGGCCGCATCCTGGGGCGCCCGCTCGACGGCGGGGGCGATGCGCAGCAGATAGCTCTGGAGTACACGCTGGTCGGCCACCACCGTCGGGGTGATATCAAGGCCGTCCTGAGAGATCGCCCAGAGATCGCGCAGGCGGGTGATCGGGTCGCCTTCATGCCCAGCGGCAACCGCCCGCCGGGCCAGGTCAGCCGTATCGAGTCGCAGGCCGAGGTCAGCCAGCGAGGGCTGCCATGTTTGGCCCGCATACACCAGGGTGAGCGGCTGGCTCAGAAAGGCAGCATAGCGCTGGCTCATGTCGGCGCTGATGGTGTCGCTGCTGCGCCCGGACACCGGCTCGCCCTGGATGCTCACGCCGGTCAGGGCCACGTCGCCATAGTAGAACTGCAGGGCATACGGCAGGCCGAGCGGCGCGGCCAGAAGCAGCGCAAAGAGCGCCACAAGCCAGACCCCGTCGACCCAGCGGCGGCGGGTGCGGCGGCGACGCCGCCGGTCAGGGCGCGGCGGCGGCGGCGGCGGCGGGCCGCCTTCTTCATGCGCAGCGGGCTGCTGGGAGCGACGCCTTTGGATCGGCCCGTACTCCTGGTGGTAGTCATCGATCGGCATAGATTAGGCTGTCCGGTGGTCACTCTGCCGTCGCCGCAGCGCCACCTCCGTACAGACGGCCGGCGGCGGGGCGAGTTTCGCATGAGGGCGTGATCTGATCGTACCACATTGTACAAAATTCTCTCAGACGGCACAAGTTGACAGCCAATATCGTTTCGGGTATACTCCGCATCCGTGGGCGGGCCTCTAGCTCAATGGTAGAGCAGTTGACTCTTAATCAATTGGTTCAGGGTTCGATCCCCTGGGGGCCCACCAAATAGAACTTCCCGACGTGCGCCCCGCTTTGGCGGTGGCGCACGTCGTTGTGTAGCGCCAGAACAGAGGATTCACGCCCTCCCCTAGTGTTGTACCGCTTTCGTTTCCCCTCAGGGCAACTCATCTAGGGTATCCGACCCGCTGCGGTCAGGCATCCCAACGCTGGACGGGCTGATGGAGCGCACCGCGATCTCCCCCCCCACTGTGCTGGCGGGGCACCGCCGCCCCCCCCCGCGTGCCACGCTGGGGCTACTGCTGGCCAGCCTCCCGATGCTGGCCTATCTGCTGCTGCCGCTCCTCGCCATGATCTTGCGCGTCAATCCGAGCGCATTCCTCGCTAACCTCACCAGCCCGGAGGTCGGCCAGGCAATCTGGCTAAGTATCGTCACCACCGCGTGCAGTACGGCCCTGGGATTGGGATTCGGCACGCCGCTGGCCTACCTGCTGGCCCGGCGGCGCTTTCGTGGGCGCAGCCTGCTCGACACGCTGATCGAGTTGCCGATGGTGCTACCACCATCCGTCGCCGGGATCGCCCTGCTGATCGCCTTTGGCCGCCGTGGTATGATCGGCGCGTGGCTGAACGATGTCGGCCTCAGCATCGCCTTCACCACCGTGGCGGTGGTGTTCGCGCAGACATTCGTGGCGGCACCGTTCTACATCAAGACCGCCATCGCCGGCTTTGCGGGTGTGGAGCGTGAGCTTGAGCATGCGGCGATGATTGATGGCGCGACGTCGGCCCAGGTCTTTGTCTGGATCACGCTGCCCTTAGCCTGGCACGTACTCTTGGGCGGGCTGGTGATGAGTTGGGCGCGCGCCCTGGGCGAGTTCGGCGCGACGATCATCTTTGCGGGCAACTTCCCTGGGCGCACCCAGACGATGCCGCTGGCGATCTACCTGGGCTTCGAGCTTGATCTCGATATCGCCCTGACCCTGGCGCTGATTTTGCTCGGGGCGTCCTTCCTTGTCCTCTGGATCGTCAAGGCCATCCTGCGGCAGCGCGTGAGTGCGCCGTAGCGATTCTCTGCTGCTGGCGGCGCGACTCCGCCAGGTTGGTAGTTTCTGGCGGCGAACCCGCCAAAAAAACTCTAAAAAAAAGATCGTGTGGGGGTGGCATTGCCACCCCCACACGCCTGTCGGATGCGATGTTGTACCCGCCCTGCTACGCGATCACCGGGGCGATGGGCGCGATCCTGCTGCGCCTGGGGGCGATCTGGTCGAGCGACCGCTGGGCCACCTGGTCGTCGTAGGCGATCTGGGCATTGCGCCAGACATCGTCCGGGTCGAAGAGTCCACGACCAGAGCCGTCGAAGCTGTTGGAGACATAGGCGATGATCGTGTCGGCGAGCTGGCGGACGATCATGTCGCTATCGGGCAGGCGGCGCGAGAGGGCCGCCGAGGGGCCGAGCCGACGCATCTCGCGGCGGCCGAGGATGGCGGTGAGGCGCTCGCGGGCGTCGGCGGAGTTATGGCTGGCTGACGCGAGCATAATCCGCTGCAGGCCCACCGGGGGCACCGGCGGCGGCGGTAGCGCTGCCCTGTCGTGAGCGGCGGCGTCGAACGCGATCTGGCCAGCGGAGCGCAGCACCTCGCGGTTGCCCGCCGTCATCGTGCGCGGGACGTGGATCGTGGCGGTGATAAAGATGTTGGGCGGCAGGCTCGGGCGATCACCGGGCGCGAGGCCGGGCAGGGCGAGGCGGCGGACGCCGCCCGCGTCAATCTGGAGTACGTCGCGGAAGTAGTGGCCGAGCTCATCGAGGGTGAGGCCGCGCAGCAGCACCATATAGAGCTTGCCGATGTTTGCGGGCGAGGCCGCGTCCTGAAGTGACTCCAGGAAGTGCAGCGAGCCGAATCGCTCGTGGACGCCCTGGTAGTAGCTGCTCTGGCCGCTGCGCTGTGCCCAACTGCCCGAGCCAATTGTCACAAACTGATCGCTCTGGGTACCCACAAGGGCCGAGGCGAATCCCGAGGCCAGCGCCGCCTTGCCGGTGCCCTCGCGCCCGGTGAGGACCACAAAGGGGTTCGTCTTCAGCGAGACATAGTAACTGGTGATGAGCGGACGGGGGAACGCGCCGCCCAAAGCCTCACACACATAGTCGAGCAGATCACGCTCACCGACGCGCGCCTGAGCGATTCGATAGCCGTGTTGTATGGGGGCGTACGCCGTAGCTGGCGTATATGCCGACTTCCCCTGGCCCGCACCGGCCTGGCCGGCGGCACCTTTGCCGACGGCACGGAAGTTGTAGGCGATCATGAGTTCACCTGATCATCATAGAAGCGGCGTCACCGATATTGAGTTCCTGGCCCGTGCCCGTGACGACAGCGTTATCGCCGATCACACTCCCGGCCAGGATCGCGCCTGTGATCTGGGCGCCCGTGTTGACGATTGAGTCACTGATAATCGCATTGCGCACCTCTGCGCCCGCACCAAGCGATACGTATGGGCCAAGCACCGCGTTCTCCACCTTCGCCCCGGGGCCAATGTAGACGGGGGGGACGATCACAGAGTTCACAACCGCCTCATCGCGGCTGTGCCCGTGTTCGAGCAGGTAGCGATTGGTGTCGAGCAGGGCGTCGATCGTTCCGCAGTCGCGCCACATCGATACCCTCTCGGCGTGAAAAACCTCGCCGCGCTCGATCATAATCTGGAGGGCGTCTGCCAAGTAATACTCGCCCTTCGTCTGGATGTTATGCTCCAGCATGTGGGTGATCGCGTCCATCAGTCGGCGGGCCTCGGGCACATAGTAGAAGCCGACCACCGCCAGGTTTGACACCGGCGTGCTGGGCTTCTCCACGAGCCGTGTGATCTTCTCGGCATCGACCACCGCCACGCCGAAGCGGCTGGGATCCGCGACTTCTTGGCAGTAGATCACGCCCTCGCGTGGGTGTGCGTTCAGGCGCAGCTTGTCGATGCCCACCAACCCATCGCCGAAAACGACCAGCATCGGCCCGTCGGCGAACGCTTCGGCTAGGTAGATCGCATCAGCCTGGCCGCGCATCTCCTTCTGCACCAGAAAACGTAGCGGCATGGTGTAGCGGCCACGCACATAGCTCTCGATCTGATCGCCCAGGTAGCCCGTCACACAGATCAGCTCATCGATCTGAATATCCAGCAGGTCGTCAATGATATGGGCCAGAACCGGCTTGCCAGCCACGCTCACCAGCGGCTTTGGCTTACTGTAGGTATGCGGGCGGAGACGGGTGCCGAGGCCGGCGGTGAGGATCATCACTTTCATGGGCTAGTCCCTCGTTCCACATCCGCACCCAGGGCAGCCACGGCCACAGCCGCCCTCGGCGGGTGCGGCGACCTCGGCCAGCGCGCCTGAGGAGGCACCCTTGGTGTAGGAGGCAAACACAGATAGACGGCGCTGCACGGACTCGCTGTGGCATGCCGGACAGGTCACCTCGGCATCACTCTGATCCATTCGACGAAGGCGATCAAAGCGACTGTTGCAGGACAGGCAGCCATACTCGTACATCGGCATTGTTTCACCTCAATCGGGCACCCATGGCGATCATTGCGCCCCAAAATTATACCATGCTCATCCGGCTGTCGGATGAAATCGCTATGGCAATACCGGGCTGTTGTAAAACTGCCTCTGGCGGAAGTTTGGAGGTGAATTTGCTGCCGCCGGAAGATCTTTTTTGCCGGTTTTTGGCCGTACGCTGTTCCCTGGGCAACCTGGGCCATCGGTTTCCTTCGCATCGAGCAATAGAATAGTACATCTTTTGACTGATTGATGTAAAATAAAAAGAATGTTATACTTCTTATTGATGATAAAAGAAGAAAGACTAGCCGTGAATGAACTTGACCCCATCGACGTCCAGATCCTCGACCTGCTCCAGCATGACGGGCGCATGGCCCACGTCGATCTGGCGCAGCGAGTAGGTATGGCCCCGCCAACCGTACAGCGACGGGTGCGGCTCCTAGAGGAGCGCGGCTACATCAGCGGCTACGCCGCCCGGCTCAACCCGATCGCGCTGGGGCTCACCACCACGGCATTCATCTTCATCGAGCCAAGCTCGGGATGCGACCTGGAGAAGCTCGAGGCATTTCTCTGTGCCCTGCCGGGTGCCCAGGAACTCAGCCGACTGATCGGCGAGTGGTGCTTCCTGCTGAAGATACGCACCCGCAGCCCGCAGTCGCTTGAGCAACTGATCTATCACGATCTCCGCCGCCACCCAGATGTGCGGCGCACCCATAGTACCCTGGCCACGTCATCGGCCCTTGAGACAACCCGCCTGCCGCTCCCGGAGCCAGCCCGCACGGCAGACGAGATCTAGGAGCAAACCAATGAGTACCTACTTTGAGCAAATCGACCGTAGCGCGCAGCGTGAGGAAGAGTGGCGGCTCCTCGATATCGCCCTGCTCCAGCGCCGCAACCACATCTTCCATCGCAGCATAATCGCCACCATCTTCTGGATTCTAAGCGCTCGCCCATAGCGCCTATACAACGCTGCGTTGATGTTGGGCCATCGGCCCAGCGTCAACGCGCCGTCCTTACCCATAGCTCACTTATGCACCCCTCCACGCGCACCGGCTACAGCCTCGCCATCATCGCCGCCGTCGTCTGGGCCGCCACCGGGCCTGGGATCTCGTACATGCTCAACGAATACCACATGCAGCCGCTGGCCCTGGCCTTCTGGCGCGATGCGATCATCGCGGTGGCCTGCATGGGTGGCTTGCTTCTGGCCGGGCGCGGCCATCTGCCCGCGATCAGCCGCCGCGATCTGCGTGGCTTCGCAGCAATCGGCACGATCAGCGTGGGGGTTTACCACGCGCTGTTCGTCATCTCGATCGCGCTCAACGGCGCGGCCATGGCAATCGTGCTGATCTACCTTTACCCGGCCATGGTAAGCCTGGGCGCCTGGCTGATCTTCAAGGAGCGCATCGGGGCACAGCAACTAGCGGCGCAGGCCCTGGCGATCCTGGGCTGCCTGCTACTGGTGCGGGCCTACGACCCGGCGGTGCTACGGGTAAGCTGGCTGGGGGTGCTGGTGGGGGTGGGGTCGGCTATCGGCCACTCGGGCTACGTCCTGTTCAACCAGCGCGCGGTGAGCCACCACAGCCCGTGGTTCTCGCTCGCCCTGACCATGAGCTTTGGCGCGCTGACTCTGCTGATCATCAATATGGTCGCCATCGGGCCGAGCGGCCTGGTGGCAGTGGGGACGAGCCTCACGCCCTGGCTGGCCCTGCTGGCCCTGTCTCTGGGGCCAACCCTGGGCGGCTACGCGCTCTTCACGATCAGCCTGCGCCACATCCCAGGGCGCATCGCCAGCCTGATCGTGGTGATCGAGGCCCCGATTGCCACCCTAGCCGCCGTGCTGCTCCTCGGCGAGCGGATCGAGCCGATGCAGACTACGGGCATGCTCCTGGTTCTGCTGGCGGCCGTACTTCCGGGGCTGCCGCTGCGGCTGCTCCGCCGGGTGCCTGCCGTGGGCTAGTGGCTCACCACCGTAACACTGGGCGATGTTTTTTCGGGGAGGCACACGCCCTCCCCGAACCTCTAGGCCGCTCTGGGGCAGATGCTGCGCCCCTGCTAATACCCGAACTTTGCCCAGAACGACAGCACGTGATCTCTGGCGGCCTCATCGACCCGCGCCTGGCTTACCAGGTTCAGACGGACGAGAATCTGGCCGAGGCTGAGCCGTTGGCCCTTCTGGTCGAGGCGCAACTGCTCGGCAAGAGCCAGCTCAAGCTGCTGCGGGGTGACATAGTTCTGCTCAACCATGTACTCGCCAAGAACCTGGGGGGCGATGCGCAGCTTGCTGCGCTCCTGCTGCTGGACGATCAGGGCGTGCGCGAGCTTGCTGGGCGTGATCAACCCCTTCTTGAGCAGCAACTGGCCGAGCCGGCGGTCGGTCGCGATCAGGCTGCCGGTACTCTGTACGTGCAGTACCTCGTGCAACTCGTCATTCGTGATCGCCCCAATCGCGATCAGGATATCGCCGATCAGGCGCGCCTTTGGCTTCTCGTGAAAGTGGGCTGACTTCACATCGACGAGCAGCTGCATCGTGCGGATCTCGGCCAGCCTACACTGCGCCAGGATGTCGTTTGGCTCCAGCGCGATGTATGCCTCCAGGTAGGCAATCTGGATCTGCTGGTTGTCGGGGGCGAGAACAGATGCCCGCTCAAGGCAGTCTTTTCGCTGGCGGGGGTCGCTCACAAGCTGGCTGAGGGCCAGCCACGCATCGAGACACTGGTACCCCTCAAGCAGATGGGCACGCAGTTTCTCTAGGTTGCCTTGATTGGCGGCGACAATCCGACAAGGATGAGTACATTGCGTCATTGCCAGAGATCCGTATTATGTCTGCTTTACGATAGTTGGATCTGCCATTATACACTAGGCATGTTTCAAACGCACATGACAGTGCAGCGCGGGGGCCGCCAGACACACATGGGTGTGCAGCCGCTTGAGTTCGCCTTGCACGCCGCGAGGTGCCGTCGCCTGGAGTTCGGCCAACAGCTCCAGGGCGGTCTGCAGCTCACCCTGACGACACGGGTCATTCTGAATGCCCGTGCGGTCAAGCACCACCACCGCCAACCCATCGCGCAGCATGCTGCTCCAGGCGTGCAGTTCCGCGACCGTCCGGGTCAGGTGGCCGATCTCGGCCTCGTGCGCGGTCACATCGGTTTTCGGCCGGGTCCTCCCTGTGTGTATGGCGGATGCGGCACATCAACCGTACAACACAGGGAGTTTTGCTGCAAGCCCTTCGGCTGAAGTGTCAAGCTGGAATGGCCGATTCTGAAACATGCCTAAGCGAAAATCTCCGCATCCGCTAGTTCCCAAAGTTTCTTTCTGAGCTGCACGCTCCTCGGCGTAAGGGTAGGGAACGCATAGGGAATCAGGTAGTCGCCAGCGGTGATCTGCGGATTCGTGTTCGTACTCCGCACCTCGTAGCCCATGCTCCGTAGCATATGCAGCACAGGAATCACATCAGATTCCGGCACATCCCACAGCTCCGCAAATGAGCGCGCGGGGATCTGGGTTGCCACCCCGATACCGCTGACGATCTTGCCGAGCGCCCGCCACTGCGGAGGGATCGGCTCAGCGGCGGTTATCTCCATACGGGCGCGAACCTTTGGGTCATACTGGTAGTAGCCCGAGAGTTGAATAAGGTCATCGACCCCGTACTGCGCGTTAATCAACGCTTCGAGGGCTTTCCACAGGCTGGTGAATACTGGCTCGGCACGTCCGCTGCCGTGGAGCGTGATCGCCGTGAGCGGGATGTTCCAGTCCGCGCTGCGCAGCGACTCGACGTGAATAATGTACGTGAAGGTACGATCTCGCTCCACGTCACGTATGAGTGGCTCACCGTAAACGACGAGTAGATGTTGATCGCCTGTGTAAGACAGGCGCACGGGGAATCCGCCGCGATCTCCGTCATCGGCGAGAGCAAATGTATCCGTGAGATAACAGATCTCATCACTCGGTAAGACGTTCCGTGTTTCCTGAGGCGGTATCGTACCTTTGAGAATGGCGATAGCCGCCTGAGCCTTTGCTGCATACTGTGCAGTTAAGGCTCGTTTTCGTGTACGGAAACCGAGCTGCTGCTGCTCGGCGAGGTAGTGCATAGGAAATGGGAGCGTAGCCCCGAACACCTGATGCAGAATACTCAGCGCCAGGATACGACCGATCTGCGGCGGCACCGAGTTGCCAAGCTGGTGAATGCGGGTCTGCCGCTTTCCGATAATCTCGTAGTCGTCGGGGAATGTCTGGAGGCGCTTGACCTCTGCGGTGCTGAAGTGACGATTCTCCCACGAGAACGGGCCGGTGTACGCGCCAGCTTGTGCCTTCACGGTGCGAACCGGTACCGCAGGGTCGGCTTTATACATAAAGTCTGAGAACTTTGAGCGCCACGCGAACACGGGGGCTGGATGCCCCATCTCTTTTGTGTAAAAGCTATAGTTCAGACCCGGTGGAATCCCAGGGATGAGGTGCCCCCAGCGGCCACGCATCAGCAGCGAGGTGTCGTCAGTAGGATCGCCCCCGTGAACCGCCTCGCTTGCCGTGTAGAAGGGCCGTGGCGAGATCGCATCAGGCCCGTGCGTTGGGCAAGGAAAGCGATACCTCAGCCGCACCGCGACATCTGCACGCAGGCCAACGATGAATAGGCGCTCGCGATGCTGCGGCACTCCGTAATCGGCGGCGTCCAGCACGCGGAAATGAATGCTATAACCTGTGGCGTGGAACGCTTCCTGAATCTCCCGCCAGGGATCACCGCCCTCGGCTCCGGTCATGCCATAGACGTTCTCGAACAGAAAACCGACCGGCTGAAGGGTGCGCAGCAAGCGCACATATTCCTCGAACAATGTCCCGCGCGGATCGCTGGTGCCCTTTACCCCCGCAGCGCGGCGACCTGCAGCCGAAAATGTCTGGCAGGGCGGCCCGCCAATGATGAAATCAACCGCGAGCTTCGGCGGCGGCTGATACGCACGAATATCGACGCAGCGCGCCACTGCTCCTGCGAGCATCCTGCCCTGCTGCGCGTTTGCCCTGAGGGTAGCGGCAAACTGCGCTTCAATCTCCACCATCTCTCGAACCTCAAACCCCGCATCGTGAAACGCGATGTCAAGCCCCCCGCCGCCACTAAACAAGCTCAGCGCCTGAATAGGTTGATGTCCGTGATCAGCTAGCCACGTGCGTATCGCTTGGCCGAAACGGTCGGGCCAGGCTGGGCCGGGTTCTACGCCGAGGGCGGAGAGCATCTGCTCGTGCCAGCCCTCGCCCGCAAGAAGCGGTGTCTCAAGATCAAAAAGCATCTGTTGTGCTATGCCGATTCGAGGCACCAACTACTCCCCCTTGTCGATCCTCGGCAGGACAATCCCCACCTGGCCTTGGTACTTGCCCTTTTTATCGGCGTATGATATCTCACATACCTCGTCGCCGTCGAAGAAGAGAACTTGGCCGATCCCCTCGTTTGCGTAGATCCGCGCCGGCAGCGGCGTGGTGTTGCTGATCTCAATGGTGACATAACCTTCCCATTGCGGCTCCAAGGGCGTGATGTTCACCAAAATTCCGCAACGTGCGTAGGTACTTTTTCCGATCACAATACACGAGACACTACGCGGAATAGCGAATCGCTCGATAGATCGCGCCAGCGCAAATGAGTTCGGTGGAATGTCAATGTGATCGGCTTTCATGTCGACAAAGGATCGCGGGTCGAGATGCTTTGGATCGACGATCACATTCCAGACATTTGTAAAGACCTTGAATTCGTCGGCTACACGTAAGTCGTATCCATACGACGTAAGCCCGTAAGAGATGATCCCATCGCGGATCTGGGTATCCACAAACGGCTCGATCATGCCATGTTCCAGCGCCATCCGGCGAATCCAGCGGTCGGCCTTGATGCCCATATCTCACTCCTGCATTGGACTACACGAACAAATATACTACACGAAATCAGGTCTGTCAAGCCTCAAAATCCAGCGGTCGATCCTGCCTGTATGCCTCGGGCTTGCCGAGGGCCAGAGCCAGTTCGGCTTTCTGGAGTTCCTGGCCAAGATAGATCGCGTGGCCGATCTCGCCCACGTAGGCGCGGATCTGGCGGCCCAACTCGCGGGCGCTGCGGCCACGGAAGGATTGCAGATGCTCGCCGCCGGAGCTGTAGTGACGCACCAGAATCTCCGGCGGCTCCAGGCTGACCACAAACGAGCCGCGAGCATCGCGGGACAGGTGCGGGTCGGCAGGGCGATAGTGCTGGGCCAGCAATTCCCCGGCAGGCTCCCAGTCGTGGGCGTAGATATGGGCCGAATGCGAGAGAATCGCCAAGTCGCCCAGGGGTGCGCCGCCCAGCTCCTCGGCGATCAGCCCCTGGAGCGCACGCAGTCCGTAGGCGTTGGCGGCCCAGGCCCGGAAGATGTCGTGCGAGCGGAAGTATGCCGTCAGGTGCAGCTTGGGGGCCGCGTCACCGGGGGCGGCGCGCAGGCGGGCCTGTACAAGGTTCAGGCAAGGCGGGCTGGGGTTTGCGATATCCGTCGCAGGGTTCCAGAGGCTGGCCACCGCCCGCCGACTCGCACCGCTGGCCCGCAGGTCAGCGATGATCGCGGCCACCTGGTCGATCCCGCCGCCGAAACTGCGCAGCCGCGCCCCGTAGGTGTAGCTCACATCGGCGGGCTGCGCGTCGGTGAGGAACTGCCCGAGGTAGCCGCTGAACCCGCCGTCGGGCAGACGCGCGCCCATACTCGCGCGGGTGAAGGGCATCCAGTCGGCGTGCGAGCATGCCGCCGGATCGCTCGGCTCGGCGGTCACCACCGTCAGCACATCCAAGATCTCGCGCTGGTCGGAGCTGTGCTGGGTGGCCCCGCGCACGCCGAAGCTCAACACGTGCCAGATCAGCGCAAGGTACGCGCTGCGCACCGTGTCGGCCCGCAACAGCATGCCGCTATCGGCGGCGGGCAGGCTGGCGGAGATGGGCTCGCGATAGGGAAAGATCAGCGGCGCGACGGCGAAGGGCTCGGCCGGGCGGCGCAACTCGCGCAGCCGGGCGGCGATGGCCTCCGGGCGCACGGTGTCGCGGGCGTCGTGCAGGGTCAGGCTGCGGCGCAGCAACTCCACCGCCTCACGCGGGATCTCGGGGTGCAGGCGCGTACCGTCGCCCACCACTCGGCCCTCGGCGTCCAGCCCGTCGCGCAGCAGGGCGGCCAGGGTCGCGCCGCTGCCAGTCGCGTCCTTCCCGCAGAGCAGGATGGTGCGGATCGTCGGCCTGGCCAGGATGGTGCGGATCAGGAAACTCACCCCGTCACGCGAGTAGAGGTTGCCCACCACCGCGTAATCCGCCGGATCCAGCGCGGGCAGCACGCGATCCTGCGGCGTCCACAGCAGGCAGACGCCCACCCCCGACTCGGAGCTACCCAGGGCCAGGCTCTGGGCGAAGTAGGGTGGCCAGGTCATAGCACAGGTTGCCTTCCGCACAGTTCAGGCAATTGCACTGCATAAAAATGCGGAACCTCTGCTGCCGGTTGCCGGTTGCCTGGTCTTAGCGATAAACTACTATGCAAGATGAGTCGGAAGAGGGTATTATAAATTATGATGAAGGAGCAACATTTCATAACGGAGCGTATGTTTGACCCAGACACCCCCGCGCTTGACATCTCGGTGCTTCAGGAGTTTGCCGACACGATCGGGCCGAGCGCCCCAGAAATGCTCGGGCAGATCGTGGGGCTATTCCTGGATGAGTCGCCGCCGCTGATGGCGGAACTAGCGATGTCGGTGCGTAATGCGAACCACGCACGGGTGGTGGACATCGCCCACCGGCTGCGCGGGAGCTGCATGAGTCTGGGAGCCTACGCGATGGCCGACCGCTGCGCCATTCTTGAGGAGTGCCTGCCACGTGAGGCGGCCACCCTAAGCCTGTCCGTCAACGTCGAGTACCACCGCGCCACCGACGCACTCCGCGCCTTCCTTGAGTCTGGCAGCAAAAGCCAGTACCCCTAAGACAAAGTTATAGGGGACAGGCAACGGGCAACAGAGATTCCGCATCCTGATGCAGTGCAATGATCTGAACAGTCGTAAAGGCCATATGGCAGCGTAAGGAGGTTGCCAGAGAAGTTGGCAACCTCCTTCACGATCAGCGCTGCAATGCGGGTGTGGGAGGCGACCGCCCTAGACCTCCATCACCACAGGCAGCACCATTGGGCGGCGCTTCGTCTCGCGATAGAGATACTCACCCACCACGTCCTTGATCTTGCGGCTGACAAACTGGCTGTCGCCCTGGATGCTGCCCCCGCCGTTTTTATTCGTCAGGGCCGCGCGCACCGTCTCTTTGGTCGACTCGATCAGATCCTGGCTTTGGCGCATATAGACGAAGCCGCGCGAGACCACGTCCGGCCCGGCCACCAACTCGCCCGTGGTGCCATCGATGCTCACCACCACGATCAGCATGCCGTCCTTGGCCAGCATCTGGCGGTCGCGCACCACCACATTGCCCACATCCCCCACCGTCGTCCCGTCCACATAGATATAGCCAACGGGAGCCTTGCCGGTGATCTTGCCGAAGCCGGGGCCAAACTCCATGATCGTGCCGCCCTCGGCGATCAGTACCTTCTCATCGGTGTACATATCACGCAGGCTAGTGGCGAGCTTGCGGTAGAGCATCACGTGGCGATAGTCGCCGTGGAAGGGCACGACAAAGTCGGGGCGGAGCAGAGCCAGCACCAGCTTCAGCTCCTCCTGGGCGGCGTGGCCCGACACGTGAACCTGGGCCTGGTTGCCGTAGATCACATCAGCGCCCAGGCGGAATAGGTTGTTGATCACCCGGCTAACCGACACCTCGTTGCCGGGGATGGGCGTGGCCGAGACCACCACCGTGTCGCCCTGCTTTACCTTGACGTGCGGGTAATCGCGGTTGGCCATGCGGTTGAGGGCGGCCATGGGCTCGCCCTGGCTGCCGGTACAGACCACGGCGACCTGGTCGTCGGGATAGGCGTTCATCTCGTGGGGACGGATGATCGTGCCCTCGTTGGCGTGGAGGTAGCCGAGCTCGAGGGCAATGCGCGTGTTATTCTCCATGCTCCGCCCGACCAGCAGCACCTTGCGGCCATAAGCCTCAGCTGACTCGATCACCTGCTGGACACGGCTAATGTTCGAGGCGAAGGTGGCCACGATCACACGGCCGGGGGCCACGGCGAAGATGTTGTCGAATGCCTCGCCAACGCTCGTCTCGCTCGGGGTGTAGCCCTTGCTCTCCACGCGCACGCAGTCGGTGATCAGGGCCAGGGGCTTGCGCTGGCCCAGTTCGGCGAGCTTCACCAGGTCGGTCGGCTTGCCGTCCACCGGCGTGTGGTCGAGCTTCCAGTCGGTCAGGTAGACGATCAGGCCGCCGGCGCAGGTGATCGCGAAGCCAACCGCGTCGGGGATGGAGTGGGCGATATGAAAAGGCTCGACGGTGAAGCCCCCGACCTGGAAGCTGTCCTTGTCGTTGATCGTGATCTGGTTGACCTTATCGAGCAGGCGGTGCTCCTTCAGCTTGTTGCCGAGGATACCGTGGGTGAGTCGGGTGGCATAGACCGGCGGGAAGCCGAGGTCGGCGGCGAGGTGCGGCACCGCGCCGATATGATCCTCGTGGCCGTGGGTGAGCAGGATGGCCTTGATCTTGGCGGTCTTATCACGCAGGTAGGTGATATCGGGCAGCACCAGGTCGACGCCGAGCATCTCGGCCTCGGGAAACATCACGCCGCAGTCGAGGATGAGGATTTCGTCCCCATACTCAAGCACCCACATGTTTCGCCCAACCTCGCCAGCACCGCCGAGGGGTAGGATGCGGATTCGCTGTTTTGCCATAGTCTTCGTGTGAAATCATGCGACGACCGATTGTAGGTTTCAGATTGTAGGTTCTCGCTTGCAGGCTGCATACAGCCTTCACGTCTGCAATCAAAAATCAGAAATCAGAAATCATCGCAGAGACTTCGTCTCCTTTCCAGGGGTTGAGCACAACGCTCATAAGGGCCGCGCCGTTGCCCGCAAGGCGAGCCGACGCAGCCCAACTCGTTCCAGCTTGTTTATAGACAGAGCGCCCTCACGACAGGCGGCTCCAAGCTACACCATACAGTCGCATCGCGGGGGATGCGGCTCCCTATGGGTTATACGGCGCCACGCGCCGTTCGCTCACGCATCGGGGCTGAGCGCGGTGTGGTGGCGGATCGCGCTCAGTAGATCGGCGCGATCCTCAAGTCCGGCATAAACGGGCAGACGCCTGCGGCCATACGCCTGACGGTGCAGGAATCGCAGGAGCGGGTTAGCAATCTGGGCGGTGGTGTCCTGACGAAGCACTATCTCGTCCAGAGGTTCATCGCCATCATCGTCGGCGGGGCGAACTCCAGCCACCGTCGACCAGGGACAGGTGATCACGATCCCGAGCGAGTCGAAGCGCAGGCCATCGTCATCGGGGGTATAGGTGGCGGACCACTCCTCAAGGAGGTTCCAGATCAACAACGGCGTGGCGACGATCAGGGCGAGCATAAGCAGGGCCGGGACGACCTGCCCAACCCCGAGGCCGGCGGCGAGGCTCGCCTGGAGGGAGGGCCAGAACTGCGCCGGGTTATAGCTCAACCTAAGCGTGCTGGCGAAGCTCCAGAGGGCGAACGCCCAGATCAACAAGGAGCCCACCAGCAGCACAAGCGACGTACGGCGACCGGCGGGCGAGAGGCGATATGTTCTCATGCTAAAACATGCTCAACTGCTCAAGGGGTCGGTCGGCGGTGGGCGTTGGCGGCGCGGGCGGCGTCCGGGCGACCGCATGCTCGGCCTCAGCGCGGGCGAGGATCGCGGGCAGGCGGCGGAAGTCGGCCTCGATCAGCGGGCGGTTCTGGGGCTGGTGCAGGGCGGCAGCCGGGTGCATCATCGGCACGATCAGGCGTCCGCCCACCGTACGGGGCTGGCCGTGGATGCGTGTGATCCGCTCGCCGGGCAGGAACAGGCCCATCGAGAAGCGCCCGAGGGTGACGATCACCGGCGGGTCGATCGCCGCGATCTGGCGGAACAGATACGCCTCAGTGCAGGTCGCAACCTCGTCGGGCTGCGGGTCGCGGTTATTCGGCGGGCGACACTTCACGACATTGGCGATGAACACATCGGCGCGAGCGAGGCCGGCCATGCTGAGGAGATCATCGAGGAGTTGGCCGGATGCGCCGACGAAGGGACGGCCCTGGCGATCCTCGTGGTAGCCCGGCCCCTCGCCAATTAGCACTATCTTCGCGTCGGCGGGACCCTCGCCGGGCACCGCGCAGGTTCGCCCGGCCGCGAGGCCGCACAGCGTGCAGCTACGCACCTCCTGGGCGATCCGCTGGATAGTCTCGGCAGACAAGAGTCAAATGCTCACTTTCAGCACAAACAACCGTTTCATCTCCTCCCATTATACCCTATCAGCAGGCCCGCGCACAAGAGAGGAACGCCGCGAGGCAGGGCGGTTACAACGTCGCTGGGCTGCGCCCCAGACCCTGCGTTTTGCGGCTATTTAGCAGCTTCGCCGCCAAACATCCACAAAAAAAGATCTTTCGGGGGAGGCTTCGCCACCCTCACCCCGCCTGCCGGAGGCAACCCAGGGCTGATGCAACGTTGCTGGGGCTGCGGCCCAGACCTCGCTTTTGATTGGCTGTTTAGCAGCTTTGCCGCCAAAAACTAATCAAAAAAGATCTTTCGGGGGTGGCTTTGCCTCCCCCAAACCCCCGCCGGAGGCGACGTTGCAACCGCCCTGGGAGGCAACCTTGCAGCAGCCCTGAGCCGCCAGAGGTCTGCTATACTGGCGCTGATAGCGCTTGATGATTTGATGCGAGAAGACTTTCTGTAGAAGATGGAGCACACCATGGTTCTCGCTGGCGTCACCTTTCTCGTCATCGCGGTGATCTGCTTCTTCGTCGCCCGCTCAAACACCAAGGCCCTGGACACGATGAACGCGACCGACACCTATACGGCTCAGCTCTTGGGCGAGGTATACAAGAAAATTGCCGCCAGCATCGGTGCGGACGCCCTGGCCGAGCCCTGTGAGATCACGGGCACCATCGAGTGTTCCACCCCGCTGACCGCCCCGGTCTCCAAAAATCCCTGCGTGGCCTACAGCTACACCCTGACGCGCGAGTACGAGGAGCGGGTGACGAGTACCGACTCCGAAGGAAAAAAGGAGACGACGGTGGAGCGGCGCAGCGAGCAACTGAAGAGCGAGGATCGGCGGGTCAACTTCTATGTGCGCGACAACACCGGGCGCATTCTGGTGCTGCCCGAGGGTGCCGAGCTCGATCTGGCAGAGAGCGGCAGCCGCTTCGACGCGGTGCAGCAGCCCTGGTCGGGCATGACCCACGCCCTCGGCCAGCGCCACAGTGAGCAGAGCCTAGCACCGGGCACGTCGGTGTACATCCTGGGCTGCGCAGTGGATCACAAGGGCACCCCGGCGGTGGCCCGCCACCCCAACGACGCGAGCCAGCAATTTATGGTGAGCCGCAAGAGCGAGCGCGAGCTGGCGGATTCGGCAGCGACCTGGGCGCGCATTATGAACTACGCCGCCGTCGCCGCCGCCGTCCTCGGCCTGATCCTGACAACCTGGGGGATGATCACCTTATAGTGTTGAAGAGGAGTTTTCTGTGCCGAGCTGGAACGACCTGGGCGCGGCATTCAGCACGCTGCGGGAGATCGACGTTACCACGATCCGTGATGAGAGCGAACGTCTCGTCACCATCGCCTGCCTGGGCGAGCAGCCAGCCCTGGCGATGGCCGTCGGCCTGTTGAATAGCAGCGATAGTCGGCGCTATGGCCCGACTGGGATCAACCCGCTGCTGATCGCGACCCTCAGCGATGTGAGCCGGGGCGGCCTCGCCAATGATCTTGGCGACGCTCTGCGCCACGCCGATCTGCTGCTGATTGTGATCGATGGCCGCGAGCCGGTCGCGGCGCGGGTCGCCGCCGCCCTGCGGGATCTTGCCAACCTAGCGGTACCAACGGTGATTGTCCTCGGCTACACCGACACGCCGCCGATCCCCGCCGGTGACACCCGCCGCGCCTTCACCTACGCCCACGTGGTGGCCCTGCCCGACCCTGGGGCACCCCAGGCGTCGGACACGCTGGCCGAGGCCATCTTCGACCGGCTCCCTGGGGATCTGCATATGGCCACCGCCCGGCGCATGCCCGGCCTGCGGGCCTCCTACGCACGGCAGTTGATCAACGCCACGGCGTTTACCAACGCCTCGTACGCCCTGGCGTCGGCCCTGCCCGAGCAGATCCCAATCATCAGCATCCCCTTCGCCGCCGCCGATATTTTGGTACTCACCAAAAACCAGGCCATGCTCGTCTACAAGCTGGCCCTGGCCCACGGAGCGCCGCCCGAGTTCCAGGCCCGCATCCGCGAGGTGCTGCCCGTGCTGGGCGGAGCCTTCGCCTGGCGCCAGATCGCCCGCACCCTGGTTGGCCTCATCCCGATCTGGGGGGTTGTGCCCAAGGTGGCCATCGCCTACGCCGGTACCTACTCGACCGGCATAGTCGCCTGGCGCTGGTTTGCCAGCGGCGAGCTGATCTCGGGTGCCCGCCTGAAGGAGATCACCGACGAGGCGCTACGGATTGGCCGCACGCGCGCCGTCGCCCTGGCGGAGGCAGCCTTCGAGTACGGAACCGCAGAGGGCAGCGTGCTGAACCGGCTCACCGCCCGCATCCGCCGCGCGCTGCCCGGCGGCAAGGCCAAGACCGAGGAGCGCTAGTATCCATGGACCGTTTTGTGATCGAGGGCGGCCACCGCCTGAGCGGCACGATCGCTCCGTCGGGCAATAAAAATGCGGCCCTGCCCCTGCTGGCCGCCGCCCTGCTCACCGACAAGCGCTTGGTGCTGCGGAATGTGCCCGACATCGGCGATGTGCGAATCATGCAGTCGCTGCTGGAGCAACTGGGCGTGAGCGTCGAGCGGATGGGCCCGAACGCCTGCGCCCTGCGCGCCGCCACCGTCCCCTCCGCCGACCCCGATATTGCCCTGGCCCGCCGCATCCGCACCTCGCCCCTGCTCGCCGGCCCGCTGCTGGCCCGCCGAGGTCACGTCACTCTGCCGCGCCCCGGTGGCGACGTGATCGGCCGCCGCCGCCTCGATACGCACTTCCTGGCCCTGCGCGCACTCGGCGCCACCGTGGAGGTCACGCCCAGCAGCTACATCCTCAGCGCCGACCGGCTGCGTGGCGCGGATATCTTCCTCGATGAGATGAGCGTGACCGGCACCGAGCAGACCCTGCTGGCCGCCGTACTCGCCGAGGGACACACCACCGTCGGCAACGCCGCATCGGAGCCGCACGTGCAGGATCTCTGCCGCTGTCTGAGCCAGATGGGCGCGCAGATCGGCGGGATCGGCACCAACCTGCTGGAGATCGAGGGGGTGGCCAGCCTCAGCGGAGCCGACTTCACCGTTGGCCCCGACTTCATGGAGGTCGGCTCGCTGATCGGCCTGGCCGCCGTCACCGGCAGCGAACTGCGCCTAGTGGGTGCCCGCCCTCGCGAGCATCGCATGAGCCGGATCGCCTTTGGGCGTCTCGGCGTAACCTGGCGCGACGAGGGCGATGATATTGTGGTGCCCGGCGGCCAGGAACTCGAGGTGAACCACGATCTGCACGGGGCTATCCCGAAGATCGACTCGGCACCGTGGCCTGGGTTTAACCCCGACCTGATTAGCACCGCCCTGGTGGTGGCCACCCAAGCCCGAGGCACGGTACTCATCCACGAGAAGATGTTCGAGAGCCGTCTGTTCTTCGCCGACCGCTTGATCGGCATGGGCGCACGGATCGTCCTCTGCGACCCGCATCGAGCGGTGGTGGTCGGCCCCGCGCAACTCTATGGCGAACCCGAGGGCATGCCCAGCCCAGACATCCGCGCCGGCATGGCCTTGCTCACGGCGGCCCTCTGCGCCAAAGGCAAGAGCGTGATCTATAACATCGGCCAGATCGACCGGGGCTACGAGCGGATCGACGAGCGGCTGTCCGCTCTGGGTGCCAGAATCAAGCGGGCACGCTGAGGGCTGAGGGTGTAACCCTCAGCCCTCAGCGCTCAACCCTCAACCCTCAACCCTACTTATCCTCGTCCTGATGGGTGGTATCATCCGCCGCCGCCGAGTCTCCGCCGGTATGCTGGATACGGGAGACGAAGGCGGCCATCTGGTCGTTGAGCTGAGAGATGCCACGGGCGAGAGCCTCCTGGAAATCCTTCGTGGCCTGGCTCTGCTGGGCCTGGCTGAGCGCCTGCTGGCCGCGCTCGGCGAGCTGCTTGACCCGCTCGTCCTCCTGGATGCTCTTGAGGGCCGACTGAACCTGGGAGCCGATCTCCTTCATCCCCGACGCGATATCGTGCTGGAGTTGCCGAGCGCGCTCGCTATCCATGGCGTTACGAACGGCATGCTCGATCTGCTGGCCGAGTTCGCGCAACTCTCCGGCGAGGTCGCTCTGGGGCGGCGGGCGGTTGTTGTTGTCTTCGGGCTGGCTCATCAGTGGTCTCCTTAATTAGTGAAATACCCAAGGCTAAAGCTGCTGGGCTTTACGGGCTAGCATGTTAAGGTGTATCAGGCTAGAACTTTCGGCGGCGGCGCATGATCCAGATCCCGCCGACCACCGCTAGGGTCAGCGCACCCATCAGCGCGCCCTGGCGGCTTCCGACGCTCGGCGGGCTATAGCTGACCAGATCGATCATGTCGGCACCGGCGCGGCTGTCGCGCCCGCGCCGACCGGCCACCGCCACCTGGGCCACCGGCAGCCCGGCACGCCTGGCCCGGGCGTAGATCTCGGGGTGCGCGAGGCCATCAGGCACCTTGTCAGGCAGGAACCCGACCATATCAGACCGAAAAAGCGCGAGGCGCAGCGCCGGGTCGTGCATATCGGAGCCGATGACGGCGCGCACGGCGGCGGCGTAGGCCACGGCGAGGGGGGAGCGTGGCGCGGGCGCCCGGTAGCCGACGACGACAGCGCACTCGCCGCGCGCCGCCAGCAGGCGCGGCAGTTCGGCGATGCTGGTTGGCCCGGCAATGCTCACGGCCAGGATGTAGTCGCCGCGCGCAGCCTGCCACGCCATGCGCAGGGCTGCGGCATAGCCCCGGTGCTGGGGCTGATGCAGCACCATCACCGGGGCGTAGGCTGCGGCGAGGTGATCTACCTGATCACGTGTGTGGTCGCTGCTGCCGTCGTTCACGAGGATGATCTCGTAATCGTCGCAGTAGCGTCCGGCCACGGCCATGCACTCAGCGATGGCGGGGGCCACCGAGGATGCCTGGTTACGCACTGGCAGCACGATCGAGATCGTTGGCTCACTCACAGGGATTTTCCTCGCTTCGCGCTCATGATCTGCTTGTAGTATAGCACACACGTCTTTGAGGCCAGCCTCCGGCCCAGGGCTGATGCAAAGTTGCTAGGATTGCGCCCCAGACCCTGCTTTTGGTTAGTTTTTGGCGACTTCGCCGCCAGAAACCAACAAAAAAAGATCGTTCGGGGGTGGCGTTACCACCCCCAAACCCCCGCCGGAGGCGACATTGCAACCGCCCTGGGAATCAGCTTTGCAAACCCCAAATCCCCGCCGTCGGATGGTATAATGGATGTAACGTGTGCGCGGCCGCGACGCTGCGCCGACAGGATGGGGGTATATTCCTGTGGGACTGGATCAACACGGTCGCTGGGTGGTTCCGGCGGCCATCGCCGCCCTGGTGATCGCCGCCGATCAGGCAAGCAAAGCCTGGATCGTGCAAAACCTTGGCCCTGAGACGATGACGCAATTCGTCCCGATCATCGGGAATACGGCGCGCATCGCCTACTCGCACAATACCGGGGTCGCCTTTAGCCTGCTGGAAGGTATGCCACAACTGCTCACCATCGCCGGGCTGGTGATCGTCGCGGGCGCGATCTACTTCTACGCCACGCAGTTGCCAAACCGACGCCCGGCCGTCCAGGTGATCCTGGGCCTGATCCTGGGCGGTGCCTTCGGCAACCTGATCGACCGGGCGCGGCTGGGCTATGTGGTCGACTTCATCCAGGTGGGCTGGTTCCCGGTGTTCAACCTGGCCGACAGCGCGATCACGGTTGGTGCGACTATGCTGATGTTTCAGTTTCTGCTCGACGAGATCGCGCATCGCCGCGAAGATCGGCGTATGATTTCGCCATGAGGCACCAGATGCCACCACAACTCCGCCAGATTCCCGTGCGCTGGGCGCTTCCCGCCGCCTTGGGCCTGCTGATTCTCACGAGCGACCAGTTGAGTAAGGCGTGGGTGGTGTCGCGGCTTGGCCCCGAACCCTTCCTGCGAGTAATCCCCCTCGGCCCATCCTGGCTGAAGCTGGTGTACGCACAGAATACGGGGGTGGCCTTCGGGCTCTTCCAGAGCGTGCCCCAGATCTTCACAATCACCTCGATCCTGATCACGGCGGGCACCGCCTACGCCTATGTCTTTCACTTGCCGAACCGCGCCACCTGGGTGCAGGTGGCGATGGGGCTGATCCTCGGCGGAGCGCTTGGCAATATTGTCGACCGGCTGCGGCTCGGCTCGGTGGTCGACTTTATCTGCGTGGGCTGGTGGCCGGTGTTCAACCTGGCCGATAGCGCGATTAGCGTCGGGGTGACGGCGATGGCCGCCTACCTGATCTTTATCGGTGACGACCTGCCGGCCACGCCGCGACCGGCCCCCCGCGATGATCGGCTGCTCAACGATCTGCTCAACCGCGACCTCGAGTAGGATGGCGGGCCAGGGGAAGGGCGCAGCAGCGCGGTGCTGCTGCGCCCTTTCGGCGACCATAGCGTGAACTCAACAATCTACAGCCTGACGGTGGACGCAGAATCGGCGGGCGAACGGCTCGACCGCTACGTGGCGCAGGCGCTACCCGCACTCTCGCGATCCTACGCGCAGCAGCTGATCGTCGCCGCGCAGATCACGGTGAACGGTCGGCCTGCGCGGGCCAGCCTCGGCCTGTGCGCGGGCGACCAGGTGGCCGTGGCGGTGCCGCCACCACGGCCCGTGGCCCTGACCCCCGAGCCCATCCCCCTGTCGATCATCTACGAGGACGCCGACGTGGTGGTGGTGGATAAGCCCGCCGGGATGGTTGTCCACCCTGCGCCGGGCCACCCCGGCGGCACCCTGGTCAACGCGCTGCTGGCGCGCTACCCCGATATGCAGGTGTCCGGCGATCTGCGGCCCGGCATCGTCCACCGGCTCGACGCGGGCACCTCGGGGCTGCTGGTGGTGGCCCGCAACGATGCGGCCATGCGCAGCCTGGCCGACCAGCAGCGCGAGCGGCAGATGCGCAAAATCTACCTCGCCGTGGCCGAGGGCCGCTTTCAGGTCGCCGAGGGCGTGATCGACGCGCCGGTGGGCCGGCACCCGCGCGAGCGCCTGCGCATGGCGGTGACGCCGCAGGGCCGACCGGCGCGCACGCACTACCGCGTAGCGGAGGAACTGGGTGCCTACACCCTGCTGGAGTTGCGCCTGGAGACCGGGCGCACCCACCAGATCCGCGTCCACCTGCTGCACATCCAGCGCCCGGTACTCGGCGATCCGCTCTACGGGGCGCGCAAGGGGCGGGCGAGCTTTGGCCTGGGACGGCAGTTCCTGCACGCGCAGCAGCTCGGCTTTCACCTGCCCAGCGGGGAATGGCGCGAGTTCTGCTCGCCCCTGCCCGAGGATCTGCAGGCCGCGCTGGGCAAGCTACGAGCGGTGGCCTGAGTAGGGGCGGCTCGCGCGCCGCCGACCCAAACCCCAGCGAGGTGGCAACGTCGCCTCTGGCGGGGGTTTAGGGGTAGCTTCGCCACCTCCGAACGATCTTTTTTTTGGGTGTTTTTTGGCGGTGAAGCCGCCAGAAACCGCCCAAAAGCGAGGTCTCGGACATTGCAACCGCCCGGGATTCCCAACCCTCCGCCGGAAGGCGCTGGAGCGTCCTGTGATACAATGCGCGGTGTTGTCGGGCACATCACTAGAGGCGTTATATCGGATCACGCTGCGGTGAGATGCCTCGCCCACACTAAGAAAGTAGGATGCCGCTATGCGGAAGAAGATCAGCATTATAGGCGCTGGGTTTGTCGGGTCGACCACCGCCCACTGGCTTGCGGCCAAGGAGTTGGGCGATATCGTGCTGCTGGATGTGGTGGACGGGATCCCGCAGGGCAAGGGGCTGGATCTCTTCGAGGCCGCGCCGATCGAGGGCTTCGATGTGCGGGTGACCGGCACGAACGACTACGCCGATACCGCCGGCTCGGATGTGATTGTGGTGACCTCGGGCGCACCGCGCAAACCGGGTATGAGCCGCGAGGATCTGATCAAGGTCAACGCGAACATCACTCGCGACTGCATCTCGAAGGCGGCCCCGCTCTCGCCCAACGCCGTGATCATCATGGTGAACAACCCGCTGGACGCGATGACCTATGTGGCCGCGCAGACCGCCGGCTTCCCCAAGGAGCGCGTGATCGGCCAGGCCGGTGTGCTGGACAGTGCGCGCTACCGGGCCTTCATCGCCCTGGAGACGGGCGTCTCGGTCGAGGATATCCAGGCCATGCTGATGGGCGGCCACGGTGACGAGATGGTGCCGCTGCCGCGCTTCTCGACGATCTCCGGCATCCCGGTGAGCGAATTCATCGCCGCCGATCGGCTTGAGGCGATTGTGGATCGGGCGCGCAAGGGCGGCGGCGAGATCGTGAACCTGCTGAAGACCGGCAGCGCCTACTACGCCCCGGCGGCGGCGACCGCCCAGATGGTCGAGGCGGTGATCAAGGACAAGAAGCGCGTGCTCCCGGTGGCGGCTTACCTGAACGGTGAGTACGGCCTGAGCGACATGTACTTTGGCGTCCCGGTGGTCCTCGGCGCCGGCGGCGTCGAGAAGATCATCGAGTTGCCGCTGAACGATGAGGAGAAGGCGCTGGTGAAGAAGTCTGCTGACGCGGTGCGCGCCACGCTTGAGACCTTGAAGACCCTCTGAGGAATGAAGCATTGAGAATGAGCGCATTGAGGATTGAAAAAGCGACGCGCATCGTATTAAAATAGGGCGTGGCAAGGGATCGATTCCCTCGCATCCGCCTACAGTGCGCGTATTTCAGTCCTCAATGCTCAATTCTTAATTTTCCGCACGAGGTAGCTGTGAAGGCTAGCACGACGACGATCCCCCCCAAGAATCAGTCCGGCACAGGATCTGACGGCTGGAAGTTGCTCGGCGGCGAGCGGTTTTACACGTTCGCCCGCTGGGTGACGATTCTGCTACTCTTTGCGATCACGCAGTTCATCACCAAGAAGCCGATCTGGCCGATCAGCATCGAGAGCGACCCGCTGGTCGTGATGCTGTGGGCCTATACGGCGTTTAGCTCCCTGGCGAGCCTGGCGGCGTTCCTGCCCGGCTTCGGGCAGCTAATCGGCATGGCCTACCTGATCGACATCGCCTTTATCTCGCTGATGGCCTTCTTCGCAGGTGATCGCTACGCGATCTTCTTCCCGATGTACCTGCTGCCGCTGATCAACGCGGCCATCCGCCAGCACTCGCTGGTGGGCCTGCTCTCGGGAATTTTGGCGGCGATCTGCTACATCGTGGCCTTCCTCGGCTCGCTCCGCTTTTCATCTGATCCGCGCGCCGTGGTGCCCCTGGAATATGTGGGCCTCGGCATGCGCGGCATGATCCTTAGCCTGATCCCCTGGATGACCAACGGCCTGGCCGAGCGCTGGAGCGAAAACAACCGGCAGAGCGTAGCCGTGGCCGAGCGTCAGGCCGAGCAGGCGCTGGTCGCGGCGCGGGCCTACCGCGACCAGATGCGCTCGCTCTACGAGGTGGCCTACTCGCTCTCGACCACGATGGACTACCGCCACGTGCTTGAGGCCGCCCTGCGCGAGAGCCGCCGACTGGTGCCCTACACCTGCGGCTTTGTGCTGCTCTCTTCGGGCGAGGAGAACGAGCTGTACGTGGCGGCCAGCCAGTCGCTTAGCGAATCTGACCATGCCCGTAAGCTGACCCTGTCTAAGAACGGCCTGGCCGATGTCCTGCGCGCTACGGAGGCGTGTACCGTCGATATTGCCCAGCAGCGCGACCTGCATGTGTTTGATACGCTGCACAGTTGTCGCAGCGCCTGCATCATCCCGCTGCGGGCGGCCCTGCGCACCTATGGCCTGATGGTGGTGGCCACCGACCGGGTCGCCTCATTCACCGGCGAGCAGATCGATATGCTCGCGGCTCTGGCGGGCTACGCGATCATCGCCCTGCATAACGCCCAGCTGATCTTTGACCTCAAGGAGGAGCGATCCAAGCTGCTCTCGAAGGAAGAGGAGGTGCGCCACCAGCTGGCCCGCGACCTGCACGACGGCCCGGCCCAGTCGGTCGCGGCGATCACGATGAACGTGGAGTTTATTAAGAAGCTGCTCGACCGTGACCCGAAGCGGGTGATCGACGAACTCGATAAGCTCAGCGCCATGGCCAAACGCACCACCTACGAGATCCGCACGATGCTGTTTGAACTGCGCCCGCTGGTGCTGGAAACCCAGGGTCTCAAGGTGACGCTTGAGCAATACCTTGAGCGCTTCAAGGGCAATAACGCCGGGGCGCAGATCGTGCTTGAGACGGATCAGATGGGCGATGTCCACCTAGATACGAAGACTGAGGGCACGCTCTTCAACATCATCCAGGAGGCGGTGAACAACGCCCTCAAGCACGCCAAGGCCAAGCACATCTGGGTGCGTATGCGCAGTGAACCCAAGCTGCTGCACGCCGTGGTGCAGGATGACGGTGCCGGATTCGATAAGGTCGCTGTGCTGCGCACCTACGAGAAGCGTGGCTCCTTTGGCCTGCTGAACATTGATGAACGCGCCCGCCTCGTCGGCGGCCAGGCCGAGATAGAGTCGGCCATCGGCCAAGGTACGAAAGTGATCATTATGGTGCCGATCGAGTAGGGGCGCAGCCGCAAATAGGTCGCAGGGCGACCTGTTTGCGGCTACGCCCCTACGAGGATTCCATGGACAACCCCTACATCTCGACCCAACGTGTCCGCGCCGCCCTGCGCTCGCTCGACCTGCGGCCCACCCGTGGCATGGGCCAGAACTTCCTGATCGACCCGCTCGCCCTGGACACGATTGTGGGTGCCGCAGATCTGTGCGCCGCCGACCTGGTGGTTGAGGTCGGCCCTGGCCTGGGTGTACTCACCTGGGAACTGTTGCAGCGCGCCGGGCAGGTGGTGTCGGTGGAGCTTGATAAGCGCCTGGTCGCCCGCCTCCACGAGGAGTTTGCCGACTCGGCCCTGCGGATCGTCCAGTCCGATGTGTTGCGCATCTCGCCCGCCGAGATCCTCGCGTACGCCGACCCTCAGCCCCCAACCCTCAACTCTCAGCCCTATAAACTGGTAGCCAACCTGCCCTACGCGATCACGGCGCCGGTGCTGCGTCACTTCCTGGAGGGCGGGTCGCCACCGGAGTTGAGCGTGGTGCTGGTGCAGTGGGAGGTGGCCGAGCGGATCTGTGGAAAACCGGGCGACATGAGCGTCCTGGCCCACTCGGTGCAACTCTACGCCGTGCCGGAGATTGTGGCCCGCGTAGCGGCCAGCAGCTTCTACCCCGTCCCGGCTGTAGACTCGGCGGTGCTGCGCATGCGCCGACGCCCCGCCCTGGCCGTGGATGTGGCGAGCGTGGCCGGGCTGTTCCGCGTGATCAAGGCCGGGTTCCTCCAGCCGCGTAAGCAACTCGGCAACGCCCTGCCCGGTGGCCTCGCCGCCCTGGGCACCATCCTTCCCCGCGATGTTGCCCTGACGGCCCTGGCTGCCGCTGGCGTTGACCCCATACGCCGCGCGGAGACCCTCACCCTCACTGAGTGGGCGGCGATCTATCGCGCCCTGCCCTAAATCTGCTACCCGTGTTACAATGAAATACGAGTCTTAATTTTAGCGTAGCGGCTCACCACTGTACAAATGTCAGGTCGGGTGCCACGGCACCATGCGGCGAATGTACCGTGGCGAGCCAGTAGCACGGAGTGATGATACGATGGCAGAGATTGATCAGTCAAACAAGTTTGCCGCGCTGAGCAGGCATCAGTATGCCAACCTGATCACCTATCGGAAGAGTGGTGAGGCGGTGAGTACCCCGGTTTGGTTCGAGTTGAGCGGCAACAAGGTCTATGTGATGACCTCTAAAAACTCGGGGAAGGTCAAGCGCATCCGTAACAACGGGCGGGTGATGATCGGCCCGTCGGACATGCGCGGAACCGCGCGCGGCGAGACAATCGACGGCATGGCGCGCGTCCTTGGTTTGGGGGAGGAGACGACGGCGAAGGAGGTTCTTGACCGGAAGTACGGCCTGATCAAGGTGATTTTTGACTTTTTTATAACCCTCAGCGGCGCGGAGCGGGATTGGATCGAGGTCTTGCCGGCGTAGAGGTAGCGCTACGGGGAGGGTCAGGTAGGGCGGTGCCCTGCCTGACCCTCCCTTTTCGTTTGGGCGACAGGGCGGGGTAGGTGTATGCTAAACCGTGAGGGTTTGGGGGCTTTCTTTTTTTGTGGATGTTTGGCGGTGAAGCTGCCAAACATCCACAAAAAGCGGCGAAGTTGTACTTGACAGTCTGCCAGAATAGTGTATAATAGACATTAACTAAGGGCGCACCGCCCTTCTCCTTCGTCCTTCAAATAGTGTCTTATTGACACTTTACGAAGAAAGGCTGAATACCATGGAACTGCTGATCACCATCGCCATTACCGCCTTCTTCGGCACACTGGCCCTGAGCGCCGTAGCCCAGCGCACCGCCGAGCCCCCGCAGATCGTCTACATCCGCGCCGAGCAACTCGACGCCTTGCGCGCCCCGCGCGGCGAGGGCGGCGGGGCGATCATCCTATTCTGCCTGGTGGTACTCGTCGCGATCTGCCTGCTCTGAGGACTCACGCCTCGCGGTAGTGGCCGATCACGCGGTACTTCTGATAGCGCTGCTTGAGGAGGGTGGGAATTTCGATCTGCGAGATCGTATCGAGGTTGGCGCGAAGGCGCGCACCGAGGATGGTGATCGCCTCCTGCGGGTTCTGGTGGGCACCGCCAACCGGCTCAGAGACAACCTCGTCGATGATTCGTAGCTGGTAGAGATCCTGGGCGGTGAGCTTGAGGGCGCGGGCGGCATCAGGTGCCTTGGCCGAGTCGTGCCAGAGGATGGATGCGGTGGCCTCGGGCGGAGCGACCGAGAAGATCGCATTTTCCTGCATCAGGATACGGTCTGCCACACTCAGCGCCAGTGCACCGCCGCTACCACCCTCGCCGATCACGGCGGCGATGATCGGCACGCGCAGATTGGTCATCACCAGAATACTCTCGGCGATCGCGTTACCCTGGCCGCGCTCCTCCGACTCTTTTTTAGGGTCGGCTGCGGGCGTATCGACAAAACAGATCACCGGAATCCCAAACTTCTCGGCCTGGCGCATAAGGCGCTGGGCCTTGCGGTAGCCCTCGGGGTGCGACATTCCGAAGTTCCGCTTCATATTCTCGCGGGTATCGCTACCCTTCTGATGGCCGATCACCATCACCGTGTGCGCGGCGAAGGCGGCCAGCCCGCCGACAATCGCGGGGTCGTCGCCGAAACGGCGATCCCCGTGGAATTCAGTAAAGTCCTCGCAGAGCGCGGCGATATAGTCAAGCGTGTGCGGGCGCTGGGGGTGACGCGCCATCTGCACGCGATCCCAGGGCGTAAGCTCCTGGGCTTCTGTAGGATTCGTCGTCTCGTCCATTATTTTCCGTTGGGGCGCCGCAGCGCGGCGCTGCGGTGCCCTTACACGGGGAGCCGCAGTGCGGCGCTGCGGATCCCTTAGGGGTAGGTGATAGCGCTAATCATCTGCTCGACGGGATCGCGACGCTCGGACGGATCGCGGCGCGTGCCATAGAGCCGGATCAAGCGACCGATTGTGGCGGGAAGCTGGTTGCGCTCCACAACCATATCGATCATGCCGTGATCCAGCATAAACTCGGCGGTCTGGAAGCCTGCCGGGAGCTTCTGGCGCATGATCTGCTCGATCAGTCGCTTGCCTGCGAAGCCGATATTGGCCCCCGGTTCAGCGATGATCACGTCGGCCACCGAGGGATACGAGGCGGTGACGCCGCCGTAGCATGGATCGACCATCAGGGCGATATGCGGCTGCCCGACCTCGGCCAGTCGGGTCAGGGCCATCGTCACCTTGGCCATCTGCATCAGAGCGATGACACCCTCTTGCTGGCGTGCCCCGCCCGAGGTGTTGATCGTCAGCAGGGGGATGCCCAGGTCGGCGGCGCGCTCGGCGGCGCGCGACAACTTCTCGCCGTAGACGCTGCCCATCGACGCACCCATAAAGGCGAAGTCGCCCACAGCCAGGGCCAGGTGCCTGCCGCCGATCATACCCACACCGGAGAGAATCGCGTCGGGCATGCCCGTGCGCTGCTGGGATTTCGCCAGCTTCTCGGCATAGCTCTCGCCGAGCGAGACAAAACCGAGCGGGTCGGTCGGCAGGAGGTTCGTGTCCATCTCGCTGAAGGATCCGGCGTCGAGCAGGCCGATCCACTCGTGGGCGCTCATACGCATGTGGTGGCCGCACTTGGGGCAGACCTTCAGGTTGTCGGTCAGTTCCTTCTTATAGACAAGCTCGCGGCAAGCGCTGCACTTGACCCACATGTCATCGGGGACGGGATTGCCCTCGGACTGCCCGCCGGTGGTGAAACTGGTCTTTCGGCGTCGGAAAAACTCTTTCACCGCAGATTACTCTTTCTGCGAAGCGTCGCCCGCCGCGCTGATGTCGGGTGTAGCGACATTGTCGTTTCTATCACGAAGAAAATGCGAGAGCCATTATAGCATCGCTTGAGCGGAGGCCGTGTAGGCAACCTGCGCGCCCTGCTCATCGCTATCGAGGAGGTAGGCGACCACATCGGCGGCGCGATAGCTACTGCGGCCATCGAGGTAGGCACCCATCAGCTTCAGGTCATCGCCGCTGGTGAGCAGAGGCGGCTCGACCCGGCCCGCCGCGCGCAACTGGCCAACCCCGATATTGGCCATCAGGGCGTTGCAGAGGCACTTGCGGCCCTCGGTCTCCTCAAGTTTGCCGTCCTTGGCGAGGTAGGTCTTGATCGGCTCGGCGGCGCAGCGGAACCGGATCGTGCCGTCGGGGCGGCGATAGGCGCTGCGCAGGTAGCCCAGGTCGCAGATCCGCACGCGGTTCTCCCAGTCGGCGGGGTTCTCGGCCCACGCCACCACCTTAAAGGGGAAGCCGGTGGGCGAGGCGCGCGGGTCGGTGAACACATCGACGGCGTTGCGGGCGGCAGCCGCGATCACCGACGCCTTGAGATCTGCGGCGTGGCCGGACTCCTCGCAGTAGGCGAAGAGGGTGCCAACCTGGATACCAGCGGCACCAGCGGCGAGAGCCTGGCGCAGCCCTACGGGGCTACCCTTGCCCCCGGCGAGCCAGAAGGGCAGGCCAAGCTCGCGGATCTTGGCTAGGTCAACCTCATCGCGTGGGCCGTAGATTGGCTCGCCGCGCTCGTTGAGCTGGGTCTGTCCGCGCGGCGGCGCATTGTGACCGCCGGCGGTCGGCCCCTCGATGATGAAGCCGTCGACGCGGGCACCGGACTTGCGGGCCATCACCGTGGCCAGCGAGTTGCTGGCGATGATCGGCAGGAACAGCGGGCGGCGCAGGGCGGGCGGCGTCACCTCCCAGTGGACGGCCGGGTCAAAGGTGATGTGGGCCGCCTCGCCGGCGGGCATGTCCTCGACATCGAAGGCACTGGTGGCGACCCGATGCACGGCGAGGGCATCGATGGCCAGCGGGAACTCGCGCGGGATGCCGGCACCCATCAGCACCGCGTCCACCCCGGCGAGCATGGCCCCGTAGAGGGTCGCCAAGTTCGGCAACTGGATCTTGGTGAGCAGGTTCATCCCGACCGGGCCGGCGTGGCCCTCCTTGGCCAGGTAGACCTCGACAAAGGTGGAGAGCATGATCAACTGCTGGCGCTCGACGCTCATCTCGGCCTTGTACATGGGCAAGACGGTGTAGGGTGCCCCGGCCTGTCGGCCGTCCGGGTTGAAATGGCGCTTGATGACCTGCTCGGCCACCTCGGGGATGGGGAACTGGGCCATCGCCCGTCGCATATGCCCACCGACATCGCCATCCTGGAGACGCCGGACAAGGATCGTATCGAGGGCGGTGCCAGAGATGACGCCCAGTTGGCCTGCGCGCGAGACAGCGTTCGCGAGGCGCCAGTCGGATACTCCGGCGCCCATGCCGCCTTGGATGATGACGGGTAATATTGCGGACTGCATAATAATTCTCCTCAGACAAGGTTCTGGGGCACTACCGCAAAAGGCACGCGGTCATCCCAAGCACCCGGCCCGTAAACGGGCGGGCTAGATTTTACGAAGGCCGCTGAAGCGGCCTGTCTGAGGCCGCTTCAGCAGCCTTCGCAGAATCTAGCCGGGGCTTCAGCCCCCGGCGGGTGGTGCCGGACCGCGTGCCTTTTGCGGTAGTGCCAAGCAAAGTTCATCGAGCATACGCACTAGGTAGTCTACACAGGGTACAGGCTTTGGCGGGCCGCCGCAAGTGTCGCCAGACACATATCTGCGAGCTTTCAGCAGTGGCCATGTGTCGCCAGACACACCACGCCGCCTCCGGCGGGGGCTTGGGGGCAACCAAAAGCGCGGTCTGGGGCGCAGCCCCGAGGACTTTGCTCATGCCCTGTTTGCAATCCTACGAAGATTGACAGGCGCACGGGCGGGGGCTATACTCGGCCACGATGAACGCCCCGTCCGTATTTCGTCGCCCTCTGGCGGGCGCAGCGCTGGCTGCGCTTATGCTCTTCGCCTTGCTCGCCACCCTGGCGGCGACGGTCTGGCTAGACAACGCGGCCAACCGTGGCATCGTCTTCAGCGCCGGCCCCGCGCCCATCCCCTTTGCCGACGGCCCGGCCGTGGGCGTCAACCTCTATAATCTCCCGTTTGAGCCCGACCCTGCGGCGGCGGATCGCAGCTTCGCCCTAGCCCGCGATCTGGGGGCGCGCTACGCACGCATGCAGGCACCCTGGGAGGATATCGAGATCCACGCCAGGGGCGACTTTGAGGATCGGCGCAACCTCGCGACGGTGGGGGCCGTATCGGCCTGGGCGAAGTACGACCGGATTGTGGCGGTGGCCAACGCCGCCGGGATCGAGCTGATCCTACGCCTGGAGCGCCCGCCGGACTGGTCGCGCCAGCGGGCGCTGGCCTCGCCCGAGCTTCAGGCCGGCCTGAAGCTCGACGGCAATTCGACCGGCCCGCCCGACGACTACGCCGACTACGCCAACTTCGTGCGGGCGATAGTCGAGCGCTACGACGGCGACGGGGTGGACGACGCGCCCGCGCACCAGCGGGTGCGCTTCTTCCAGATCTGGAATGAGCCGAACCTGCGGGGTGAGTGGAACTGGCAGGAGCCGCGCCCCGAGGATTTCGTGGCCCTGCTGCGCGCCGGGGCCGCCGCCGCGCGCGCGGCGAACCCCCAGGCGGTGATCCTCTTCCCCGGCCTGGCCCCCACCGACGGCCTCGACTCACGCGCACCGATGACCGAGCTAGAATACCTCGACCGAGTCTACAAAGCGGGCGGCGCGGACTCCTTCGACATTATGGCGGCCCAGAGCTACGGCCTGGGCCAGTCGCCTGACGAACACCGCTACATCTTCCTGCGCGGGCGGGGCAACTGGAGCTGGAGCCAGCCGATCGACACGCGCAGCGATGTGAGCCGAGTGGTGTTGCTACGCGAGGTGATGGAGCGCAACGGCGATGCGGGCACACCGGTGTGGGTGACCGAGTTCGGCTGGAACAGCGCGCCGGAGCGCATCCCGCCCGAGCGGCGGCTCACCTGGGGCCAGCCGGTATCCGAGCAGCAGAAGGGCGACTACCTCGTGGGTCAGATCGTGCGGGCGCGCCGGGAGTGGCCGTGGATGGGGACGATGAACGTGTGGATGCTGCGCTACGGCGGCTACAGCGCGCCCGACCCGGACGACCCAACGCCCTACTTCGCGCTGGTGAGCCGCGACTGGCAGCCGCTCGACTCGTACCGCGCCCTCCAAACATACCTGGCCCGCCCGGCATCTGCCGGGGTGGGTGCCCATAGCTGGCAGAACCCGGCGGTGGAGGCGACCGACGGCGGCTGGCGGGTGTACTTCAGCGGGGCGCGGGTCACGCTGGTGGGCGGGTTGGCGGGGGCGGTGGAGGCGAGCATCGACGGGCAGGCCACGATCTTGACTCGCGACGGGGCCAACGAACGCCAGACCCTGCGTTCAACGTGGCTGCCCGAGGGCGAGCATATGCTCGATCTGCGCGGCACGGCGACGCCCGACTGGTTCGCGGTAGATCGGGCGCGACCAGGGGGCTGGCTGTGGGACTACGGGCCGCTGGCGCTGCTGGTCGCCATCGCGGCGAGCGGCGCGGCGGCGCTGGCGAGTCTCTTTAATGCGGTACGATCTTGGTTTTGGGGACGAGTGCCCGCGAGGCTGGCACTCGTCCCCAAGACCATACGAATTCTTCAACGTAAGGGTCGCCCTGAAACGCTCACCCTGATCGTCATGGGCCTCGGCCTGCTGATCGCCTACCGGGCCTCGGCGCAACTGCCGCTGACCGCATTGGGCCTGGCAGTCTTCACGCCCCTGGCCCTCTGGCGACCCGACCTGGCCCTCGCCTACGTGCCCTTCACGGTGGCGCTCTACTTTATGCCCAAGGGTCTGTTCGACGCCCGCTTCGGCATCCGCGACACGGGGATCTCCTTGCCGCTGCACGAGGTGGTGCTGGCGATCACGGTAATCGGCGCGGGGCTGAACTGGAGAAGAGCGAACGTCGAATCACACGTGACAGACGCCGTTCGTCATTTATCACGTGTGATTCCCATCATCCTCTTCGCCCTCGCCGGCCTGTGGGGATTCCTAATCGCCGGGGAGAACGGCCCGGCCCTGCGCGAACTGCGCTGGCTGATCGTCGAGCCGCTGATCTTCTGCGGGCTGCTGCGGTACTACGCCCGCCGCCGGGGGCCGGACTACGCCAGGCTGATCGTCGGCTTTTGGCTGGCGGGCGGGGCTATGGCCGGACTGGTGGGCGGGCTACAGTTCCTCGGGCTGAACCTGGCCCCGCTGATCGGCACAAAGGTAGGCTTCAGCAACGACCTGATCCCGGTGGAGGGCGTGCTGCGCGTGACGGGGCTCTACGGCCACCCGAACAACCTGGGCCTGGCCATGGGGCGCTTCTGGCCGGTGGCAGCGGCCCTGGCCCACGCGGCATTCTGGGGCGGGCCAGGCGGCGCGGTGCGCGTGCGCCGATCCTGGCCGACGCTGCTGGTGACGCTGCTCTGCCTGGGCGGGCTGCTGGTCTCGTTCTCACGCGGGGCCTACCTGGGCGCGGCGGCGGGCGGCGCGGTGCTAGGGCTGCTGCTGCTGCCCCGGCATCTGCTGCCGCCCCGGCGCGTGCTGCTGCCACTCCTGGCCCTGGCGGGCCTGGCGACACTCGGCGGGCTGGCCCTGCTGGCCCTCAACGTGCAGCGCTTCAACCTGCTCGGTGCCAGCAGCGGGATCAGGGTGCAGACCTGGGCCTCGGCCCTGGCGATGCTGCGCGACCATCCGCTCGGCGTGGGCCTTGACCAGTTCGGACGGCTCTACGCGCAGTACATCGACCCGGCCCTGGCCAGTTCCAACGAGATCAACACGGCCCACCCGCACAACCTGCTGCTCGACATCGCCCTGCGCATGGGGCCACTAGGACTGGTCGCCTTCGCCTGGCTGCTGGTGATCTTCTACCGGCGCGCGGGCGCGCAGTCTGCCTCGCCGCTACAGGCAGGCATCCTCGCGGCGATGACGGCGGCCCTGGCGCACGGACTGGTAGACTCGTTCTACTTCTGGCCGGATCTGGCCTTCGCCTTCTGGCTGATGCTCGCACTAAGCATGATCGCGCCGCGTACACTGTCTGACAGCGCCCCGGAAGCAGCTACCGAGGTGTAAGGTGGGATAGATTCGGGGGCGACAATGCACCCGCCCCCAAGGTAATGTAATCACGCTACAATGCGTATTACCCAGGCACAATCCATGCCAACACCGAGGAGGACGATCACCCATGATAGGATCAATCCAGGCTGCGGTACTCCAGTCGATCCTTGATAGCATGGGGGATGGGGTGGTAGTGGTAAACACGACGGGCGACCTCGTCAGCACCAACCCGGCGGCCACCCAGATCCTCGGCGCGAACCCGCTGGCCGCCCTGGCCACGCTGCGCCTACCCGACCAGCGCACCCCATGCCCGCCCGCCGATATGCCCCTGTCACGTGCGATTGTCGGGGTCGCTACCGATGCCGCCGAGCTCTTCCTGCCCCCTGGGCACTGGCTCAGCATCACCGCGCGCCCCCAGATCGATGGCGGCGGTGCGATCTGCGGCGGCGTGGCGGTCATCCGCGATATGAGCGCGGCCCGTGGGGCCGAGATGGCCCTGCGCCAGAGCGAGGAGCGTTACGCCCTGGCCGCGCGCGGGGCGAACGATGGTCTGTGGGACTGGGATCTTCAGGCGGATAGGCTGTTCCTCTCACCGCGCTGGAAGGCCATCCTTGGCTTCGAAGAGGGCGAGATCGGCGACAACCCCGCCGAGTGGCTCGACCGCATCCACCCCGACGACATGGAACCCTTCAAGGTCCGCATGGCCGCCCACTTCCGCCAGTTGCTCAGCTTCTTTGAACACGAATACCGCATCCGCCACCGCAACGGCACCTATCGCTGGGTACTCTGCCGTGGCATGGCCGTCTGGGACAACTCCGCCCAGGCCACCCGCATCGCCGGATCGCAGACCGACATCTCCGTCCGCCGCTCGATCGAGCAGCAGCTTCAGCACGACGCCATGCACGATCTGCTCACTGGCCTGCCGAATCGCGCGCTCTTCATCGACCGGCTCGAACGGACTATCGCCATCGCCCGCCGCGAGAAGACACGCATCTTCGGGGTATTCTTCCTCGATATCGACCGGTTCAAGACGATCAACGACAGCCTCGGCCACGCCACCGGCGACGAAATGCTCAATACCATCGCCCAGCGCATCCAGAAATGCCTGCGCCCCGGCGACACGGTGGCCCGCCTCGGCGGCGACGAGTTCACCATCCTGGTTGAGAATCTGGTCGATGAAGGTTCGGTCGAGGTGATCGCCGAGCGCATCCAGCACATGATCGCCGAGCCGATTATGCTGGGGGACTACCAGGCGATCACGACGGTGAGCATCGGGATCACCACCAGCGCCCTGGAATACGCCAACTCAGCCGAGATGATCCGCGACGCCGACACCGCCATGTACCACGCGAAGATGGAGGGTAAGGATCGCTACGTCATCTTCACGCCGACGATGCACGCCCAGGCCATGGCGAAGCTTCAGCTTGAGCGTGACCTGCGCGGGGCGCTGGCGCGTGGGGAGCTGTGCATGCACTACCAGCCGATCATCACCTTGTCGTGCGGCAGGGTGAACGGGTTCGAGGCTCTGCTGCGCTGGCAGCACCCGCAGCGTGGGCTGCTCTACCCCGGTGCCTTTCTGGAGACCGCCGAAGAGACCGGCATAATCGTGCCGATCAGCTGGTGGGTGCTGCGCGAGTCTTGCATGCAGGCCCGCGCGTGGCAGGACGAGTTCGCGTCTGATCCGCCCCGCACGGTGAACGTGAACCTCTCGGCCCGGCTCTTCGCCGAGTCCGACATTGTGGACCAGATCATCGCCGCCCTTGAGTCCAGCGGCCTGCCCGCGTCGAGCCTGAAGCTTGAGATCACCGAGCATAACTTTGTTGAACTGAGCAGCGAGACCAGCCAGACCCTGCGGCGCATCCGCGATCTGGGCGTTCACCTTTGCATCGACGACTTCGGCACCGGCTACTCGTCGCTCAGTTACCTCTACAGCTTCCCGGTGAGTACCCTGAAGATCGACCGCTCGTTCATTCGCCGCCTCGGCATGCCCAACGGGCAGAGCGACATCGTGCAGACGATCATCGGTCTGGCCCATACCTTGGGCATGGAGGTGGTGGCCGAGGGGATCGAGACAGAGCAGCAGTATGCGCAACTGCGCGATCTCGACTGCGGCCTCGGCCAGGGTTGGCTCTTCGCCCCCGGACTCGATGGCGCGGGCGTCCGTGCGCTGCTCGCTAGCGCGGGAGACTGATGGCCTGCATCGCGGCGAGGGTTGCCGCCCGAAGGTGGGGCGGGCGGGGCCGGGGCGGATCCGTCGGCGTTCTCGTTGCGGAAAGCGCAGCCGTCGCTGGCGAGACAATGGCGACCGGGGCGGCACAGACGGCCAGGGCAAATCGAGGCTTTAGCCGGATAAGGCCGGCTAAAGCCTTGATTCTTTCTTCACAACTGGAATTAGGACTGCGCTATCCTAACCTTGACATCTCTCAAAAAGTACATACAATGTAATTACATCACTCAAAAAAGGAACCGCGATGAGTACGATCATTAAGACGCGCCTCGTCAAAATCGGAAACTCCCAAGGGATTCGAATCCCAAAAGTCCTGCTTGATCAAGCAGGGCTTACGCAGGATATTGAACTGGAAGTTCACGCGGATCATTTGTTGATTCGCCCTGCGCATCGGTCGCGCGATGGCTGGGAGGATTCGTTTCGTCAGATGGCGATGAATCATGACGACCAGTTCATCGATCCGGAAGGTGGGACGTTTTCATCCTGGGATGCGGAGGAGTGGACGTGGGAGTAAGGCGCTTTGAGGTCTATTTGGTCAACCTTGACCCGACCGTTGGTGCGGAAATCCAGAAGACGCGCCCGTGTCTCGTGATTTCGCCAGACGAGTTACACCGGAACATCCGCACGGTCATCGTTGCGCCGATGACGACTAAATCGCGCGCGTACCCCACCCGTATCGCCTGTATGTTCGATCAGCGCGAGGTATGGATCGTCCTTGATCAAATCCGTACCGTTGATCAACAGCGGTTGCTCAAACGATTAGGGAACATCGATCCGGCCACACAACACGCAGTCCTTGCTACGCTCGCTGAATTATTCGCCGAATGACGGCAAAAAAAATGGGCATCCTCATATGACAAGAGTCTCACGAGAATCTGTTGTGGCGAAGGTACGTAACGAGATCGTGTGGGTGGGTCAATAACCGCATGAACAAGCTACGAACAGAGCGACATGATACGATGTCGCTCAACCCGTTCCTTGCACCTATTTTATATGACTTGCACAATGCAGAGAACTTTGCTGAACTTGGGACTCTTCTCTTAGCGGGACATTTAATGACTGGCCATAGTACTGGCTTTGGAAAGTTGGCTGACGAACGCCTGTTACCTAACGTATTTGGAACACACAAATTGACGAGTGGATATCGCAGTAAGAATGTACCATTTTCGGCATCGTATTTCAATGAAATTGATCATGTAATCACCCACTTAAGCCCCAAGCCTATTCTGCTGTCGCTCAAAACAAGCCGATGGACAATTCAATTGACCGCTGCAATGGAACTCAACGCTGCATTTGTCAAGATCATCGAAAAACACATCGATCAATTCGAGCAAATAGTCGTCGGCGTATCTATTGGAAACGCGGCGGAACTCAGCGATAAATACGATATCCTACGAGGAATTAATCGCGGAAAAAACCATGATGTGGTAGATATTCAGCACCATGTACACGTTTTAGCTGGACGAAGCTTCTGGGCTTGGATCAATGCAGGAGAGCAGGCGACACAAGACTGGATTCTAGAAGGTATCCTCGCAGGTCTACATGAATCGAACTATCGGAAAGAGGGACATCTCCTGCTTGCTTCATTTTCAAAAGCCTTCAACAGATCCTACGACAAATTCAAAAAAGACGACGGAACTATTGACTGGTACGCCCTGCTCACGTCAATTAATGGCTAGCAGACTCACAGCGTCATCTAACCCAAGTCGAAGTTGCTCTGTTTTCTTATCTACCTCTACATCTTCATCCCCAGCATAGTAAGAAACATCCCCGGCATAGACACGCCCATTTCGCCAAAAAGATCGTGTCCTCACATGGGGGCGTACATGGATAATTCTATGTGTGAGCAGCGCTTCTGAGTTCTTTTTTTGACCGTTCTGAATATCTTGCAATAACTTCAAGACAACTCCACCAGCGACTTTTCCGAGTACAGTAGGAACGGCATTACCCACTTGACGAAATTTCGCCGTGGTATTACCTGCAAATTCCCAACCCTGAGGAAACTCTTGGATAGCGGCTGCCTCACCTACCGTAATCGCCCGGAGTTCCGTCGGGTGACACATACTGGTTCCTGCATGATTTGGCATAGTGACTACCGTGGGTGAAGGAAACGCGAAGGACAGCTTTCGCCAGTAGGCGCTCCGCCCGCCCTTTAGATACCAGCTTTTACCCATTGACTCCTGCTGTATCTCCACGGGCAAGCTGCGCCAGTTGCCTCCCGGCGGAACCTGTGCGAGATATTTTAATTTACGCGGGCTAAAATTCATCACTTCTGGGCAAGGGTCAATAAACCCATCCCCAATCACCTCGCCTAAAGTTTTAAAAGGTGGCAGCCCATCTCCTGGCCGGTTACTATAGCTGGGAACTGGAAAGTCAGCGAGGCGGTTATGCCGGTTCCCAATACAGATGAGTCTCTCACGGATCTGCGGGGCACCATAATTGACCGCGTTCACAACAAAACAATCGACGCGATAGCCTATCTTCTCAAACTCCGACAATATACGCCGGAGAAGCGACCCGTGCGCGGAGAACTCGGGTGGATGCTCTAGCTCTGATTTACTATTTTTTGACCGTGGGATAATTGGCATGGACAACAGCCCACGGACGTTTTCCATAATAAAAACGTGGGGGCGAAGTTCATCTATGAGGCGGATGAAGTCGAAGACAAGCTGGCCGCGAAGGTCATTAATTCCTTCGCGCTTGCCAAAGACGCTGAAGGACTGACAGGGCGGCCCTCCCGCAACCAGCACAATTTCTCTGTTTAGCCCACTAAGCATCCTTAAACCCTCGCCTGTTACCTTTGTAATGTCATGTAATCCAGGCAAAGAAGGCTTATTTAATTTAATGGTCTGCACTGCATCCTGATCTTTTTCCACGTAGACAGCCGACTCAAACCCGGCCATCTCAAGGCCGAGATCGAGACCCATGCCACCTGAAAAAAGCGAGATGAACTTGATACTCATGCACTGCACCTTTTGTGATAGCCGGGGCAAAGTGACATATTAGAACATATGTTATATTATCACGGAGCTGAAGCTTTGTCAATCCTCACGCTGTGCTGGTCGGCGGCGCTGATCCCATCGGCGGTGATCACCCGCAGGCGCAGGGTGTACGGGCCGGGCGGCAGCCCGGCAATCAGCCAGACCCCCAGCAACCCGTTCTCCACCGCCACGCTGCCCTGCCCGATGGGCTGCCAGGTGTCGGGGCTGCTGCCCCGCCCGAATTCCAGGGTGAAGGGGCCGCGCGCGGTGCCGCTGACAAAGACCTGGGTGCCGCTGACCACATCGCTGGCCCCCACCGGGCTGAGTACGGCCACCGCCTGGGCCATGGCCTGCGGCGGCGGGCAGGGCTGCGTGGGGGCCTGGGGCACGTTGCGCACCGCCCACTCGTGGAACTCGGCCGGGTAGACCGCAAAGTTCGCCTCACGCACCTGGCTCGCCGGGGTGTAGGGCTGGGCCAGGCAGCTACCGTCCCCGCCCACGCGCACCTTCTGGTAGACCACATCGACGTTGGTGGGTGCGGTGCCAGCCACAAACAGCTCGCTGATCGGGCGCGGGCAGGCCTCGCCAGCCTTGCCGCCGGTGTCGGCGCACACGGGTGCCTCCTCGATCCCGGCGGGGCGCGCGAAGGGCTGCGGCGGACGGCCCTGGTTGTAGGCGATCATCAGGTCGCGCCAGATCAGGCCGGCCCCGTTCGATCCGGCCACCTCGGCCATCGGCGTGCCATCGTTATTGCCCACCCAGACGCCGATGGTCACAGCGTTGGTGTAACCCAGCGCCCAGGAGTCGCGCCAATCGTTGCTGGTGCCGGTCTTCGCGGCGGCGATGATCTCGGGCAACTCCAGCACGTTGTTGCGCCCGAACATAAACCAACGGGCCGCGTTATCGCTCAGGATGCTGCTGATCAGGTAGGCGATCTGCTCGCTGTGCGGCCCGAAAATCGGCTGGCCATGCACGGGCGTCCAGCGCTCCAGCACCTCGCCCCGGCTGTTTGTCACCTTGAGGATGGCCACCGGCGGGGTCGCGCGCCCGGCGTTGCGCAGGGCGCTGTAGGCTCCGGCCAGATCTAGCAGGCGCACCTCGTTGCTGCCCAGGGCCATGGCCAGCCCGTAGCGGCTCGGGTCATCGAAGGTGGTCACCCCCAGACGGTTCATCTCCTCAATGAAGGCTGGCACGCCCACGTACTCCAGAGCCTTCACCGCCGGGATGTTCAGCGAGTTCGCCAGGGTCATGCGCAGGCGCAGCGGGCCGTGGAAGGCGTTGTCGTAGTTTAGCGGCGTGTAGACCGCGCCGTCGGGCGTCCGCCACTCGCTTGGCGTATCCCAGATCACCGTGGCCGGAGTCCAACCGCGCTGCAGCGCCGCCGCGTAGATGAAGGGCTTCAGCGCCGAGCCGGGCTGGCGTGGGGCCAGGGTCACGTTCACCTGGCCATCGGGGGCGTTGTAGTCCACGCTGCCAACCATGGCCAGGATCTGGCCGTCGGGCGCGAGCATGATCACGCCAGCGTTGGAGGCATTGCGCTCACGCAACTCGGCCACCTTCTCCTGGGCCACGCGCTGGGCCTCGGCCTGCCAGTCCATGTCGATGCTGGTGACCACGCGCAGCCCAGCCCGGTAGAGCAGGTCGGGGCCATAACGTTGCTCCAGCAGGTTGCGCACATAGAGGGCGAAATGCGGGGCCACTAGGTCGGCCCGCGACGGCGCTAGGGTCACGGGGTCGGCGGCGATCTGGTCGGCCTGCGCGGGCGTGAGGAAGCCGAACTTCGCCATCAGGTCGAGGGTGACGCGCTGGCGGGCCTTGGCGGCGGGCAGGTCGGTGAAGGGGTTGAAGTTGGTGGGCGACTGGGGCAACCCGGCGATCAGGGTGGCCTCGGCGGGGCTGAGATCCCAGACGTGCTTGCTGAAGTATGCCTGCGCGGCGGCCTCGACCCCGTATGCCTGGGCACCATAGTAGACCTCGTTGAGGTAGATGCCGAGGATCTGATCCTTGCTATACTCGCGGCTGACCCGGTAGGCCAGGATGGCCTCGCGCAGCTTACGCTCGTAGCTGCGCTCGCCGCGCTCCTCGGGCGAGAGCAGGATGCCGCGCACCAGTTGCTGGGTGATCGTGCTGGCCCCGCTGACGATCTGGCCGCTCTGGTAGTTCTGCAGCGCGGCGCGGATGATCCCGCGCAGATCCACGCCGGGGTTCTGGTAGAACCCGGCGTCCTCCACGGCCACGGTGGCGTCTTTGAGCGCCTGTGGGATGCGCTCGAAGGGCACGGGGGTGCGCCGCCCGGCGTCCGGGCCGACCAGTTCGTAGAGCAGGGAGGTGCCGTCGCGGGCGTAGATGCGGGTGGTCTCGAAGCTACGGTACTGGCTGATCCGCTGGGGGTCGGGCAGGTCGCTGCCGTAGCGATAGTAGAGCCACATCCCGCCGGCCACTAGGCTGAGCGTGAGCAGCAGGCCGAGCTTAATAACGGCGAGGGTGAGGCGCAGGATGAAGGCGAGCAGCGGGAAGCGGCGGCGGAATGGCGAGATCTGCCGGCGGCGGCGGCGCGGGCGGCGGATAAAGCGAGGTGGCGGTGGGCGATGGCTCACCGCCAGATTATAGCACGTAGGAGGGTTGGATCGCGGATGGGGGTTTGGGGGTTCAGGGCGGTTGCAACGTCGCCTCCGGCGGGGGTTTGGGGGTAGCTTCGCCACCCCCGAACGATCTTTTTTGGTTGGTTTTTGGCGGCGAAGCCG
>CAISPW010000004.1 GCA_903887465.1 uncultured Oscillochloris sp. | reverse complement strand
GTACCCTGGTCGATGGTATCACCAAGGCGAATCTGGATGGACTTGCCGATGCCCACCGCCAGCAGTTGACCATTTGGCGCGTAGACCGCCGGGCCAACCGCGTCCTCCTGGATCTGCTGGGTCTTGGTGAAGATCGCCGTCACCGCCAGCGGCGTGCCGCCGGGCGTGGGGGCGGGCTGGCCTGCCGAGGGGGACGCGGCATGCGCGGGGCCACCCGCAGGGGTAGAGGTACTCAGCGCCGTGCCGCCGTTCAGCAGGGGTATGCCGGCGCCGGTGAGGATGCGGTAGCCGATGAAGGTGCCGATGAGGCAGATCGCCAGGCCGACCATGGCCAGGGTGACGGCGATGGCAATCAGGCAGCCGTTGCTAATCCGTGGCGCGGGCTTTGGCGCGGCGGCCTGCGATGACGGCACCTGGGTGTAGCCTGCCGTATACTGTGGCGAGGTGACGTAGGTTCCGGGGGCGGGTTGGCCATAGGGCGGTGCCGCCGGCGGTGGCCCGTAGTCGGGCGAGCGGGCGGGGGGCGGCGCGGGCGCGGGCGCGGCGGGCACCGAGGGGGGATCAAGCGGGGCCGTGGCACCCAGCGAGCGCCCAGCCATCAGCCGCACCGTCTCCAGAGCACTGCGCATCTCGCGGGCGCGCTGGTAGCGGTTCGCCGGCTTCTTCTCCAGCGCCCGCAGGGCCAGCTGCTCGGCCAGGGCCGAGACCCGCGCGTTCAGAGTGCGCGGCGCATTCAGCGGCGTGCCCGCCTCGCGCTGCGCGGACGTGGGCGGCGGCCAGCCCGTGAGCAGTTGGTAGAGAACCGCCCCAATCGCGTACAGGTCGCTCGATGTCGTCGGCTCGGCCTGCGAGTCGTGCAGCTCGGGGGCGCGGTAGGGCGAGGGCTCGCCGCCCACGTGGCGGGCCAGGGCGAAGGGAGCCAGGCTCAGCCCGCCATCCGGCGACGACCACAGATCCGTCGAGCGCAGGTCGCCCATCACCAGGGGCGGGTTGCGCTCGTGCAGCACATCCAGCACGCCTAGCAGCCGGTCGATCAGGGTCAGCACCTCGGACTCCGGCACCGGCCCGCCGCGATCTCGCGCCACCCGGTCGAGATCCTGACCGCCGGGATCGTCCGCGATCAGATAGTAGGTCGGCCCCTCGGCGAAGTGGTCGCGCAGCGCGAGCAGGCCGGGTGCGCTCACCGAGACGATCTGGTCGGCCAGCGAGCGCACATCGGCGACGGCGGCCTCGCCGGGCTGCGGCAACTCGGCGATCAGCACACGCAGCGACTCGCGCAGATCGATTGCGCGGTAGATCACACAGTCGGGGCACTCGTCGATCACATAGGTGATCCGGTAATGGTCGTGAAGGGTGGACTCAAGTGCCAGCATCGTATCCTCAGGGTCTGCGGCGACGCCACACGCATCGGAACCAGATCACTAGCCAATGGCTATATGCCATTGTACCAGCATGCCCACCGCTACGCAGGGGCGAGGGACTCGCCTTTGGCGCTTTGCACCAAAGGCGAGTCCTTCGCTATTCCATGCAGCGCAGCGCCACCATCGGCCTGGCCACCCTTGTGGTTATGGCGCTCGCCCTCGCCGAGTTCATCGGCCCGCGCACGCCCGTCCCGCTACACCTGCCGCCCCAGCAGCAGGTACGCACCAGCAACCCGCGCATCGGCGTCCACACCCGCCTCACCGGAGTTGGCGACGAGGCGTACATCCAGCGCAGCCTAGAGCAGGTGCGCCAGATGGGCGCCAGTTGGGTCGTGGAGCTCTTCCCCTGGGCCTACGTCCAGCCCCGCTCGCGCTACGGTTACGACTGGGCCGGTGCCGATATGGTCATCCAGCATGCCCGCCGCCAGGGTCTCCAGGTCGTCGCCCGCCTAGATCTTGTGCCGGCCTGGGCTCGGCCACCTGGGGCCACCGACCGTTTCCTCGACCCGGCGCGCTACCAGGACTACGCCAACTACGTGGCCGCCTTCGCCGCGCGCTACCGGCCCCTCGGCGTGCGCCACCTGCTGATCTGGAATGAGCCCAACCTGCGCTTTGAGTGGGGCGAGCGCCCGCCCGACCCCGGTGCCTACGCCGCCCTGCTCAAGGTGGTCTACCCCACCGTCCATGCCGCCGTCCCCGACGCGATCATCGTCGCCGGGGCGCTCTCGCCCGGCCAGTCGATCGACGGTGGGGCCACGCGCATGGACGATATGCAGTACCTGGCATCGCTCTACGACGCCCAGGCCGGGCCATTCTTCGACATGTGGGCCGTCCACGCCTACGGCGGCCAGGAGCCGCCCAGCGCCGAACCCGCCCCCGCGAAGGTCAACTTTCGGCGCATCGAGATCGTGCGCGCCCTGCTCGACCGCCTAGGCGGGGCTGACACACCGATGATCATCACCGAGGGCGGCTACAACGATCACCCGCGCTGGAGCGCCGCCGTGCGCCCCGCCGAGCGCATCCGCTGGACGATTGCCACCTACGAGCAGGCCCGCAGCTATCCCTGGCTAGTGGCGGTGGCCCTCTGGCAGTTCAGCACCCCCTTCGCCACCCACTCCTACCCCGACAGTTGGAACTTTGTTGCCCCCGACGGCACCCCGCGTGCGATCTACCTCGCGGTGCAGCAGTATGCGGTGCCCTAGTATTTCACGGACATTGTGTTGCAGGGCGAGATGGATGGCATCCAGGCGGCCAACCAGATCCCGCTGGCGGCGCGGCTCTTTGCGGTGGCGGATGTGTGGGACGCCCTGCGCTCGGATCGGCCCTACCGTCAGGGCTGGCCCGAGGCCACAGTACACACGTACATCCGCTCGCTGGCCGGGACCCACTTCGAACCCAAGGCGGTTGATCTGTTCTTTCAGGTGATGCATGAATAGATATAACGGATGACCAGCGCGGGTGCAACGTCGCCTCCGGCGGAGGTTTGGAGGTGGCAAAGCCACCCCCGAACAATCTTTCTTTCTTGGTTGGTTTTTGGCGGCGAAGCCG
>CAISPW010000003.1 GCA_903887465.1 uncultured Oscillochloris sp. | reverse complement strand
GGGCAACAGAATTCTGTTGCCCGTTGCCTGTGCCCTGTACCCTATTTTACCCGAACAGCTTGGCCTGAAGCTCGGCATTCGATGGCTCAACGAGGATCGAACCGTCCGGGAAGACAATCGTCGGGACGCTCTGGTTTCCACGGTTGACCTGCATGACGTAGGCGGCGGCCTGCGCGTCGGTCTCAATATTGATGAAGGTATAGGGCTTCCCGGCCTGATCGAGTAGGCGCGTGGCCCGTCGACAGTCAGAACACCATAGTGTTCCGTACACAACAATCTCCTGGATTTCCATTCGATCTTACCTCGCTGTCGCTACCTATAGGTGCCTCTAAAAAACATTATACCAGAGAGAGATATCGTGGCATGATGTTCACCCGAAATGTCAACTGCGACGGTATGTAACACTTCGTTAATCCTGGGCAGCAAAGCCAATGCTATGGCATAGAGAAATAGATTTCCCATTCATTGCACACCCTTTGTCAACCTGAAAACGTTTGACATTCGTGAAGCCCATATGCTACCATAGATAGGTCAAAGCCTACGCATAAACCACTGTAATCCCGACGTATCGAGCTCCACGCCCTCCGTGCAATAACGCACGAGGCATTGATCGCTATATCCATCCTTCCTTGATCTGTGTCCAGCTCCGCGCGGACGCAGAGGAGCCATCATAGTTTATGAAGCTGCACGAGTACCAAGCCCGCGATCTGCTCGCCACGTACGGTATCCCCGTGACCGGTGGCGGGGTCGCCAGCACACCCGCCGAGGCCCGCGTAATCGCCGAGCAAATCGGTGCAAAAGTTGTAGTGAAAGCGCAGGTGTTTGTTGGTGGTCGCGGCAAGGCCGGCGGCGTCAAGCTTGCCGATACGCCCGACCAGGCCGAGCAGGTCGCCGCACAGATTCTTGGCATGGATATTAAAGGTCTGACGGTCGAGAAAGTCCTCGTCGCCGAGGCCATTAGCTACCAAAAAGAGATCTACGTAAGCGCCATCCTCGACCGCGCCACCAAGCGGGTAATGATGATCGCCTCCGCTGAGGGCGGCGTGGAGATCGAAGAGGTCGCCAAGACCAACCCCGACGCGATCATTAAGATCGCCGCCCACCCCGCGCTCGGCCTGCTCGACTACCAGGCCCGCGAACTAGCCTTCGCCATCGGGCTGAAGGACAGCAAGCAGGCCCGCCAGTTCGCCCAGATCGCCAGCGCCCTCTACCGGGTTTTTGTCGAGACGGACGCCTCCCTCGCCGAGATCAACCCTCTGGTGGTGCGCGATGACGGCAGCCTCCAGGCGCTCGACTCAAAGATTCTGCTCGACGACAGCGCCCTCTTCCGCCACCCCAAGCTTGCAGCCCTGCGCGACTCCTCCGATGAGCCGGAGGCCGAGCGCCAGGCCCGCGAGGCCGATATCACCTTCATCAAGCTCGACGGCGACATCGGCTGTATGGTGAACGGTGCTGGCCTGGCGATGGCCACCATGGATGTGGTGAAGCTCTACGGCGGCGAGCCCGCCAACTTCCTCGATATCGGCGGCGGCGCCGGGAAGGATAAGGTCAAGGCGGCCCTGCAGATCATCCTCGCCGATACGAATGTAAAGGCAGTGATGTTCAACATCTTCGGCGGGATCACCCGCGTCGATGAGGTCGCTCGCGGCATTATCGCCGCCCTAGAGGAAGTCGACACCAATGTCCCCATGGTCGCCCGCCTAACCGGGACGAATGAGGTCGAGGGCCGTCGGCTGCTCGCCGAGTCGCGGCTCATCCCAGCGGAGACGCTGGCCGAGGCGGCGCAGAAGGCGGTTGCCGCCGCGCGCGCCTAAGAACAAAGACGGACGGGCTTGTCGCCAAGAGGCGCGACGTCGTGGCAGCCAAGTTATGTGCTGCGGCGCTGCGCCTCTTCTGTATCTACAGCTCGGCAAATTGATAACTCACTTAGCAGACAGCTAGCCCGTAGGGTGCTATAGTACCACCGGTTTGGCGTAGCTAGACGTTCTGCAGGTGAGGAGTGTGAACATGAAGAAGCGTGCGCTTATTACAGGAATAACCGGCCAGGATGGCAGCTACCTGGCGGAGTTCTTGCTCGGCCAGGGCTATGACGTGATCGGCATGGTGCGCCGCACCAGCACGGTGAACTTCGAGCGGATCAAGCATTTTCAGGACAAGCTTACCCTCGTTACCGGTGACTTGCTCGATGAGATCTCACTGATCAATATGCTGCGCGACCACCGGCCCAGCGAGGTGTATAACCTGGCCGCGCAGTCGTTTGTGCAGACATCGTGGCCCCAGCCGGTGTTCACCGGCGAAACGACGGCCCTCGGCGTGACCCGCATGCTCGATGCGGTGCGCCTGGTTGACCCAGACATCCGCTTCTACCAGGCGAGCAGTAGCGAGATGTTCGGCAAAGTGGTCGAGGTGCCGCAGAAAGAGACGACGCCCTTCTACCCGCGCAGCCCCTACGGCGTGGCGAAGCTCTACGGTCACTGGATCACTATAAATTACCGCGAGAGCTACAACATGTTCGCCAGTTCGGGGATTCTTTTCAACCACGAGTCTCCCCGCCGTGGGCTGGAGTTTGTCACCCGCAAGATCTCACACGGGGCGGCGCGGATCAAGCTGGGGTTCGCTGATGAGCTGCGGCTAGGCAACCTCGACGCCCGGCGCGACTGGGGCTTCGCCGGTGATTATGTCGAGGCCATGTGGATGATGCTCCAGCAGGGGCAGCCCGATGATTATGTGGTCGCCACCGGAGAGACGCACTCGGTACGCGAGTTCTGTGATCTAGCCTTCGGCCACGTGGGGCTTAAGTATAGCGACTATGTCGTTCTGGACGAGCGCTTTATGCGCCCGGCAGAGGTGGACCTCTTGATCGGCGACCCGACGAAGGCGCGGGGCGCGCTGGGATGGAAGCCAAAGACATCGTTTCCAGATCTTGTGCGGGCAATGGTCGACGCAGACATGCAACTACTTAAGGAGCAGAACCGATGACTCAGGCGGAAATGCGACTGATTGAAGAAGGCTGGGAGGCATTGCTGGAGCGGCTTGGCCTCGCTGAGGCAACCCGCTTCGTCATGCTGCTTGACCGCCGCACCGGCGGGGCCGCGCAACATCTGCGCGCGCTCTGGTCGGCACCTAACACCAAGAAGCAGCGCCAAGTGGGGATGGCACAAGGCCAGTCGGTCAATCAGTTCGACGCCTAAGTCGCCGAATGGCGAGCAGACTCCACGCAGAGCAGGTCGAGATTCTCTCGGCCTGCTCTGTCTTTGTCTCAAATCTGGGCGTACGCGGCGCACGGCCTGGTAGGTTTTAGGTCAGCTACGCATCAGGCTGCGCCACCGGCTGCTCGCGCAGATCATGCTCGATCTGGTCGAGCCGCGACGTCACCCCGCGCCGCCAGGCGTCGTCCTCCACCTGCATCGACCGCACCCGGTAGAGGATCTCCTCCTGCACCCGGCGCACCCCGCCCACCCGGTCGGCCAGCAGGCCGATCAGGAAGGTGATCAGCGCCATCATCATGAGCAGGCTGCCCATCTGGAGCGACTGGAGATTGTCGGCCACAAGGCCGAAGTTGCGACCGATGTAAACGTAGGCCGCGCGCAGCAGCAGCAGCGTGCCAGGGATAAAGAAAGCCAGGGCGATGTAGCTGAATACCTTCAGCGGCTCGTAGGATGTGTAGGTGCGGGCGATGATCGCCGCCTGGCGCTTGATAAAGTTCCAGTTGCCACGGTGCAGCCGCGAGGGCCGCTCCACCAGATTCGTGCGGATCGGCACCGCCGTGATCGTCAGGCGCCGCTTGCCGGCCTGGATGAGATTCTCGATGGTGTACGAGAAGTCGGTGGTGACGAAGGTACGCAGGGCGGCGTGGCGCGAGAGGGCGCGAAACCCGCTCACCGTGTCGGGCACGTCGGTCTCAGAGGCCCAGCGCACCACCGAACTGCCGAGGTGCTGGAGGGCGCGCTTGAGCAGCGAGAAGTGCTCGATCAACTGCACCTGGCGGTCGCCGACCACAATATCGGCCCGCCCGGAGAGGATCGGCTCCACCAGGCGCGCGATCTCGCTGCCGGGGTACTGGTTGTCGGCGTCGGTGTTGACAATGATGTCGGCGCCCAGGCGCAGGGCGGTGTCGATGCCCGTCTGGTAAGCGGTGGCCAGACCCTTGTTCGATGTATGGCGCACGACGTGGTTGGCCCCGGCGCGCAGGGCCACGGCCACCGTGTCATCGGTGCAGCCGTCGTCGATGATCAGCACCTCAATACTACCGACGCCAGGGATCTCACGCGGAATATCGGTGATCACCGATGCAATCGTCTCGCCCTCGTTCAGCGCGGGGATCTGGACGATTAGCCGCAGCGGTCTGTTGCTCTGCTCGCTCATGGTAGGGGCCATTGTAGCACATAGGTCACAGGCAACGGTCGTGTCCGGCTGCCCGCGACCTACAGACACGCGCACTGCGCACCGCGAGGCGGATCTACTACCGATATACTTGACCCTGCCGCATCTTTCGGTGTATGCTGCGCGCAGGCGTTACCTGTTGCCTATTCCCCGTTCCCTACTATGCAGATCCACGATCAGCCAAGCAAAGACTATCTTATCGTGCGGGTCGGTGCCGAGCGCTACGCGGTGCCGGGGGTGGCGATCCGCGAGGTGGCGCGCTGGCGCCCGCCGACGCCGGTGCCGGGGACGCCGCCGGTGCTGCCGGGCATTATCAGCCAGCGCGGAATAGTGCTGCCGACCGTCGATCTGCGGCTGCTGCTCGGGCTAGAGGCGACTGAGCCAGATCGCGCGGCGCGCTTTGTGATCATCCGCCAGGATCAAACCGACGTGGCCCTGATGGTAGATGCGGCCCTCGATCTGTGCCATCTGACCGAGGACGATCTCGCCCGGCCACCGGCGGGGCTGGACCCGCAGCGAGCGCGCCTGCTCGGCGCGGTCGCGCAGCACGAGGGCCAGCCGCTGCTGGTGATCGACCTGGCGGCGCTGCTGGCGGTGCTGCTGGAGGGCGCGTAACTCACCGTGACCCTCAACCGCGACAGCATGATCCTGTATGTACACGTCGGCCCCCGGCGCTACGCCATCACCCAGGGGCAGGTCGATCACCTCGGCATGCTCGACCCGGCGGACGCGCCGAGCGACGGGCGCGGACGCCCGCTGATCTGCCGAGAGCTCGGGCCGCTCCTTGGCGAGTCTGGCGGGGCTGGCCCTGGGCGTCGTCACGCGATCACGGTGCAGCTGCGGCGGCGCAGCGTAGCTATGCTCGTCGACCATATCGATAGCCTGGGCGGCGCTGGGCCGTGTGAGATCCACCGCCTCGCGCCCATGATCACGCGCCGTCTGGCGCGGCCATGGTTCCTCGGCGTAGTCATCTACGAGGATGAGCCGCTGCTGCTGCTTGATCTGCGTCGGATCGCCACCGATGTGGTGATTGGCGATGTATGACGGCCCCGTTTCATCACAGGTGTAAGATAATCCATAGTAGTGTTCGACCTCCCCGAGGCTCTGCGAGGCATACCAACCATGGCACAGATTGCGCGGCGCATCACCAGAACAGACGACGAGCAGGCCATCCTGGGCAAAGACAACCTGAATACCATGAGCCTGCTGATCGCCGTCGGCGTGGCGCTCGTGATGATCTTGTGGGTGGTGGTGATCACCCTGCGGGTTAGCGCACAGATCGGCGACATCGCGGTCGGCATCACCTCGCTGATCTCCGTCGTGTCCCTGGGGTTCTATGGCACCGCCTACCTGCTGCTCCAGCGTCGTCACACCAGCGTCGGCAGCCAGTTGCTCTTCTACGGCATGGTCCTCGGCTGCGCCCTGGGCACCTACCTCTTCGGTGGGGCATCTGGCCCGCTCACCCTGACCTTCCTCATCCCGGTGGTCAGCGCCGGCCTGCTCGGGCGCGACCGCGACAGCATCCTGGTCGCAGTCGCGGCCGTACTCTGCGTGATGGCCCTCATCGTCGCCGAGCAGTTCCTCAGCTACCACACCCTGATCGCCAGCAGCCCATGGTTCACGCTCGTGACCTTCAGCACCACGGCGGCGCTGCTGGCCGCCCTAGCTTGGCTGAGCGGGCGTGATCTGGCCTTCGCCATGGAGCAGTCGCACGGGCGAGCGCAGGATCTGATGAACAAGACCGAGCAACTGATCGAGAAGAATATTCAGCAGGTGGAACTGGGCAGCGACCTGGCCGCCGCCGCTGCCGAAATGCAGATCACATCACAGCAGCAGGCCAGCGGGGCCACCGAGCAGGCCAGCGCCGTCTCGCAGGTATCCACCACGATCGAAGAACTGGGCAGCACCGCCCGGCAGATCGCCCAGGCCAGCGAGCACGTGGCCCTGGCCGCCCAGCAGACGCTGGAAAACCTGAGCAGCGGCCAGGGCGCGGTGGACGAGAGCATCCAGGCTATGGAGCGCATTCGCGGGCGGGTGCAGGACGTCAGCACGCGAGTACTCAGCCTGGGCGAGCGATCTCAGCAGATCGGCGAGATCATCGACCTGATCGACGATATTTCTGACGAAACGCACCTGCTGGCCCTGAACGCGGCAATCGAGGCGGCCGGGGCGGGCGAGCACGGTCGGCGCTTTGCGGTGGTGGCCGCCGAGGTGAAGAGCTTGGCCAACCGCACCCTCGCCGCCGCCAAGGAGGTCAAGGGGGTGATCGCCGAGATCCGCCAGGCCACGAGCGCGGCGGTGCTGGCCGCCGAGGAGGGCAGCAAGGCGGTCGAGCGCGGGGTCGAGTTGGCCCACCGCGCCGGTCAGGTGATGGACAACATCGTGATGGTGGCCGAGCGCACAGCCCAGTCGGCTGCCGAGATCGGCTTGGCCACGGCCCAGCAACAGAGCGCCAGCGAGCAGGTGGTGGAAACGATGCGCGAGGTGGCTGGGGTGGCCCGCCAGTCGGCTCTCGGTGCCCGCCAGATGGCCGAGTCCGCCGCCACCCTCACCGCAATTGCCGATAGGCTCCACGGGATTGGCATAAACGACGAGTAGGATCGCCTAGCGGGGCGGTTGAGGTTGGGCGGCAAGCCCGCCCAGCCTCCATGAAAACGTAGCGTGGGGATGGCGAAGCCGCTCCCACATCCCACCGTAACATGGATCTCTCCTCCTTCTACAACCAGTTCCGCGAGGAGACCGCCGAGAACATCCGCGTGCTCAGCAGCGGCCTGCTGGCCATCGAGGGACAGGCTGACGATCAGACCCGCCGCGCCGAGGTCGACCGGATCTTCCGCGCTGTCCACACGATCAAGGGCGGGGCGCGGATGTTAGGTTTCGAGCCGGTGGCCCGCCTCGCCCACGAACTCGAAAGCGTCCTCGGCGAACTGCGCCAGGGCCGACGCGCCCCCGACCATGATCTGGCGGGTCGGCTGCTGCGCGGCGGCGACGCCCTGCTTGAACTGAGCGTCGCCGCCGTGGAGGATCGATCCGCCGCCGTGGATGTGGATGCGGTGATCGCCCTCTTCGCCGGTGCGGGGCCACCGGCCCCTGCGGCGGAATCTCGGTCGAGCGGCCCCCCCGCGCCCGTCGCCCCCGCGCCCGTCGCCCCCTCCGCCGCGCCCCGCGCCTCTGGGTCACGCACCGTCCGCGTGCGGGTTGATCGGCTCGACCGCATGCTCAACCTCGCCGGCGAACTGATGGTCGGCCAGCAGGTACTCGCCAACCACGCCGAGGAGTTCGCGGCCCTGCGCCTGATGGCCCGTCGGCACGAGCGGGCCGTCCAGGAGCTTGAGGGCGAGCTTGGCCGCCTGCGCTTCTCGGTCGGGCAGCGCCACGCGCTCGACCAGCGGCTGGCCGCCGTCCAGGGCATCACGTCTCAACTCCAGAGCATCGTGCAGCGCCAGGCCGATCACCTTGATCGCCATCTTGGGCAGAGCGACCTGCTCGTGCGCGACTTGGAGCAGGAGGTGATGGCCGCCCGGCTCATCCCGATTGCCACGATCTACGCCGGGCTGCCCAGGGTGGTGCGGGATATCGCCGAGGGGACGGGCAAGTCCGCCCGGATTGAGCTGCGTGGCGAGACCGTCGAACTCGACCGCAAGGTGCTTGAACTGCTCCAGGATCCGCTGCTGCACCTGGTGCGCAACGCGATGGATCACGGCATCGAGACCCCGGCCGAGCGCGCCGCCACCGACAAGCCGGCGGCGGGCAGCATCGTGGTGAGCGCTGCGGCGCTGGGCGGCGAGGTGCGGGTGACGATCAGCGACGACGGCCACGGGATAGACCCGGCCCGCCTGCGCGAGCGGGCGGTACATCTGGGCATGCTGCGCGCCGAGGAAGCCGCCCGCCTGAGCGATCCCGAATCGCTCGACCTGATCTTCCTGCCCGGCTTCTCTACCGCCACCATGGTCACGGCCATTTCCGGGCGGGGCGTCGGCATGGATGTGGTGCGCTCCAACATCAGCGAACTGAGCGGCCAGGTGCGCGTCGAATCACAGCTGGGGCGGGGCACCGAGATCGTGCTGACCCTGCCCCTGACACTGGTGACCACGCGGGTGCTGCTGGTGCGCGTAGGCCAGACGAGCTTCGCCTTGCCCGCCAGCGGCTGCCAAGGGACGATCTGGGTTCAGCGCAGCCAGTTGCGCAGCATCGAGGGCCAGCCGACGGTGGCCCTCGACGGGCGCGACCTCGTGGTGCGCCCGATGGCCGATCTGCTAGGTCTGGCCACAGAAACACCCCTCGGGCGAAGCGAGCGAGCCCCCGCCGTGCTGATGGGCAGCCCCCAGCGCATGCTGGCGCTGCTGGTGGACGCGCTTCTCGACGAGCGCGAGGCGGTGGTGAAGCCCCTTGGGCCGATCCTGTCCGGGCAGCGCAGCTACAGCGGGGCGATTCAGCTCGGCGACGGCAGCTTGGTGCTGCTGCTAAACCCGCTGGTCATCCTTCAGGATGTCGGCAGCGCGCGGACATCCTTCGTCGGCCCCGCGCCCGCGCCGCGCCGTCACCCGCGCCTGCTGGTCTGCGACGACAGCTTCACCACCCGCGAGTTGATCCGCAGCATCCTCCAGTCGGCTGGCTACGACGTGACTGCGGCGGTGGATGGGGCCGATGCCCTTGACAAACTCCGCGCACAAGCCTACGATCTCGTCGTAAGCGATGTCGAAATGCCGCGCGTCGATGGGTTCCAGCTCACCGAGCGCATCCGCAGCGAGCTCGCGATGCCCGAACTCCCCGTGATCCTGATCACCAGCCTGGCCTCTGAAGATCACCGCCGACGTGGCCTTGAGGCCGGTGCGCAGGCGTACATCGTCAAAAGCCAGTTCGACCAGGGCAGCTTGCTTGAGGTGATCCAGCAACTGCTTGGACCAGAGCCCTAACCGCCCCTCCGCAGCTCGAACTATCACGCTCCCTTTCAGCCCGCCCACGAGCTGAGAGTCGGGCACCATGAGGACGCCATGCCAGGTAAGATACTCGTCGTCGACGACAGTAAGCTCGTCACCGATATCGTCAAGCTGCGCCTAGAGATGTTTGGCTTCCAGGTGCGCCTCGCCCATAGCGGCGAGGACGCCCTGAACGCGATCGCCAGCGAGGTGCCCGACCTGATGGTCCTCGATGTGCAGATGCCCGGCATCGACGGCTACGAGGTCTGCCGCCGCCTGCGCGACGACCCGACGCTCGATGACCTGCGGATCATTATGCTCACCTCAAGCGACGACAAGCACGCCGCATTCGAGGCCGGAGTGGACGATTATCTGAACAAAGACATTGACCTGCTCAACCTGCCCAACCGCGTCAAGATGATTCTCGAGATGTGACATGGATCGACCGCTGCGTATCCTCATCGTCGATGACTCCGCAATGATGCGGCGGCTGATCCGCACCATGATCGAGAGCGACTCAAAGCTCACCGTGATCGGCGAGGCCGCCGACGGGCGGGAGGCTCTGGCCCGCACGGCTGAGTTGCGGCCCGATCTGATCACCCTGGACGTGCGGATGCCGGTGATGGATGGCGTCGAGACAACCCGCCAGATCATGGCCTACCAGCCCACCCCGATCTTGGTACTCACCGCCTCGCTGACCCGATACGATATCGACATCACCTTCCAGATGCTCGGTGCCGGTGCCCTCGATGTGATGGAGAAGCCTAAGATTAGCAATAGCGCCGACCTAGAGCGCGCGCGGATCGCCCTGGTGCGCAAGATCACGCTCCTCGCCAGGGTAAAGGTGGTGACTCATCTGCGCGGGCGGCGGAAAAATAATCCTGAATGGTCGACGCTGAATATTGAGCGGTCACATCGGCCCGCATCGGCCGATCTCTCCAGACCCCAGAGCGGATCAACGTCCGATCATTCAGCATTCAACCTTCAACCTTCAGGATGCCCCATCGTGGTGATCGGCGCATCGACCGGCGGACCACGGGTGGTGCGGCAGATCCTGGCTGGCCTGCCCACCAACTACGACGCGGCCGTGCTGGTGGTGCAACACATCGCTCAGGGCTTTAGCGCGGGTATGGTCGAGTGGATGGTCCTCTCCTCAGCCTTGCCGATTAGCATTGCGGAAGACGGTGCCCTCATCAAGCCCGGCCAGGTGATCGTCGCACCCGACCGGTTCGACCTTATGGTCACCAGTGATGGCCGCGTAAAGCTCTGCACACAGCCACTGCTCATCCCGCGCCCGACGATTGACGTCACCATGCAGTCAGTGGCCGAGATCTGCGGCCCTGCCGCCACCGGCGTGCTGCTCACCGGCATGGGCCGCGACGGTGCCCAGGGCATGTGCTCCATCCGCCACGCCGGCGGATTCACGATTGCCCAGGATGAGGCCACCTGCACGATCTTCGGCATGCCCAAGGCCGCGATTGATCTGAACGCCGTGCAGGTGGTCCTCCCCCCCGACAAGATCATCGAAGCCCTGACCTCCCATATCGGCGCAAAGCGAGGAAATATCGGGTGAGCCAGCGCATCGCCACAACCGAAGATCTCAGCGCCAAGCAACTCGCCACCCTGCGCGACCTGCTCGCGAGCTACTGCGGCGTCTACCTTGATGACTCGCGGCAGCAGACGCTGCGCAGCGCGGCGACACACCGCGCGGCCCTGCGCGGGCAATCGGTACACGACTATGCCGCACACCTGGCCGACCCCGCGAGCCGCGACGAGATACACGCGCTCGCTGAACTGCTCGTGAACCACGAGACGGTCTTCTTCCGTAACCGTCCGCATATGGCCGCCCTGCGCCAGACCACCCTACCCGACCTGCACCGCCGCCTGCCGCCGGGCGCGCCCATCCGTATCTGGAGCGCCGGCTGCGCGACCGGTGAGGAGGCATACTCGATCGCTATCGCCGCCATCGAGGCGCTGGACAGTGCGCCGTCGCGCCCGATCGAGATCGTGGCCAGCGACTTGAGCGAGGCCGCCCTGGCCCGGGCGCGGGCCGGCATCTACCGAGGGCGCGCCCTCGGCAACCTGAGCGAGGCCCAGCGCAGGCGCTTCTTCACCCCCAGCGGCAGCGACGGTCTGGCCGTGGGCGAGCATCTGCGCCGGATCGTGCGCTTCGAGCGACGTAACCTGCTCGACCCGATCCCGCCCGAACTGATCGGCGTCCACATGATCTTCTGCCAGAATGTGACGATCTACTTTCAGCTAGAGACGTGCCGGGCGCTGATGGGGCGTTTCTACGAGGCGTTGGCCGAGGATGGTGCGCTCTTCCTGGGATTCTCCGAGACCCTCTGGAATATTTTTAGCCGTTTTCACTGGCGAGAAGTGAGCGGAACCTACGTTTACTATAAAGAGTCGCAGCGCGCATTGCGCCCGCCCACGGCGGCGCTGCCGGTTTTGCCTGCCATTCAATCAGCGCGCCCACCACGCGCCAGGATCGCCCCGGCACGCTCTCGCCCAGACGACGCCGAGATTGCGGAGCGCGGCAGGGCGCTGATCGACGCGGGGAACGGCGACGCGGCATTAGATCTGCTCTACGCCGCAGCGCTGCGGGGCGAGCAAGCGCCGCAGATTCTGGCCCTGACCGCACGAGCCCACGCCAACCGTGGCGACCTAGATCTCGCAGCGGCCGAGGCCCGCCGGGCGTTGGAGCTTGATCCGCTGACCACCGAGGCGCACCTGCTGATCGGCATGATCTACGCCCGGCAGGGTCAGCCCGTCGAGGCGATCCGCCAGCTTGAGCGGGCGCGCTATTTAGACACCGCCGCACCGCTCATCTCGTTCCACCTCGCAGAATGTTACCGCCAGATCGACCGCCCCGAGGCCGCCCTGCGCGAGTACCGCAACACCATCCAGAAGCTTACCGGGCACTCGCCCGATCAGCTCATCGATGGAGTGGCGGTTGGGTGGCTGGCCGAGACCTGTCAAAGATATCTGGCGCTATTGGGCGGTGGGGGAGCATAAAAGGGGGCCAACCCCTTTTACTATCTACATTAGTATAATCATGAATCAGCACAGCGCCCACACAACCTGGATCTCGATGCTTGGCCACCGCACAACTGCCCGGCTAGGACGGCGGCGGCGTGCGGACCCCAAGGCCGCCCCGGTCGATCGTGCCGCCCTGGAGCGATCCAGCGAGCAGCAGCGCCGGGCCGCCGAGCTCGAACAAGATCTCCAGATGGCCCGCGACATCCAGCAGGGGCTGCTGCTTGAGGCGGCACCGCACCTGATCGGCTGGGAGTTAGCGGCGATCTCGCTGCCAGCCCGCGATCTCGGCGGCGACCTGTATGACTTCTTGACGTTCGGCGACGGCATCCAGGGGATCATGATCGGGGACGTGAGCGGCAAGGGGCTGCCGGCCGCCCTGCGCATGGCGGTGGCGCGCACCGTCTTCCGGCACGAGGCCCGGCGCGACGGGACACCGGCTAACACCCTGGAGGGCGTCAACCGGGGCGTGTTGAGCGAGATCCCGCAGGGCATGGTGACGATGCTGTACGCTCGGCTCGACACCGCCTGCGGCGACCTGCACCTGGCCAACGCGGGGCACACCTTCCCGATGCTCGTCAACGGCGCGGTGAGCGAGATCGAACTCTCGGGACTACCGCTGGGCGTCGACCCCGACAGCGCCTACCGCGAGGCCAGGGCCTGGCTTGGGCCGGGCGACAGCGTGGTTCTCTACACCGACGGGGTGCTTGAGGCGGAGAATCCGGCCGGCGAGATCTACACATACGAGCGTCTGGAGGCGCTGATCGCCGCAAACCGCCAGCTCAAGCCACGGGCCATGGTGGCGCGAATGCTGCATGAACTGCGGGCCTGGGCCGGATCGGCGCTCCAGAGCGACGATGTGACGGTGGTGGTGCTGCGCCGCCGGCTCACGCATCTGGGCACCGAGCTCCGTAGTATTGTGGAGGATGTACTCGGCGCAGAGTCGGCGGCCCTGCTCTGGGACGCACATCTGATGCCCCTGGCCGACGCCAATGCCGAGGCATGGATCGCCGACCTGCCCGAGATCATGAAACATGCCCAGGCCCATCTCGGACGCGGGCTGGCCCGCGAGCTCAACCAGCAGCTGCGCCTAGCCCTAGAGGACTACCGTGCATAACCAGCAGGGCGCTTGCACCAGCGCCTCCGGCGAGGATTTGGGAGTACATTCGCCACCCCCGAACGATCTTTTTGGGTTAGATTTCGGCAGCCTCACCGCCAAAATCTACCAAAAAGCGAGATCTGGGATGCAGCCCCATACGACGGTGCAGCAGCCCTGGCATCACAAGACCGTTATACACATTGGGTGACTCAGCGTGCTATAGTATGAGGCCCGGGAGGCCCGGGCAATGAGCGGGTAATTCGGAGAATCCTATGGCTACGAACGACCAGCTACACTTTATGCCCCTCGACCTCGACACCTTCGTCGGCAGCGAGCGGTTTATGACCGGCACGCGCCTGGGGGCGGCGTTTAGCCAGGGCATGCGATCCTACCTGCGGGCCGCCTATGCCGAGGCGATCGAACATTTTAAGGCCGCCCTGATCGCCGCCTATGTGGACGGCGAGGAGCAGGCCCAGATCTACGAGCGCGAGCGCGCGATCATCTACCTGTACATCGGCAATGCGCTAGCCTTCCAGGACGACTGGGAGAGCTCGCTGCGCGAGTACCTGGAGGCGGTGCAGACGGATCACCAGCTGGCCGAGGCCCACTATAACCTAGGCGTCGCCTTTGCCGCCCGTGGCCAATTCGACCGAGCAATCGCCGCCTTTCGCGAGACCCTGGAGCACAACCCGAACCTCTACGAGGCCCACTTCGCCCTGGGCCGCTGCTACCAGAAGATCGATGACGCCGGACGGGCCTACATCCACTACAACAGCGCGTGCAACGCCCGCCCGCAGGCCGCCGAGCCGCGTTACTACATGGGGCTGATGCACCAGAGCCACGGTGCCCACGAACTGGCCCAGAAGTGCTTTGCCGAGGCTCTGCGTGTCGAGCCGACCTTCATCTCGCCCGACACCGGGGTCTATGAGAACACGCTGGTGAGCCGCTCCGAGGAGGAGGTGGCCCAGTGGTACTACCGGCTCAGCCAGGCGCTGAAGTCACAGAGCTACGAGGACGAGGCCGAGCGGATCTACCGCGCCCTGCTCCAGTGGCGGCCCCAGGAGTACCACGCCCGCTACCTGCTGGGCAACCTCCTGGCCCGCCAGCGCCGCTGGGATGAGTCGCTGGATGAGTACGGCCAGGTTCCGCCCCAAGATAAGCACTACGTCAATGTGCGCCTGCGCATGAGCGCGGTGCTGCGCCTGTTCAAGCGGCCCAAGCATGCCTACGACATGCTCTTCGAATGCGCCCGGCTGAACCCAGGTAACGGGGCGCTCTTCTTGAACATGGGCAAGCTGCTCTACGATATGGGCCTGAATCCGGCCGCCGCCCGCGCCTTCGAGCGCGCCGTGCAGCTCCTGCCGAACGACCCGCAGGCCAACTATCTGCTCGGCTTCATCTACAACGTACTCGGCCGTGAGAACTGGGCGCTGGCCGCCTGGCGCAAAGCGGTGGAACTGGCACCCAACGCCCACTCTCTGCGCTACGATCTGGGCTACATGTATGTGCGGCGCAGCCGATTCGACCTGGCAGCTAATGAGTTCGCCCATGTGCTGGATCACTGGCCCGAAGATGTGGAGACGAACTTCATGCTCGGCCTGTGCTATAAAGAGTTGAGCGAGCCGGGGCGCGCCATCCCGCTCTTCGAGAAGGTACTGCGGCGCAACCCGCGCCACGCCCAGGCGCTCTACTACCTGGGGGCCTGCTACCTCCAGATCGGCAACACCTCGCTCGGCAAAGCATACCTGCGGCGCTACGATCACCTCGCCCACCAGAGCGATACGCTCGCGAGCCTCGGTGGCCCGCGTCGCCGCCCGCTACCCACCGCACCTCCCCCGGTAGAAGTTTAAGGGCGGCCAGAAACTTCGTTGGCGCGATGGTCTGCCTCAGCCTCATTAGACGAGGGGCGGCTCGCAAGCCGTCCCTACCCGCACACAGGTGTGATCCAGGGGCAAGGGCCGAGTCGCCGCACGCCGCTGGTTCTTTCCATTTGTTATCGTAGTATATGCGCCCAAACGGCGCGTTGCCACAGAGCAAGACAGGGGGCCGCATGCAGCGCGTAGAGCTTAGCATCCCCTCGAACCCGATCTTCGAGCGCGTGGTACGCGCGAGCGCCGCTGAGGTTGGCGCGGCCTTCGGGTTCTCGGACGAGCGAGTCGAGGATCTGAAGCTGGCCATCAGCGAGGCAGTGAATAACGCAATCGACCATGGCACCCGAGGTGAGGCCAGCAATCTGGTCGCGGTGGTCTTCGAGATCGACGGCGAGAAGCTGGAGATCCGGATCAGCGACCAGGGGACCGGCATGGAACGGCACGATGTCTCGCGCCACATGATCGACGAGCAGAGCCTTGAGTCGGGCCATCTGCGCGGCTTCGGCCTGTACCTGATCAGCGAGCTTGTAGATGACTACGAGGTGAACTCCTCACAGAAGGGCACCGTGCTCACCCTACGGCTCTACCGGAGAGAAGAGCAGCCATGAGCGATATTGTTCGGCGGGAAGAGTTTGGTGATGTCGCCGTCCTGCATATTACAAGCACCAGCGTGGACGCGATCTCGGCGGGGGCAATCGCCGCCGAGTGTGAGCATATGCGCCCGATCACCGTCCTCGACTTCAGCGAGGTCTCGTTCATTAACTCGGCTGGGATCTCGGCCCTGCTGAAGTTTGTGGTCTCAGCGCGCAAGTCGGGGTACAAGCTCTTCGCAATGCACGTCAGCCTGCACCACCAAAAGATCTTCAAGATGGTCGAGATGTCACGCTTTATGCCTTCGATCGAGGAACGTGACCTGGCCGAGTTTCGCTGACCTGGCACGCTGGGCCTTGCAGGCTTTGGCCCGCTCCACCGCACGATACCCGCCGATGGCGG
>CAISPW010000002.1 GCA_903887465.1 uncultured Oscillochloris sp. | reverse complement strand
CGGCTTCGCCGCCAAAAACCCACCAAAAAAGATCGTTCGGGGGTGGCTTTGCCACCCCCAAACCCCCGCCAGAGGCGACGTTGCACCCGCCCTGGGCAATCCTAAGCGTGGCACATGGTGCGCAGCCTCAGAATGCTATAATGGGCGGCGTTCCGCATCGAAGAAGGCAGCGCCGACACCTATGTCCAACGAAGAGCAGCACCTTGTAGAGTCTGCGCAGCGTGGCGACGTTGACTCGTTCAACCAGCTGGTGCGGCTCTACGAGGTGCGCGTCTATAACCTGTGCTATCGCATGCTGGGCGACGCCGACTCCGCCGCCGACACCGCGCAGGACACGTTCATCGCGGCCTACCGCAGCCTGGGCCGCTTTCGCGGCGGCATGTTTCGCTCCTGGCTGCTGCGGATCGCCACCAACGCATGTTACGACGCCCTGCGCGCCCGCAAGCGCCGTCCCTCGACTTCGCTCCAGGCGCTTGGCAGCGCTGACGATGATGGCGTCGGCTTCGATCTGCCCGACCAGGGCGAGCGGCCCGACGATATCGCTCTGCGCCGCGAACTCGGTGCCGCTATTACGCGCGGGCTGGCCGACCTGCCCGCAGATCAGCGCGCGGTGATTATCCTCAGTGATATTCAGGGCATGGCCTACGAGGAGATCGCCGAGGTGACGGGGGCCAACCTCGGCACGGTTAAGTCGCGCCTGAGCCGGGGGCGGGCCAGGCTGCGCGATATCCTGCGGGCGGGGGAACTGCTACCGTCAAAATTTCGTCATGATGACGGATAGCTGAAAAAATACGTTATGGGTGAGCTCCGTCGCGCGGGCTTACGGGTAGAGTAGAGACGATGAACACTTCTCAGCCAGACATGAATAGCCTTCCCGACGGCGACCTTGAGCTGCTGTCAGGCTACATAGATAACCAGCTCGGCCCAGCTGAACGGGCCAAGCTGGAGCGTCGCCTTGGCGTCGAGCCGCGCCTGCGGGCTGAGCTTGAGGATCTACGGACCACGGCGTCTGTGCTGCGCAGTCTGGAGCCGCTGCGCCCGCCGCGCTCATTCACCCTTAGCCCGGCCACGGCTACCAGACGACGCGGCATCCTGGCTCTGGCATGGGCCATGCAGCTTGGCGGCGGGCTGGTCGGCCTGGCCCTGGTGCTGATGGCCAGCCTACAAATGTTCAGCAGTATGGGCGGGAGCATGGCGGCGGCCTCGGCACCGACGATGGAGCCTATCGTGGCCCAGGTGCCGACGATGATGGTCGCCGCCGCACCGCTGGTCGCCGTCGGTGCGCCCGCGAGTACGTCGGCCCCCGCCCCCGCCGCCGTCCGCCAGGGCGACCCGGCAGGCGAGTCGACGGCCAATGACAGCGGCGGTGCGTCCCAGGTGGTGGGCGCGGCGGCGGTTGTCCCCAGCGCAGATATCGCTGCGGGCGTGTCGGCGGCGGCGGTCACGCAGAGCCCGGCGACACCCGCGCTGCCGCTGGCCAGGGCGACCCCGCCACAGCCGTCGGGCGCGCCCGACGGGCTGGCCTTCAGCTTGGGCGTCGCGCTCCTGGCCCTAGCCCTCGGCACCTTTATCTACACGCGACGGTGACGGGGGCTTTCAGCGAGGCTGTCATCCCTACGACCAGGGCTACGTCAAGATCGCCTCTCGGTGGGGGATCGCTCATACATCCATTTCGTGGAGCGCCAGAAAGGTCGGGGTGATGTCGGGGTCGAAGTGGCTTCCGGCCAGGTTGGCGATGTGATCCCTCACCCGCTGGATCGGCCAGCCCGCGCGGTAGGGCCGGTCGGAGCGCAGGGCGTCCCAGACATCGGCGAAGGCAAAGATACGAGCGGCCAGCGGGATCGCGATACCGGCCAGCCCGCGCGGGTAGCCACTGCCGTCCCATTTTTCGTGGTGACAGTAGGGGATATCGAGGGCCGGTCGCAGGTATTCGATGGGGGTGAGCCACTCGTAGGCGTACTCGGGGTGCTTGTGCATGATCACCCACTCCTCTGGGGAGAGCGGGCCCGGCTTGTGCAGGATCGCGTCGGGGATGCCCAGCTTGCCCACGTCGTGCAGCAGAGAACCTCGGCGCACGTGGACGATATCGTCGTCGGACATGCCAATCGCCTGAGCCATACGCACGGTCATCTCGGTCACCCGCTGGCTGTGCCCCTCGGTTTCTTGGTCGCGCAGGTCGAGGGCGCGCGACCAGCCGACAATCGTGGTGTCGTAGGCTTGCTGAAGCGCGATGTAGGCGGTCTCTAGCTCGCGGCGGCCCTCGTGGAGCTTGCGGTAGCGATTCATTCGGACGATTGACTGGACGCGCACCCGCAGCTCCAGCGAGTCAATCGGCTTGGTCAGGAAGTCGTCCGCGCCGGCGGCGATGCCGGCCAGCCGCGAGTTGCGGTCGTCCAGGGTCGAGATAATCAGCACCGGTACCTCGCCCAGCAGCGGGTCGATCCGCAGGCGGCGGCAGGTCTCCAGGCCATCCATGGTTGGCATCATCACGTCGAGCAGGATGAGGTCGGGCAGTATCTCGCGCGCCAGACGTAGGCATTCCACACCGTTCGTGGCCGTGTGCAGGCTGTGCCCATCGCGGGCTAGGTAGTTGGAGATCAGCTCGCGGGCGACAGACTCGTCGTCGGCAACTAGGATCGTTGCGCCGCTCATTGGGGTGATTCCCTCAGAAAAAGATCTCAGGTGCAAGGTTTCAAGTTTCAGGTCGATCACGCGCTACTCCCAAGAGTTTATAACGACACCAGATTATTATAGTATCCAAAAGCATAGCGTTTTATGACGCTTGCTTCCGGTTTGGCAGGGCAATCCTGACAGGCTGGACTACACAGCCCCTACGCCCTGGCCCGAAGGCATCAGGCGCTACGTTCGCAATTTGGTTATAGGCCGCGTT
>CAISPW010000001.1 GCA_903887465.1 uncultured Oscillochloris sp. | reverse complement strand
GTGGTCGCGGCTGATAATAAAAGATTCACCGCGCAGGAGGCTGCGGGCCAGGTAGTAGGCATCGCGCAGGCGCGAGCGGCGCAGCGGCACCGTATGAACCTCGGCGCAGAGATCACGCAACTCCTGGGCGCGAGCAACCTCGGCTGGTGAGCGCACCAGAGAGACCAGCGTAACCTCGTGGTGGGCCGCGAGGTGCCTCAGCAGGTGGTAAGTCTTCACCTTCGGCCCGCTGTCAGGCGGGTAGGGCAGCACCTGGGTGAGCAGGAGAATGTGCATAAGGATCTATTCTCCAGCGACGGCGGGTGCTGTGGCGGGCGCAAGAGTGCGCCTTGTCCAGAGCAAAAACATACCCGCACTGATCACGATCACCATCAAAGGCACCAGGCTGGCCGGGCCGCGCAATCCGAGGGCCATGCCCAGATTGCGGGCATTATCGCCAGTGACCCAGGCAGGCAGCACGTAGCCGATCCACGGATTTGTGATCGTGTCCGGTGGGAAACTCTGGCCTGCGCATGTCTCCAGCCACACCATACCGACTGACAGGACAATCAGGATCACCGACAACGAGCGGTGGGCCGAGCGCTGCCAGTGCGTGGCGACCCAGTATCCAGCGGGGATGGCCAGGAAGGGAATCATCGGTACGATATAGCGCGGCCCGGCGGCAAATCCGCCCCACCACATCATTGAGGAGCCGTAGAAGAGCAGGGTGAACAGAACCACCAGCATCAGCGCCCACCACTCGGCCCGTAAGCGACCCATGCGCCACCAGGCGAGGAATCCAGGGAGCGCCAGAAGCAGCCAGGGAGCGCGCACAAACAGCCCACGGAACAGGCCGAACGTGAGTCCCCACAGCGCCGCAGGGTGCGGGTAGGTGATACTCATAAAGCCGGTGTGATGCTGATCCTGCCAGAGGGCCGAGTAGGCATAGCCAACCGGAAAGATCGTCCCGAAGGCTCTCATATCGTAAGTAACAAGCAATAATCCAGGCAAGGCAGCGCCGACTGCGAGGGGCATAATCCAGCGTGGCCCGCGCCGAACCAGGGCGTAGACGCCGATCACGGTTGCCGCGAGGGCCACGGGGTACTCGCTGATCACGGCCCAGCCCAGCAGCAGCCCGCAGAGCAGGCCACGCGCATCACCAAACCGTCGGACAGAGTCTCCCGGCCACGCGAGGGCAAATGCACCGAACAGCAGGGCCGCACAGAGCTGATGGCTGTAGAAGTTACCGGCGTAGGGCACGGCGGTTGTCCCCAGGCCATAGGCCAAAGTTCCCAGCGCCGCCAGCGGTTCGCCCGCGCCCAGGCGCAGCAAGAGCCGGTAGAAGAGGACTCCCAGCGCCGCCGCAGGCGTGGCCACAGCCAGCAAGGTAAGCAGATACTGAACCAGCGCCACGCGCAGCTTATCCTCGCGCAGTCCACTTCCTTCGGCGCGCAGGCTACTCTCTAGCGACCCGACACGACCGAGGCGGGAAAGACGTTCGGCCACCGGCGGCAGATTGAGGATCGGGCTCAGGGCCATGTAGGCGGGCATCGCCAGCAACGAGAGACCCGGAGGCTTATCGCTGTAGGTGCGTCCCCGGTAGAGGGCGTAGTCGCCGGTGTTGGCGACATAACGATCAATGCTGACCGTGCCGTCGTCCACCAGCGCCAGCACCAGATCCAGCCGCGAGTTCTGGTTCCAATCGGCCCAGCGCGGCAAGGTGTAGGCGTAGCAGATCAGCAGCAGGCAGAAAAGGACGGCGGTGCGGCGCATAGGCTCGTACTCCGTTTCTCATGGTCGCCGTACATAGAGGTTATACAGCCCTTCGTGCTGGGTGAGGGTGTAGTCCCGCTCAAGTATCTCGCCGGCGTAGATCCCAACCCACGCGCCAAACGAGCCAACAACCACAAACTGTGGCCGGTCGCTCAGTCCGTCGTAGCGCAGGGCCGGGCCACTGAGCCAGGTCTGGCGCACGGCGGTATCGAGGAGCGAGATCGGCGGATAGTGGTAGCGGTGGTCGGTAAGCACACCCAGCTCAGGCTCCCAGGTTTCCACAATGCTGGTTGTCGGCACATGGGCATCAAGGTAGGCGGCCATGCGCTGGGCGCTGTCGTCGGCCTGGAGGATGGCCTGTGCGCTCAGGGTGATCGGCAGAGCGATGATCAGGGCGGCGTAGGCAACGACGGCCCAGGCCAGAATCGGGCGGCGACCCGTGCGCAGGGTGCCGATCATATCGGCCAAGAGCCGAGCTACGGCCAGGGCACCGAAGGCCACGGCGGGGAAGGCGTAGCGCGGCCAGCCCAGAGAGACCAGATACCAGCAAAGCCAGAGGATGGGGAGCAACAGCAGCAGCAGTTCGCTGAGAGCCTGGGGCGTGCGGGCGCGGCAGCGCCACAGGCCATAGGCTAGGGCGGGCAGTAGCAGACCGCCGTAGGGCTGAATGATATAGCGCACCGCCCGCAGACTCGCCTCTCGATCAAAGACGAAGATCGCTCCCCCGGCGGCCTGACGAGTCTGGGCCAGGTTCGCTGCAAAACCGCCCGGCCCGAGAAACTGGAGTTGCACGAGGGTCCACAGACCAAAGCAGGCACAGGCGATAATCACCGGCAAGAGCCGGTGCGCCCAGTTCCCAGCGCGGTAGTAGCGCCAGTCGAGCAGAGCTAGCAGAACTAGAGTCGGTGGCAGGATAAGCACAAACTGGTTTTTCGTCACCAGAGCCAAGCCAAATCCAAGGCCCGCCAAGCTGCTGAGTACTGTCACTCGGTCGCGGCTATGGAGCGCGCTGATCCAGGCGAGGGCACCCAGGAAGAGAAAAGCCAAGCCGGGTATCTCACCCAGCACCTGCCGACTGTACTCGACCATGCCGTCGAATCCGACGGTGCGCGAGGCAAGTGACAGGGCCAGGGAGAGCAGAGCCACTCTACCGCCGTGAATCTTGCGAGCCAGGGCGAATCCGACGGCGAAGGCCAGCAGCCCGTAAGCCGCGATCACGAGCCGCCCCTGGAGCAGGCCGACCCCAAAAAGCTGAAACACTAGGGCGATCGGCAACATCACCGTTGGGCCGACACCGACGGTGGGGCCGTAGTAGCGGAATCCCTCGCTGCTGATGTCGGCGTAAACCCCGCGCTGCACCAGCGTCTTCGGCACGTGCAGATGTGAACCCTCATCGAACCACGTGCGCGGCGCGTAGGGCAGGTTCACGAGAGCAAGCAACAAGGCCAGGATGATTATCCCGACCAGGGCTATTCCCTCCCATGTGCGATTTATTGGTTGTACCTTGACAGCAGCAGAAGTGATCATCATTACTCCTTCAGCGCACTCCGTAGATCGTCACGTCCTCGGCGCGGAAGACCGGTACAAACAACGCGGAGCCGCCTGGGTCAAACTGGCCCAGGGCGCGCTCCTCGGCACCGTAGACGACATACGTCACCGCGAAGCGGCGCAGCAGTGTACTGCGTTCAACCTCGGGCGTTGCCGCCGCGAAGAAGCGCGACACCCCAGCCTGCTTGTCATAGTACGCAACCGTCTGCGCCCAATGGCCGAGAAATGTGCGCGCATCGCTATAGACCGGCACATACTGGCCGACATCCAGCCCGCTCAGCACCACATCCGCACGGGTGGCCTGCACACCAAGCCAGCGCAGCGCAGATTCCTCGCCCCGGCTGAGATAGTAGGGTGCCTGATGACGATTCAGGTCGTAGCCGCGCCATGTCAGCAGGTAGAGGTTGGTGGGCAGGACGGCGAGCAGGAGCAAGGTGGGTAGCATCTTGGACAGACGCGCCCGTTTGCGTGCGATGGCAGGCATAATCTGGCGGTGCAGCAGGCGCACGGCGAATATTCCCACCGGCACCTGCCATGCCGTGAGCATGTGGATCTGGAAGTCGCTAGGAATGTAGAGCAGGAGGAATCCAACCAATAGCCAGGATAGCAGCAGGAGATCCGCGTTACTGGCGGTGGCCAGAGCGTGAGTAATCTTTAGCTGACCTCGCGTGGTGAATATGCCATAGATCGCCGTGCTAATCACCACGAACAGCGGAAGTCCGATCAGCACCAACAGATGTAGCGGTGACGGCGTGTAGACCCCGGCGTTGGCAAACTGCGCCAGTACCTGACGCCACAGCGGGTCGCGGCTGGTGATCCAGGTGAAGTAGAGGGCGGGCGGAGCGGCCACGCCGCCGATCAGCGCCAGCGACACCCCACCAAACCAGGGGATGCGTCGGTCGCGCAGCCAGATCAAGGCGAGGGCACCGGCAGGCACCAGACTAATGATCAGCAGATCGTAGGCATGCTGGAGGGTAAGCAGCAGCGCGAGCGTGGCCGCGCCGACCACCGCCAGGCGGCTATGCCGATCCAAAACGCGCAAAAAGCACCAGAAGATCGCCAGGATCAGGGTTGTGGCGACGGCGAAGTGCGGGAAGGCCGCGATCACCAGCAGGGTATTCGGTTCGGCCACGTAGACATCGAGCGGGAACGGTACGCCGCTCATGCCACGCGCATACTTGACGATCACCCAGATCCAACCTAGCCCGGCACCGAGGGTGATCAGTAGGTAGGCGTTGAGTCGCTCGGCACGACCGCTGGTGAAGCGTGCGATCACCGGGTAGAGCATCAGCAGCAGGGCCGTACCTGCGATGAGGCGTAGCCCCTGGAAGAGTGCCGGGATGCTCCAGCCCGTGACGACCTGGAGTCGACCCACAATCAGCCAGAGCAGGTTGAAGAGCGCGGGCGGATTTGGCTCGGCGGTCATCCGGTTCGGCACCAGCCAGTTGCTGCGGTGGTCGCGTAGCCAGGAGAAGTACTGAACCGTATCCGGCACATCAAAAATGATCCCCTGGAAGCGTCGCTCGGGCGGGCTCGACAGGTAGCCGTAGAGATAGGGCAAGGCGGTGATCGCCAGCACCAGCGCGATCACCCCGCCGATAATCCAGCGCTCACTCAGATCGTACCAGCGCCGCGCCGCACGTGCCCGATCCGGAACGACAGCGTACTCTGGCGAGGCTGGGGTATCAACCATGAGCGACGCTCCTTAAAGAGTAGGCACGACGCGCAGCAGCGATGCGTAGTTTTGAGTAGTCTGAATCACGTGCAGATCACGCCGCAGGGCGAAGACGATTGGCCCGCCGATGACGCGCATGGCGCTGGCGGTCAGTAGGACAAGCTTGTAGGCGACAACGCTCGCCAATCCGTAGTGCTTGCGGAAGAACTGCACCCGGCTGCGAAAGAGGCGCAGGAAGGTGGTCTGTGGCACCAGGCGCGAGCTACCGCCCCAGATGTGGGTGGCCGTAACGTCGGGGATAAAGTAGTTCTTCCAACCTGCGCGGCGTAGCCGATAACAGAGATCAACCTCCTCGGAGTACATAAAGAACTGTTCATCGAAGAGGCCGATCTGATCAATCACCGAGCGTCGCAGGATCAGACATGCGCCCATCAGCGCATCTACCGGACGCTGATCGTCCATGTTCCAGTAGGTCAGTTTATAGTGACCAAAGGCCGGGTGCTGTGGAAAGGCCCGATCCAGCCCGAGGGTGGTGTAGAGTTCGGTGAGTACGGTCGGGAAGGCCGTCACCGAGCGTTGAAGACTGCCATCCTCG